>DAOTUI010000032.1:0-59128 GCA_034437035.1 Chloroflexaceae bacterium
CCCGCCCTCCGTCCCCGGCGCCGGCTGATCCGGGTGCCGCTGGGTGCCGTCCTGCTGCTGCTGGTCATGGCCGGGGGGCTGGCGCTGGCCTTCCGCGATGATGGGAATGAACCGGAGCGCGGCGCGGGCATCATTTCAACCGCGACCACCGAACCGACGGTACCCGCGGGCGCAATAACCGTGCTGCCGGCAACCGACCCGGCGATCCTGCCGACCGAGATAGCCGCGGGTGCCGCAACTGGCGATACGGCACCCGCGCCCGTACCACCTGAGCCGACAGCAACCACCGCCCCACCAACCAGTACGACGGTGCCCACGGCAACGGCTGTGCCGCCACCACCGCCCACCCGTGCGCCGACTGATGCGCCGCCGCCGCCACCGCCGCCCACTCGCGCGCCGACCGCTGCGCCGGTCCCAACCAACACCCCGGTGCCGCCACCACCACCGACCGATCCGCCGGCGCCACCACCACCGACGGCCACACCCTGCGCGCGGGAGTTGCTCCAGGGGGGCTTTGGGAAACTCTACGACGAAAATGTGGGCGTGCGGGAAAAGGTTGGCTGCCCGTTGTCGGCTGAAAGGGCGGGACGCGCCGTGGTGCAGTTCTTCGCCGGCGGGAGCATGTACTGGTGGGCGCCCACCGATACGATTTATGTCTTTTTTGATGTTAACGCAGGGGACTATCGCGGCGTTGGGCCGGCAGAAGCGGCAGACCTCCCGGCACCAACACCGGACCCGAATAATCCTATGATGCCGGTGCGGGGTTTTGGCCGGGTATACACCGGCATTCCCGGTGTCGCCGCCGCCTTAGGCGCGCCGCTTACAGGCGAAGTTGAACTGGAGCCGTATGGTGTGCGGCAGGACTTTACGCAGGGTCTGATGCTC
Source organism: Chloroflexaceae bacterium (assembly GCA_034437035.1). Classification (GTDB taxonomy): domain Bacteria; phylum Chloroflexota; class Chloroflexia; order Chloroflexales; family Chloroflexaceae; genus CAKZQX01. The sequence goes on from DAOTUI010000032.1 coordinate 886, forward strand.
TTTACGCCAACCTATATTGCGCCACCGAATACCGATTTTGGAAAAACCATCTTTGTGCTCTATGCCGATAACACCTTTGTGCGTTACAATGATACTTATCAGGATTGATGGGTGACGCGAACCCGGCACTCATCACTATGACCAATCGCACATTATTACGACAGAAGAAGCGATGATACCAGTCACATCGGAAGAGAGAATGGCCCGGCTGTTGCCGGCCCTGATGCCGTTGAAACTTGTGCCCCCCCAGCCCCGGGGTGATACCCTGGTGCGCCCCGATCTGCAGGCACTGCTGGCCGAGGCCCGACTGCGCCCGCTGACCCTGGTGGTTGCCCCGGCCGGCTTTGGCAAAACCACGGTCCTGGCGCAGTGGGCCGGTGCATTAAGCCATACCAGTGTGCCGGTCTGCTGGCTTACGCTGGACGAGGGCGACCGCGATCCGGCGCTGCAACTGGCCTACCTGGTGCGTGCCTTCCAGATACACTTTCCCAATGTCGGCGAGCAGGCCTGGCGTATCCTCCACAGTGTCGCCGACCTCCAACGTGACTGGCCGTTGGTAGCGGGCGCGCTCTGTAGCGATCTACAGGCCACGTTGATGCGCCCTACCTTTCTTTTCCTGGATGATCTCCACCTGATTATCGATGGGCCGATCACCGGGCAACTGATCGGCTACCTGCTACGGGCCGCCCCGCCAACGCTGCATATTGTGATGGCCTCGCGCCGTCCCATCAATATTGCGCCGATCCCCCGCCTGCGTACCGAGGAGGCGCTGGTTGAAGTTAGCCGGCATGATCTCTCGCTTACCGTTGACGAGGCGCGTGATCTGCTGGAGCGCAACAATGTCGAACTGACGGATGCGGAACTGGATCTGCTGCTGACCCACACCGAGGGCTGGGCCTTGAGTGTGCAACTGGCGGTGCGCGCCCTGGCGCGGCAGGCTCCGAACCAGCGCGCCAATTTTCTGCATTCGCTGGAGATCAGCCAGCAGCGGTTGGGTCTGTTTGACTACCTGGCATCGGAGGTGCTGGCCGATCTGCCGCAGGATCTGCTCGATTTCCTGGCCCTGACCGCCCTACCCGCGCAGTTTGATAACGCCCTGCTGACGGAAGTGCTGGCGCAGCATAATGTTCCCGGCCTGATTGCGCGCGCGCAGCAGATGGGGTTGCCGCTGGTTGCGCTCAACGAAGAGGGATCGCTGCTGCGGTTCCACCCGCTCTGGCGGGAGCTGCTGCTGCGCCATGCGCAGAGTATGCTGGACGCCGATGCGTGGGCCGCATTCCAGCGCCGCTTTGGGCGCGCCCAGGAGCGGCGCGGCAACCTGGAGGCAGCCCTCCAGCACTACACCAGCGCCGGCGAGATCCGCGAGGTCGCCCGCGCTCTCCGCGAACAGGCCTGGCCGCTGATCGATACGCCCCAGCGCGACAGCATCCGCGGCTGGATCGAGCAATTACCCGAAGCCATGCGCGCCATCGATCCGGAACTGCTGCACATGTGGGGCTGGAGCCAGTGCGTGCGCACACCCGAACAGGCCGCCCGTGCCATCAGCGAGGCGGCTGAACTCTATCAGGCCCAGGATCGGCCCCAGCGGGAACTCCGCGCGCTGAGCGATCTGGCGGCACTGCTCTTCTGGGAGGATCGCCCGGACGATTTTGCCGCAGTCTGTATTCGCGCGGTGCGTGCTGCGAATCATGCCCGTGATGCCTGGGCGCGTGGTACGGCTCTGGTCAGCGTGGTTGCGCTGCTCTACAACTCCGGGCGCTATAACGCCGCGCTGCGCGTGGCCCGGCATGCCGCCAACCATCCGCGCAGCCCGTTCTGGCAGTGGCTGCTGGCCTTGATTGTCTCCGATATCTCAATTCAGCAGGGCCACCCGGCCGCAGCTCTGGCAACCGTAGATGAGGCACTCTCCGTCCCGCATATCGACCGGGATGATCGTATGCGCCAGAATCTGCTGCGCCAGCGCGCCCTGGCGCTCTATCAGCAGGGTCACGGCATCGAGGCGATGGAACTGGCGCTGGCGGCGCACACCCAGTTGAGCAACTACTACAATGATGGCTCAATTGGCGCCGGCGCGGCCCTGGTTGCGCTGCTCCTGCTGGAACAGGATCGCTTTGAAGAGGCCGCAACCTACATGGCCCAGGCACGAACGGTTGCGCATCGTGCGGGGACCAGTACGCTGCTGGCCCGCGTGACTGCCCTGGAAGCCTACGCGCTGCTGCGCACCGGTCAGGCGCAGGCCGCCGCCGCTGCGGCCCTCGATGCCCTGCGCTGTCTGGACGATACCGAGCGCGTGGCCCATAGCTTCTGGGTGCGACTGCTCCTGCTGCTTGCGCTGGGCGAAGGCGGGGAGTTGGCGCGGGCGACCACGCTGGCGCAGGAACTAACCCGGCAGATGGAAGAGCGTGGTGACGGTCTCTTCCTGGTGGTTGCGCAACTCTACCGGCGGGTGCTGGCCCACTACACCGGCGATGTCGAAACCGGTGTTGCGGCGCTCCAGGCCGGCTGGGAACTGGCCGAGATGCACGATATTACCTTCTTGCCGTTTCTACCGGCAGACGCCCTGCAGATGGTAGTTGCGGATGCGCTCTGCGCCGGACTGGCTCCCACGGCCGCGTCCGGCGTGCTGCGGCGACAACTCGCTGATCAGGCAACATCGCTGTTGATCGGGCTGTTGAAGGATAGTTCCCCCGCGACGCGGGCGCGTGTCGCAACCCTGCTGGGCGACCTGGGAGCCGCCACGGCCTACTCGTCGCTGCGTAGCCTGCTCAAGGATCGGAATGCGCAGGTGCGCAGTGCCGCCGAACACGCGCTAGAGCATCTGGTTTACCGGCCCTCGTACCAGTTGCGGGTGCGGACGATGGGCTCGTTCCATGTCTGGCGGGGTGAGGAAGAAGTCCGCGACCGAGACTGGCGCAGTATCAAGGCACGCCAACTGCTGCAACTGCTGCTGGTGGAGTATGGACGGATGCTGTCGCGCGAACGCATTATGGATATGCTCTGGCCGGGATTGGATACGGAAGCGGCGGCAAACAACTTGCGGGTGACACTGAGCCGGTTAACCAAAGCGCTGGAGCCGGAGCGGCCGGAAGGTGCGCCGGCCTACTACATCCTGCAACAGGGCGACACCTACGGCTTCAATATTGAGAGCGAGCATCAGCTTGACTCGGCCGCCTTTGCTGCCGCCGTTGCGCGGGGTCAGGTGGCCGAGCATGCCAATCAAGCGCAGCAGGCCATGGAAGCCTACCGCGAGGCAATTACGCTCTATGGCGGGATCTTCCTGCCCGACAGTCTCTACGAAGACTGGTCGGTGGTTGAGCGGGAACGGCTGGCGCTGCTGTTTAACAAAGCCGCCCTGCGTCTGGGCGCGCTGCTGCTGGCGGAAGGAATGGCGCACGAGGCCATTGGATTGGCCTGGCGCGTTGTCGAGTATGACCTGGCCCAGGAAGAAGCCTATCAACTCCTGATGCGCGCCCACATGCACCTGGGGGAGCGCAGCACTGCCTTGCGTCTGTACAGTCGCTGCACCGCTGCACTCCGCTCAGAGTTGGGTGTGGAGCCACTGCCGGAGACCGTGGCACTCTACGAGAGCTTGCGTGGCGGTGAGGACGAATCGGCATAAAATGGTGCCGATGTTGTCGATGTAATCGACGTAACCTCAACCGCGCCGAGATGCGCCCGAATAAAGGCCACCACATCCTGAAGCTGCTCGACGGACTGTGAGCTCCCGGTGGCAACATGTTGAATGCGACCATGCCACTGTGCCGGATCAATGGACCCATCATCTTCGACCACCAACCGCAGTAAAAAGGACTCAACTCTGCGAGCACTCATAATCTTTCCTCGTCGGTTACAGTTAGCGGCGACGGAAACAGGAGACTGCAACCTAACCTGTAGCCTGGAGTTCATCCGCTGAAACTCGTATGCAGTGTACCGTGGGCCAGTTACCGTGATGTTACCAGGAGTGCAGGGGTTGGCACGCACAGGATCGAGTTCTTCGGTCGGGCTGTGGGCTATCGCCTCGCTGCTGCAGGCAAAACCGGCCGTTCTCGGAATTACAGACCAGACGCAGATGCTCACCGCGTAATGGGTGCAAGCGGAAACTGGCAGGTTACAGCAACTCGCGGATATTTTCAGCAATAATGAGCAGGCCGGCCAGGAGCGTAAGGGTAATCACCACCGGCCAGAAAAACTCGTACACCAGCACCAGCGCGGCGACCAGGGCCAGCCCGACCACCAGGTAGCGGACCAGGATCTGCACCTGGCGGCGGAAGAGCGCCTCGATGAAGAAGTAGATCCCCAGCAGCACCAGCAGACCGGTTTCCCAGGCGCCGGCAAAAAACTGCGTGATGACGACAAACCCCACCAGCAGCAACCCGATGCTCAGGGCGCTCCAGGTCTCGGCCAGACGGCCCAGTCGCAGATCCGCCGGACTGGAGGGCACCTGCGGCAGCCGCAGATGTGACCGGGGCGAACCACGCTCGCCGGTCGCCAGTTGCCGGGCATAGAGATCGAAGCCTTCCAGTACCTGGGCATTAGTGGCGCGGCGAGCCTTGAGGGTATCCAACTCCTCGGCGCAGTCACGAATCTGCCGCTGGAGTTCAAGCGCATGTTCCTGCAGATGCAGCAGTTGTTGGGTTGCCTGGCTCTCCATCTCGATACGCATCAGCCGGTTGGTCAGCATTTCAATCTGGTCGCGCAGTTCTGCCTGTTCCGCGTGCCGCTGCGCGCGCTGTTGCTCCAGCACATCGCGGGTGGCGGGGGGTGGCGGCACTTTGTCCAGGCCACCCCATCCCAGCGGGTCATACCACATTTTGCGTACGCTGCCGTCGCGGGTATACTTCGGGCCCGCCGGGGCATCCTCGCCCGCAATCGGGTCACGCGTGTAGAGCCCCCAGAGCCCGCGATACCCGTCAACCCAGTGCGGCGCGGGTGTCGTTGACGTGGCCTGGAGCAGCCGGATCTCCCAGGTCTGCGCCTGTTCCGGCCCGATACGGAGCCCATCGCTCCGGGCATAATCTACAAAGGGAATGCGGAAGAAGCTCAGGTCCGGCAGATCGATATAAGCTTCACCCTGGCGGAGCGTGACCCGCCAGAAGCGCTGGAGCCGCCGCCATGCGCGCAGGAACCCGGTCACATAGGGCACCTCGGCCACCGGCAGATATTCACCGCGCCGGTAGTAGTTGGCGTGGGAACCGGCCCCGACATAGACCAGCGGATGTTCGCCAATTCGCTCAACCTCCGGATCATCCCAGCGGCGGCGCAGATCATCCCCCTTAAACTCGTGCGAGGAGTAGGCCAGCCAGACTGGTTGCGGCTGGTCGTTGGCATCCTCAATCACGTATATGGTGATCATTTCCCAGTCGGCCTCGTGATCATTTACACCATTGAATGACGAGCGCCAGTCGTTAAAGGCATAGAAGAACCAGTACTGGAGCGCGGTATAGCCATTCTCGCGCACCACGCGCCCGTAGTAGCAGTAGCGTTCGTCCTCTGCCTGGATCGCCTGATAGCGCTGCGCGGCATCGGCGGCCAGCCCGCCGGGCACTTTCCCCCGCAGGAGCAGCGTCATCGAGAAGAGCATATCGGCCAGGCGCGCCGTCAGTCCCACACGCGCCAGCCGCCCCGGTCCCGCGTGGAAGTTGCGCAACGTCGAGGTACGGTAGAAGTTGAGCACCTGCGCCGGGTTGAGCGACTCGGCAAAGCTCAGGTAGTAGTAGGTTCCCGGCTGATCCGGCCAGGGCTGCGCCAGCAACTCCGGGGTTAACGCACCCCGGGGAATGACCACTTCGGCCACATCGTTGGGGCGCTGGCGGCACAACTGCGCTTCGGCGATATAGCGGTCGGCATCCATCGGGTAAAACTGCTCACCATAGGTAAAGCAGACCACCGGCTCAAACCGCCGCAGAAGCGCAATATCTTCGGGGAGCAGTTCACGCTGGTGCATTAGCCATCCTCAGCCATATCGCGCCGGGCCCGCCGGATCGCCGCCTGTTCTTCCTCGGCACTGCGCGCGCTTTCCGGGTCTTCGCGGTACTGGGCCACGCTAAAGGCATTCCGCACATCACGCTGGTTCAGATAGAAGACAATTATCACGGAAATTACCATATTGAGGTATTCGGCCTCCCCCCGCGTATAACTGATCAGTTCAGCAATCAGGTTCATTCCCTGCGCAATCAGCGCCATCAGCCCGGCCCAGGCGCGCAACCGCAGAATGCCCACGCCACTGATCAGGCCAACCAGCCCCATCACCAGATTTGTCGCCGCCAGCAGTAATTCCGGCAGCGTGATATCCGGCAGTTCGGCCACAACTTCCGGCGGGAGTGCGCCCCAATAGCGCGCGCCAAATGCGCCCAGTATCAGCCCCCAGATCGCGGTAAACACCAGCCCCTGGATCAGCACGAGCGCCCCGACCAGGGTAACGCTAAGCGGTCGTTTCATAGATGCCATACGGGTGTCAGGAATGCAACCATTTCAATTCTAGGCAGGATTGAGCGCGTGTCAAGCATGCGCCGGCTGTTCGTGGGTGTCACAGTGATGACTGCTCGCTATCAAGCAGGTGCAAAAACGCCGCGACGATCTCCGGATCAAAGTGGCTGCCCGCCTGACTGCCGATATAGGCCCGGATCTGCTCATCGGTCCAGGCCGGGCGATAGGAGCGATCCGATTGGAGTGCATCCCAGACATCGACCACCGCGAAAATCCGCGCCGCCAGGGGGATCTGCGTGCCGCGCAGTCCATAGGGATAGCCGCTACCGTCCCACTTCTCATGGTGGTAGCGCGGAATATCCAGGGCCGGACGTAAGAAGGCAATCGGTGCCAGCATCTGGTAGGCATAGATCGGGTGTTTCTGCATCAATAGCCACTCCTCGGGAGTCAATGGCCCCGGCTTGAGCAGAATACCATCGGGGATACCCATCTTGCCAATATCGTGGAGCAACGCGCCCCGGTGGATATGCACATGCTCCTCCGCTGCCATACCGAGCAACTGAGCCAGGCGCATGGTCATGGTGGTAACGCGTCGGCTATGTCCTTCAGTCTCTCGATCACGCAGTTCCAGGGCGCGTGACCAGCCTTCCAGGGTAGCATCATAGGCATGCACCATTTCCGTGTAGAGGTTGGCATTGGTGATCGCCAGGGCTGCCTGGTCCGCCAGACCCTGCAGGAGCGCCAGTTCATCGCTGGTAAACGTACGCGTTGCCCCCACCGTGCCTACATTGAGAATGCCGACCAGATTATCGGTGCGGCGCATCGGCACACTGATAAAGGTACGGGCATGCATCTGCTGGTGCAACCCGGCGTTGGGCAGGTCCGGCATCGCCTGCAGATCCGGAATGACCACTACTCGGCCCATCTGCGCCATGAGCGCATCATACACGGCACGCGGGGTCGGCACAATGTTTGCGCGATAATCGGGTGGCATGCCCAGCGCCATAGCACAGCGGAGTTCATCCTGCCCCGGGTCATACAGTTGAATCGTGGCACAGGTAACCTGCAGCGTGTGCCGCGTCTCCTCACAAATAATGCGCAGCACTGTCGGCAGGTCAAGATGGGCATTCAGGCGCGCGGCAACCCGCAACAGTGCAGAAGTGTAGCGATGGCTACGCTGCGTAGCCTGTGCCGCGACCACTGCATCCTCTGCCGGCAGCCCGGCACTCCAGTTGACCACCCAGTTCTTGCCCAGATGCTTGGCAACCTGCAGCGCCTGATCCGCATGCTCAATCAGGATATTCAGATCGGTTGCGTCGGCAAAAGTTGTGCCGGCCGTTCCCAGACTGGCCGTTATCTGAAGCGGCCCCGTGGTTGTCGTCAAGACCATCTGCGCCAGGTTGATCCGCAGGGTTTCAGCAATCCGGCCGGCGCGCTCCCGATCCGTTTCCGGCAGTAGGATGATAAACTCTTCTCCCCCGTAACGCGCAACGATATCCACACTGCGGACTGACTGCCGACAACAGTGTGCCGCAGCGACTAACACCTGGTCACCAACGGTGTGTCCATAGATATCGTTAATACTCTTAAAATCATCTAAATCCAGGATAATAATCGCCGTGGAACAGCGTGCCTGCACCGCACGTTCAGCCGCACACCGCGCGAGGGTAAAGAAATGCCGCCGATTATACAGCCCGGTGAGCGCATCAATCAAGGCCAGTTGTTGTACCTCGGTGAACAGCCGGACATTTTCCAGGGCGATTGCCACCTGGTCCGCAAATGCTTTCGCCAGGCGAACATGATCTTCCGTAAAATGGTCAGGGTGTATGCTGTCCAGGGTCAGCATGCCAATCATCCGCTCCTGAAAGATCAGGGGTACCCCCATCCAGGAGCGAATACGGTTGTGGGGCGGTTGTTGGAAGATCGGGTGCGCCACTGATGCATCATTCAGGAGGTAGGGCCGGCGCTCCCGGTAGACCACGGCATTCGGCGTGTCACTGTTCAGGGGTAGTTGCAAGCCAATGACCGCACGCATGTCGGGGTAGCCCCGTCCACCGACAATTGTTGTCATCTCGCCGGATATCAATTGGACTGAACCGCTGTCGTGCGGTACAACCATTGCCAGTTGCTCCAGGATACGCTCGAGCGACTCTTCTAGATTGAGGGTAGAGGTGACTACTGCCGCGGCCTGGCGCAGCGTCTCGGCCTCCTGGGCACGCTGCCGGGTGGCCGCATAGAACTGCGCATTCTGAATCGCAATCGTTGCCTGCTGCGCAAACAGGCTGAGCAACTCCACATCGCATGGGCCAAAGCTGCGGGACAGGTTGACACTGCCGACGCCGATCACACCTACCAGGCAGTCACCTGCCGGCAGCGGTACCAGCACCAGCGTTTTGGGGCCCAGCAGTTCGTATATAGGCAGGCGACCCTCCCAGGTCAGATAATTCGCAATAATCAATGGCCGGCGCGTCTGCGCGACATACCCGTGTGACCCTTCGCCCAGTGCCAATCGCAACCCGGTGTAGTCATGCGGCATATTGTGGCCCACCATAACCACCAGATCATTCCGATCCGCATCATACAGGCTGATCTCGGCATCCGTGGCATCCAGCAGATCAACCGCGCGCTTCAGGATGGCCCGGAGCAGCGTTGCGAGATCGAGCTTGCTGGAGATCTCATGCATTGTGGCCTGGAGGGCTTCCAACTGCTGCACCCGGTGGTTCAGTGACGCCTCGATCTGCCGGTGTTCGGCTAGCGGGACTATAGGATCTCCCCGTGCGTCTAGAGGCGGTGCGGCCGGCAGCGTGGCTGCCCGTAACTCAGCGGCGCGTTCACGCAGGAGGGCTTCGAGCGTTGCCACCCGTTGACGGAGATGCAGATTCTCGACATGCGTGGTCGTTGAAGGGTTGAAGTTGTTGGTCATGGGAACGCTCCAGATCTGGTAATGTTCAGAATAGCTTCAGGAAATGGCCTGGCTCCCTGCTTTCCGTGATCAATTATGCCATAAAAATCACCAGAGGAGTCGTGCTGGTATGCAAAATCGTGGGGAATGGGTTTCAGTGTGTGGGGTAACATTCTGTTCTAAATTACACAACTTACGCGGTGGGTACACAAATTGGACATTTGCCCAAGTGGAAGCCCGATTCGCCTGCGGCAGCATGGTACATGTTGATCTTTTTTCACAAAAAATTTGCACTGTGTGTAAATTTTTTGTGAAAAAAGATAGAATCTTCCGCCCTGCCGGAGGCGGAATCTCCTGTCGGATCAACGACCGCGTAACGCGTGTAAATTACACGAGTTACGCGGTGGGGGTTTGGACCACGAAATGAGCGAAATGAGCGAAATGAGCGAAATGAGCGAAATGACCAGTGCTGATATGCGTCAGGTCGTTCATCCAAATAAACGCCTGGTTTGAACCGACCGCGTAACTTCTGTACATTATCGGGCGGCAGCATGGCTGCCGCCCGCAATGTCAGGTGCTTTCCGTCCTTAAAAGGCCGGGCCGCCCAGCCGTCCCACGCAGGAAGACTCCGGCGCGGCGTTCGGGTTGTCCAGGAAGGCACGGATGATGCCGTAAGCACATGCGCCGCGCGTGATGACCGCATGTCCGGTACCGGGGAACTCGTAGAAGAAGCTGGTGCTGAGCGTTCCTCCGGCCATCCGGCCCCACGCCGGGGGTGTCACCGGATCATACTCGCCTGAGAGCAGCAGCGTAGGAACACTGCTCTGCACGGGTATATTTTCAATCGGGTCGGGTTGTTGTACCCCCCAGGCCGCGCAGAGTTCAAAAATGGTCGGGGTGTTCTCCATCACGCCGCTGAAGAAGGTGCTCAACCGGGGGTAGCGTGACATCTCGGCGTTTACCTCGTCCAGGTTGGTAAAGGCAATCTCTTCGCTGCACTGCACCGAGAAGTACATCCCGTGGCTAAACCCACCCGAACCCGTCAGGCGGCTGCTCTCCAGGTTCGCCAGCGGTCCATAGTTGCCATTCCGCGTGGCATAGATCATCCCCGGCAGTTGCGGAATGATGGCGGTTTTGTAGAGCATGCCATAGGTCAGGCTGATCAGCCGGTTGCCATCCACCACCAGGTCGATCCGACCACTCGATGTGCTGACGCCTACCGTGGCCGGGTTAGCATTCAGTTGATCCACCAGTTCATAGAAGACCCGCTCCAGGTCGGGGTAGCGCGCGTTACAGTTGGGGTTCTGGGCGCAGCCGGTGAAAAGCCGGTTCAGCGCGCGGTCGGCGTTGGCGGGCATCTCGGTGTGCAGGTTGACCTGGGTTGGGTAGACCGAGTCGAGCACCACGCTACGCAGGCCCGCCGGATGATCGCGCATCGCCGTCAGCGCCAGCCGGGTGCCGTAGGAGATCCCGAAGAGGTTCCACTGACCGTAGCCCAGCGCCATCCGCAGATCTTCCAGGTCGGCGGCGCTGTTGGCGCTGGTGTAGGTTGCCGGGTTGACGCCTTCCTGCTCCAGGCGATCCCGGCAGCGCAGCATGGCACTTGCTTCGGCCTGGACTTTCTCGGTGCGGCTGACGGTGCGGCCCAGCAGTTCGCCATTGGCCTGGTAGACCTCCGGGCACTTCAGGGCCGGGCGGGAGTAGCCAGTGCCGCGTTGATCGATTACGATAAAGTCCCGGTTGCCGATGAAGGCGCGCCAGCTATTGGCAAAAACCCCGGCATTTACAACGGCGGGACTGCCGGGGCCACCCGCCAGGTAGACCAGCGGATCGGGGGCAGGGTTGGGGCCGGGCGCGCGCACAATCGCAACGGCCAGTTGGATCGTTCTGCCGGTAGGCTGGCTGCGATCTTCGGGCACGGTCAGGTAGCCGCACTCGACCCGCCGCCCGGCAACGCCACCAAACGGGCAGGCGTCCGGGTCAAAGCGGACCACGGAGGCGGGGACGGCATCGGCGATCGCGCCGCGCAGCTCGTTGCCCAGCAGTCCAAGCAGCACATTGTAGGGCGGCGTGTTCTCCGGATGCACCTCGAAGCGCGCCCGCTCGAACCACTGCACCAGATACTCCTGGCCGTTGCTCAACCGCTCGGTCTGGGCCGGGCTCAGCGGTAGCCCGAAGAGCGCCAGGCTCTCTTCCGCGCTCTTCCCGGCGCGGCCATCCAGTTCCAGACCGCCGGCGCGCCAGGCCGTCAGGATCGCGCCGCAGACATTCTGCCCGGTTTCCGGGAAGAAACGGCAGTCCGGTTGCGGCGTATCGGCAGGGAATGTCTCCCAGTTGCGGCCGGCCTGCTCCATACGCTCAACGCCCAGGCGACCCAGCAGCACATCGAAGGGGGGCGGGTTGTTCGGGTGCAACTCCAGCCGGGTGCGCTCAAACCACTGCACCTGGATGGTCTGCCCCTCAACGACCTGTGGTTGCTGGGGGGTAATCGGCATGCCAAAGACGGATAGCCCGCCATGCTGCTCCCAGAAGGCATAGATGCGCCCGCCAATACACTGGCCGGTTTCCGGGAAGCAGCGGCGGTTGGCCTGCGCCTGCGCCATGCGCGGAACGGCCCCGGCCACCAGCAGCAGGCCGAGCGCGAGCAGCAGTAGCAGTGGACGAAGCGAGCGAAGAGACATCGTGGGCTCCTTTCGATGGTGACGGGTTAGTGTTGAGTGTTGAGTGATACGGCATACGGCATACGGCATACGGCATGATTTAGTGAAACCGGGCCGTCTCGATGGTAGCGCGGAAGAATGGTCCCGACTGCTGGTAGCGCTCTGTGCCGTACCACCAGCCGGCCTGCATCTGCGCGGGAATGGTGTAGCCGCCCGACGCATGCTCCCCGGAGAACGCCACCCCGAACGGCACATAGGCGCGTTCCTCGACATTCCAGCGCGGCAGCACCACCTCGCGCAACTGCCCGGCGGCGTCGATAGTCAGTGTCAGCGTCGTGGTTTCGCCGGCAACGGTCATGGTCGCCTGGATCTGCTCGTCGTCAAGGGCGGTCCACTGCACGCCCCACTGGGGCAGCAGGCGCGCCGCAACCAGCACCGACTCCCCCATCAACCGCCCGAGGGCCGATCTGGTCGTATCCGGTCCGGTTGCCTGGATCAGCGGAAGCAGGCCGAACAGGGCAAAACGCATGCGTCCTTCCCCGGCGGCATAGTAGTCCGCCCCTTCAAAAAAGGCCGGCCCCATCTGCGCCCGTGCCCGCCACACAAACCCCTGGCCGGGGGTCAGGATCTGCCGGGCCGTGAAGGGCCGCCAGTCCGCGCCGAGCTTAATCGTCCCCGACATCGTAAGCGTGACCGAGGCGGCCAGCGGCGTACCGGGGGCAATCGCGTGGCGCAGGTAGCGCTGCACGGGGGCCGGTAGCCCGGCGATCATCTCCGCGCTGAAGACCTCCGGGCCGCCGGTCTGTTCCAGCACCTGCCGGATCCGGTTGACATGCCGGTCATCCAGCGCCTGCGCAAGGCGTAAGCCGGCCGGCACTGAGAGCAGCAACCCACCCAACAGCCAGACTCTTCCGGCAGAACTTTGCATACAGCCTCCTCCCAATCCTCCCAATCCTCCCAATCCTCCCAATCCTCCCAATCTCAGCGCGCAGGTATGCTGTCACTGTGCCCGCTATCTTAGCACGTCCTGGATATTTTTCAATTGGCGAATGGAATATTGGGAAGGGCGAATAGGGTGGGACGCGCTGCCGGCATGCAAGATGTTCGGTAGGGACGCGCTTGTGCGCGTCCGCAGGATTGCCCGCGCATCAGGGCAATTTGTAATCAGGAGCTAACCAGAGGAATACGTGCGTATCAAGTAACAGTCTCATTATCAGCACCCAGCCAGAAGTCGTCAGGTAGTTCGGCATCAAAGTCTTCGCTTACCCGGGCGGCACCTTTATCGAGGCCCATAACACGCGGGGAGGACTGCGCGCCGTGCTGCGGCTCCGCCAGGGGGGACTCCTGGGCATAATGCTGCTTCAACGCGTGCGCGAGCGCCTGAATGATTTCAAGCTGCTCAACCGGCGAAAGCGCGCGAGCAGCGTTGAGCATATCCTGAACCGTTGTCATGATCATTTCCCCGTGACAGGCAATGTGACAGGCAATTTTACTATTTTGCGAAAGGTATTGTACCGGATGCTATATATACACCGCAACACCAGATCGGGAGCGTTGCGCGGGAGAAAAATCACGCTGGTTTGTAAATGCGCTCGATATTGCCACCCGTGAACTCCCCACCAGTGTCAATGCAACCATCCGTCCTGACCGGCATTCAGCCCATTCCAATCGGCAAAACATTTGACAGGTTGCGCCGGAAAACGTACAATGCAGGCGCTACCGGTACGCTCCGGGTGTTGCCCCGTGTGTCTACGCCTTGCCCGCATCGAACGCCGCGTCTGGTGCAATACGCGACACGGTTGCTCGTTAACCCAAAGCTTTACATATATTTAAGGTGTCATCCTATGGAGAAGTTCACAGCCGCGCAGATTCGTGAGCGCTACCTGCGCTTTTTTGAGCGCCACGGCCATACGATTGTCCCCAGTTCGTCGCTGCTTGTGCCCGACGACCCGACGCTGCTGTTCGCCAACTCCGGCATGGTGCAGTTTAAGAATCTCTTCCTGGGCCTGGAGCAGCGCCCCTACCAGCGGGCGACGACCACCCAGAAGTGCCTGCGCGTCTCCGGCAAGCATAACGACCTGGAAGAGGTTGGGCCTTCGCCGCGCCACCATACCTTCTTTGAGATGCTCGGGAACTTCTCGTTTGGCGACTACTTCAAGGCCGAGGCGATTCCGTTTGCCTGGGAGCTGCTGACGCGGGAGTTCCAACTGCCGGTTGAGCGCCTCTGGTTTACGATCTTCGAGGGCAACGACCGCGTGCCCGCCGATGAGGAGGCGGCGCGGTTGTGGCAGCAGGCGGGCGCGCCTCCTGAGCGCATTCTGCGCTTTGGCGAGAAGGATAACTTCTGGGTGATGGCCGATACCGGCCCCTGCGGTCCCTGCTCCGAGATTACGATCTATATCGGCGATGATCTCGACAAGATGAATGCCGCCGGGGTCAACAGCGACGACCCGGACTATGTTGAGATCTGGAACCTGGTGTTTATGCAGTTCGAGCGCAGCACCATGCAGCCGCTGCCCCGCCCCTCGGTTGATACCGGCATGGGCCTGGAGCGCATGGCGATGGTGTTGCAGGGTGTGCATTCCACCTACGAAACCGACCTGTTTACGCCGGTCATTGATCGTACGATGGCGCTGCTGGGCAGCGATGAGGCGCACTACCGCGCCCACCTGGGCAACTATCGCGCGATTGCCGACCATGCCCGCGCGGTCGCCTTCCTGATTGCCGACGGCGTGCTGCCCGGTAACAGCCGGCGCTCCTACGTGCTGCGGCGCATCCTGCGGCGGGCGGTCTACCAGGGCCATAAGATCGGCTTTGAACGTCCCTTCCTGGCCGAAGTGGTTGACCGGGTGATCGCTGAGATGGGCGCGGCGTACCCCGCCCTGCAGCAGCGGCGGGACTTTATCCTGGAGGCGGTCAACACCGAGGAGCAGCAGTTCCTGCGCACGCTGGCCGAGGGCTTGACCCGGCTCGACGGCATTATCGCGCAGGTCAAAACCGCTGACGAGCGGGTTATTCCCGGCGATGATGCCTTCCGGCTCAAGGATACCTATGGCTTCCCGTTTGACCTGACCCAGAAGATCGCCGCCGAGCAGGATCTGGATGTTGATGAGTCGGGCTATGAAGCGAAGATGGCCGAGCAGCGCAAACGCAGCCGCGAGGCGGCCCAGTTCAAGCGCGGTGTTGATGTCGATATCTGGGTTGACCGCGATCTGCCGCCGACCGAGTTTATCGGCTACACGGAACTGGAGAGCCGCAGCCGCATTCTGGCGCTGGTCACGGAGGGCGATGATGTCAGCGCGGTGCAGGCCGGGCAGACGGTGCAGGTGGTTCTGGACCGCACGCCCTTCTACGCCGAGAGCGGTGGGCAGGTGGGCGACGCCGGCACCCTGAGCGGCCCCAACGGGCGCATCCTGATTGAGGATACGCAGCGACCCGTGCCCGGCCTGATTGTTCACTATGGCCTGGTTGAGGACGGGCAGGTGGCCCAGGGCGAGACGGTTACGGCCCGGGTCAACCGACAGCGCCGCCACGATATTCAGCGCAACCATACCGCAACCCACCTGCTGCATCGGGCGCTCCGCGATGTGCTGGGCGAGCATGCGGCCCAGGCGGGCTCGCTGGTCGCGCCCGACCGGCTGCGCTTTGACTTTACCCATACCCGTGGGCTTGCCCCGGAGCAACTGCACGATATCGAGCGCCGCATCAACGACTGGGTGCGCGCCGATGGTACGGTGGTCTGGGAGATTACCGACTACCAGGGGGCGCTTGATCGGGGCGCAATCGCGCTTTTTGGTGAGAAGTATGGCGATCAGGTGCGCATGGTGCATATCGCCCGGGGTGACGGAGCGGTCGAGACAGTTGAGCCGGTCGAGCCCTACGAAGCCTTTGCCGGCCGCGACTCAATCGAGTTGTGCGGTGGCACCCACGTCAATCGCACGGGTGAGATCGGTCTGGTGCGGGTCGTGAGCGAGGGCAGCGTCGGCAGCGGTATCCGCCGCGTTGAAGCGCTGACCGGGCGCGGGGCGCAGGAGTGGGTCAACTCCCAGGTGGGGTTGCTGCATGATCTGGCGGCCCGGCTGAGTGTGCCGCCGGCGCAACTCACCGAGCGGATCGAGGCGCTGCTGGCCGAGAACCGCCGGCACCAGCAAGAACTGGATGCCCTGCGCAGCCGGCAGACCCGGGGCACCCTGGAGCAACTGCTGGGGCAGGTGCAGCAAGAGAATGGCGTCGCGCTGGTGACGGCCCGGGTTGAGGCGACCGATGCCACCCATCTGCGCGAGATGGGCGACTGGCTGCGCGATAAGCTGGGCAGCGGCATTGTGGTTCTGGGCACGGTGATGGGCGAGAAGCCGCAACTGATCAGCATGGTTACGCCCGATCTGGTGAAGCAGGGCTACCACGCAGGCAATCTGGTCAAGGCGCTGGCGCAGGTTGTCGGTGGCGGCGGCGGCGGGCGGCCCGACATGGCGCAGGCCGGCGGGCGCGATGTTACAAAACTGGATGAGGCGCTGGCCCGTGTGGCCGGGTTGGTCGCGGAGCAGGGCAAGAAGTAGTGGGATAGATAATGCGGCAGTCTGAGGTGTTCCCATGCCAACCCTGGTAGTCCCAACCGATGCCCCGGCCGTCCCCGGCCCGCCACAGGGTCAGTGGACCTGCGCCGATTGGGAAGCGCTCCCGGACGACGGCAATCGCTATGAGATTATCGACGGAGTGCTCTACATGACCACTGCGCCGGGCAGTTTTCACCAGTGGATTATCCAGGGATTACAGGAGTTTATCGGCATTCCGGTACGGCGGCAGGGGTTGGGCTATGCCTTTGCCGCCCCGATCGGCCTGTTGATGCCCCACTGTGATCCGGTGCAACCCGACTTTGTGGTCGTGCTAAAGGCGCATGCGGCCATCATCCATGACCGGCGCATCAGAGGCGTTCCGGATATCATTGTTGAGGTAGTTTCGCCGGGGAATGCGGCATATGACCGGAATGTCAAGCTCGCCGCCTATGCCCGGGCGGGTGTCCCGGAATATGCCATTATTGCTCCCGATACGCGCACCCTGAGCCACTATCGGTTGGTAACACCCGGACGGTATAATGATCCGGTAGTGTATGGTGAACCGGCGCAGATGACTTTCGCCGGTTTGCCGACCCTGCCGATACCCGTTGCCGAACTCTTCGCCGGCGCACCCGATACAACGCTGTAATGCCATAATCGGGTGGGTGTGTTAGAATAGGTACGTACAGCAAGTCGCGTACGGACGCGCTTCGTTGCTACCAATCATCGTATTCCGGCTCGCCGTTGAACTGGTGTGGCTGGTAGAGTGCGATTTCGCAAGTTATGGAGGTTACGACCATGGTAGCCGATGAGTCTGCTCTGGTTCTGGTTCTACCGAATGACAATGTTGACTCAATCATCGCAAAGGTGCGGAAAACTGGAGCGACACATGTTCAGTTGCTCGTGCCGGACGGCGTTACTGCGTTGCAGGCGTCCGCCGGGATCGAGCGCCTGCGTGACTCTGCCGCAAATGATCAGATCGAACTCCAGGTCATCACCTCCGATGAGGAAACGCTTGATGCCGCCCGCCTGGGTCACCTGATGACGATTGGCGTGAGTGGTACGCGCGTTGCGCCGCCGGGTGCAAATGGCGGGGCCATTGCGCAGGAAGAACTGCCCCTGGCCGCCGCGACCCGGCAGCCCGCCCCTGAACCGCCCGATGATGAAGATCTCTTTGCCGCGCTCGACGATCTCTCGGAGACGATGAGTCGCGCTCCCAGCCGTGATGCTACGCCGCAGGAGTATGATGATGCCTTCGCCGCCGAACTCGATTCGTTGAACGACCTGGACTTCTCCACTGAGCCGCAGCCGGATACCCGTTCGCACCAGGATGAAGCGTATGATGCATTTGCGGCAGAACTGGATGCCTGGAGCGATTTCTCGGTAGATGAGCCTCAGGCGAGCGATGCGCCGACCGTGAGTGGTCGTGCTGCCCCGCCCCCGTCCGAACCGGCACCAGCACCGCGCGCGCGCGTGCGCCCCGAGGATATCGAATTGACCGCCGACGAGAAGCAGCGCGCGGGTGACATCCGTGCCGGTGGCGGTAGCCGTCCGCGCCGCGAAACGCGTCCGCGTCGGGAGACCCGCCCACCGATGGAGCCGGCACGGTCGCGCCGCAATGTCTACGACGATGAGCAGGATCTGTATGGGAGTGAAGCCCAACCCGCGCGACGGCCCGGCTTTATCCGCTTTTTGCCGATTCTGCTGGTCCTGCTGCTGGTGGTGATTGTGCTCTTCCTGCTCTTTTTTAATCGACCTGCTGCGGGTGAGACCGACGCGGGTCCGCTTGCTAGCCTGGGGGCGCTGTTTGGCGGCGAAACGGTGGTTGTCACCCTGCCGTCACCCGACGCGGAGGGGCAGCCGTTTAGCGTGCCGGTTCCGCTGATACAACCCGGCGCACCGGAGAGCGATACCGCAGTTGCAGCGGCTCCACTGAGTGCGCCCGTCGAGTATAGCGTGACGGGTGAGGTGGTGAGTGAAGCGCCGTCACCGGCGGGCACGGCGAGCGGGACGATAACCATCTTTAGCGATAATACGCAGCCCATCCAACTGCCCGAAAACGCACAGTTTGTCGGCACCAATCCCGAAGGGCAGGAGGTCCGGTTTGCGATTAACGAGCCGGCGGTTATTCCGCCCTCAACCGTATCTGACCTGGGCGCGCAAGTGATCATCGACCGAGGGCAGGTAGAGGTCGGTGTCACCGCACTTGCGCCGGGCAGCGCTTCCAATATCGAGGCCAACACGATCTCGCAGATCATTATTCCCGGTCAACCGCCGATTGTGGTCAACGCAGGTGGGGCGTTGCGTCTCCAGCATCAGGCCATCGGAGGCGGTAGTGAGCAGATGGTGCGGATCGTCCGCGATGAAGATGTGCAGCGGGTGCTGGGGGAAGCGCTGGTCGGTCTTGATAACCAGGCTCCCAGTGTGTTGCAGGCCCAGGCGGAACAGCAGGGTCTGGCCCTGGAAGAAAGGACCATTACACCACGAGGTAATGCTATCGCGGAGGCCGCAAGTTACACTGTGACGGTTGATCCGCCCCGGGGCACCCAGGTTGATCCGACCGCGCCCAACTTTACTGTTACCGTCAGCGCGCAGTTTGATGCGCTGGCAACGCCGCCGGGCAATCCGCTTGAGAGCCAGTTGCAACCGGTGGCTCCCAATCTGCTGGCGAACCGCAGTGGTATACCACCGGGGATGGCAATCGGAATCACCGACTGGCAGTGGAGTGGTGAACAGTTGACGGTTGAAGGTGTGACGCGCCGGGTTGATACGACGCTTGATGCCGGCACACGGTTGGCAATTCTCAATGCCGTCAAGGGTAAGTCCCGCGCTGAAGCCCAGGCCGCGCTGGATAATTTTGTGCAGCAGGGTGTGATTGCCGGTTACGAACTACCTGAAGTGGAGCAGTTGCCGCAGCGGAGCCATCAACTGACGCTGGAAGTGCAACAGCCGACGCAGAATACATAGCCTGTATGCAACCTGACGAACCTGAAACAGATAACGATCAAGGACGAGGGACCGGCAGCGGTCCTTCGTCTTCGTCCGGTGCGCTCTGTCGGGTGCTGGCGCTGGACGTGGGCGAGCGGCGCATCGGTGTTGCCATGAGCGATGCCGCCGGGTTGCTGGCGGCTCCGCTGACCACGCTCAAGGCGGAACCGCGCGCGCGCGTCCTGAACCAGATTGTCGCGCTGATAACGGAGCACGCGGTTGACGAGATTGTGGTCGGGCTGCCGCTGACGATGAGCGGTGAGGTGGGCCCCCAGGCGCAGGTGGTACAGTCCTTTGCCGCCGATCTGGAAGCGTCCCTGGGGCGCAAGGTGCAACTCTTCGATGAGCGCCTGACCAGCGTGGTTGCCGAGCAGATGCTGCGCGACCTGGGGCTCAAGCCGGAGAAGCGCAAAGCGCGCATTGATGAGGTAGCTGCCTCGATTATTCTGCAGGACTATCTTGATCATATTCGGCAGCGCACAACCGATGGGGGGCCGTCGGATGGGTAGGGCTGTTCCGGGAGGGACGCGCATCTGCGCGTCCGCCGCCCACTCTGGTGTGGAGATCTTCTCTCACAGGAGTTACGCGGTGCGCATTCAAACGGACCGTTTGCGCTCGATAACGGCGTATTTCGCCTGCGGCAGCATGGTACGTTTTTGTCTTATTCCGGAACATGTGGCTCGGAGAGCCACATGTTCCGGAATAAGACTGTTCCATTCCACCCTGCCGGAGGCGAATCGGGCCAGTTGTCCAGGCAGACGCCTGGATTTGGAACCGACCGCGTAACTCGTGTATATGACAGGAGTTACACGGTGGGCGTACAAGTCAGATATGTACGCCCACAACGGCAGTCTTCGCCTGCGGCAGCATGGTACTGTTTTTTCTTTTTCACGAACATGTGGCTCACAGAGCCACATGTTCGTGAAATAAGGATGGTCGGTTCCGCCCGATCGGAGGCGAAGTATATCTTCCGGTGGAGCACCGCGTAACTCCTGTATATGACAGGACTTACGCGGTGCGCGTTCAAACGGACCGTTTGCGCTCGATAACGGCGTATTTCGCCTGCGGCAGCATGGTACGTTTTTGTCTTTCTCCGGAACATGTGGCTCGGAGAGCCACATGTTCCGGAGAAAGCATGTCCCATTCCACCCTGCCGGAGGCGAATTGGGCCATTTGTCCAGGCAGACGCCTGCTTTGGAACCGACCGCGTAACTCCTGTATATGATACCAGTATAATTCGGTTTTTTCGCTGAACAGACGAAAAATGGCGCAATCGGGTTGCGAGCGATTGGAATATGGTAAGATACTCAGATTGTCGTTTGCGCAGTACAGTAGCGGTCAACCGTCGCTGCTACCGAAAGATGTGCGGGAGATTATCCTACAGTTATGCCACGCTGGAAACAGACGCTCTGGATCATGTTTTTTGCGCAGTTTGTCTCGGCAACCGGGTTTTCGCTTATTTTTCCGTTTTTGCCGCTGTACGTTCAATCCCTGGGCACCGAGACGGGCATCAGTATTGAGTTCTGGGCCGGGATGGTTTTCTCGTCGCAGGCGATCACCATGATGATCGTCTCACCGATCTGGGGGGCGCTGGCGGATCGGCATGGGCGCAAACTTATGGCCGAGCGCGCCATGTTCGGTGGTTCCCTGATCATTCTGCTGATGGCGTTTGCCCGCTCCGCTGAGGAACTCGTGCTGCTGCGGACGGTACAGGGGCTGATCACCGGCACGATTCCCGCCGCCAATGCGCTGGTGGCGGCGGTGGCTCCCCGCGAGCGCCTGGGGTACGCCATGGGTATGCTGCAGGTCGGTTTTCGCAGCGGTATTGCCGCCGGGCCGCTTATCGGCGGAGTGCTGGCGGATACATTCGGGTTCCGCGCCCCCTTTGTGATTACCGCCGTGCTGCTCTTTATCGCCGGGGTGCTGGTGCTGCTAGGGGTGCGCGAAGGCTTTACCCCACCGGAGCGATCGCCCGGCGTACGCCTGAATCTGTTCGCGGGATGGCGGCATATTCTGGCGCTGCCGGGGACCGCGTTAACCTTTGGGCTGAGTTTTCTGCTCTGGCTTGGTCAGCACATGGTCTGGCCGATTGCGCCGCTGTTTGTGGAGCAGTTGATGCACGAGCGCGCGCATGTGGCGACCACCACCGGCCTGATTGTGGGCCTCTACTCCGCCACGGGGACCGCCGGCGCGGTCTACCTGGGACGCCTGGGCGACCGCCTCAGCCATCGGCGCATCCTGATTGGCAGCGCGCTGGTAACGGTGCTCTGTTACCTGCCGCAGAGTCTGGTGACGACGGCCTGGCAACTGCTGCTGCTCCAGGCAGTGACCGGGGCGGCGGTTGGCGGCATGATCCCGGCCCTGAGTGCGCTACTGGTCCAGTACACCCGGCCAGGCGAGGAGGGCAATGTCTACGGACTGGACAGCTCTGTGACCTCGGCGGCGCGGGCGGTAGCTCCGCTGGTTGGAGCCGGCCTGGCGATCGTGTTCGGGTTGCGCGGGATTTTTCTGGCTGCCGGCGGGATCTTCCTGGTGATTACGCTGGTGGCGTTCGTCTGGTTGCCCGAAATCGATCCGCAACGTCCGGGACAGGTGGCCGAATACAAACAGCCGGGCGATTAGTAGCGGTCATCATCCGCGGCGGGCTGCTCCCGGCCATTGGGCCGGCAGATTTCGCTCCGGCACTGCTTATCATGCGTGATATCGAGGGCCGTTCCCAGGACAACCGGGGGTTGTGTGGACGTGATCAGTCGGGCGGCATAATCCAGCCAGCGCTCCTCACCGTTGCGAGTAATAATCTTGACCTCGTAGCGTGGGCAGACTCCTTCGCCGCGCATGCGGGCCAACTCCCGCTCGCGCACCATGTCCTGGAATTCGGGATGCACGACGGACCAGAAGGGCATCTGCAGCAACTCCTCGCGGGTGTAGCCGGTCAGCATTGTCGAGAGCGAGTTAACATACCCGAACCGGGTGCCACTCAGCATGCAGACCGCTATCGGGATTGTCTCGGCCAGCACCTCAAACTGGGCTTCGCGGGAGCGGGCCTCCTCAGTACGCTGGGCCAGCGCCTGGGCCCACTGCTCGGCGCAGGCCAGGGCGGCCTCGGCCCGGTGCGCATCTTCTTCGGCCGTCTGGCGGGCCGTATCGCCGGCAAGCCGCCCCAGAATCAGCCCACCAATGGAGACACCATAGATTACCAGACCTTCAATCGAGGCATAGACCCCCTGCCCTCCGGCCCGCACCAGGAGCGCGGTAAAAATCGCAATCGCGCTGCCAATAACCCAGACCGGCCCCACCAGCACCAGCGCCAGAATCGGCGGCAGAAAAAGCACGAAGGAGGGGCTCTGGGTGATAAACGGCTCCCGGAGCCCCAGCGCGATCAGCAGCGTGACCAGCAGCACCATGCTGTGCCGGGCATACTCCCACCCACGCCGGTAGGCCACCAGTAGCGCCGCTTGCAGCAGCGCGCCCACGCCACTCAGGAGAATTGTCTTTAGCGGTGCCGCATGCACAACCTGAAGTATTCCCAGCAGAATCGATCCAACCAGCAGCGTAAGCATAAAGAGCAGTACACTGCGGCGCGGTGTGACGTTCACTATTCGGCTCCTTGCCTGGCCGCTTGGTGCGAAAAAATGTTACATCCTGTTCAGCGCAACGCTACTCGCCCGCACCGGTCAAATCACTGGTCAGAAACGTGCGGACAACCTGATGATACTCTTCGGCCTTCTCAATCATAGGCAGATGGCCGCACTGGTCGATCCAGACCTGGCGGCAGTCCGGCACCATGTGGGCGACAACTTCAACGCCGGAGGGCGGCATCACCGTATCCTGGCGCGCACCGATGAGCAGCGTTGGAGCCTGTACCCGTTCCAGGGCGGCCGTAATCACCGGGCTGCCGGAACTGATGGCACTCTCCAGCGCCGTCCGGCGGTCCATGCGCAAGAAGTCGGCAAAGCCCTCGCGCAGCAGGGTTTCGTCGGCGGGAACCTGATAGAAGAAGCGCGAGGTCATAGCACGATAGATCGGCCTGCTGCCGGGACTGTTCAGGCGCACCATCCAGGGCTGCCAGAGCGCCATCCAGGGTTCCCAGAGCACCATCCAGGGCTGCCAGAGCGCCATCCACATATTGACCTGGCGGTGCGCCTGCTCAACCATGCGGCGCTCAAGTTCATTCCGGAAGGTGCTAAAGCAGGTCAGCACCAACCGCCGGACACGGGCGGGCCAGTGGGCCGCGATATACGCCCCCAGACCAGCACCAAAGGCGTGCCCGACAATATCAAATCTTTCCAGGCCCAGCGCGTCGGCAAACTCAATCAGGAGTGTCGCCATGCGCACAGCATCCGGCGCATCATTCAGCGGTGGTGACTCACCATAGCCGGGGAGATCAGGGGCATACATCGTGCGGATATCAGCGAGATTTTGGAATGTGGGCTGCCAGTTGCGGGACGATCCACCCCATCCATGCACCAGAAGCAGCGGTGGACCCTCCCCCGCCTGCTGATAATAGACGGGGCTTTGGGAGAGTGTTACCTGTTGCATCTGCAATGACAACATATTCTGCTGTAATGAAGCCAAACGAGAGACAGCCAACATTATACCATACCTTTTCCAAACAACTGCTGCTATTGTCCAGACCGCCGGATTGTAGTAGAATATGTCAGGAGTTTGTGATCAAGTTCACAGGTAATAGCTATGGCGCAACCAGGAAGAACGGAATCAGCATGTCGCCGGCCGGATCTGCGGCTCCGGGCATGGCTGCGGCATGCGCCGGCGCTCCTGGTTGTGCTGCTCCTGCTACTCGATCCGCTGGCCTGCATTGTCCACTGTCATCTCCCGGCGGTTCTGTTTCAGCGTACACCCGTAACCACGATTGAGGGTCAGGCGGTCGTGATCTGTGGGCATGCCGGCGGTACCTCTGATGCGCCTGCGCCGTTGGTCCCCGACCTGCTGCGGATGCTGTTTGAACTGGCTCCCGCGCACAACCGCCTGCTGCTGCTGTTGCTGCTGCTGCTGCTGCTGCATCCGACAACCGTACGCCCGCTACTGCCGCAGCACACCTGCGCGCCACCGCTACCCCCACCCCGCCGCGTCGCCAACTGATTTCTCACTATGTTGATAGTCGGTAGCTCTCGGTTGCTGCGCCCGGCCGCTGTGCAGCGGTTGTCCCGGCACGCCGTACGCAGAGTTGCCCGGTAGGCCATGCCGGATTCGGCTACCCACTTCACATCAGGTCATTCTAAACGTAAGCATATCCGGAAAAACGTACAAGCAAAGGTCAAAGAACAGACATACAAGAAGGAGGAGCATGATGCAAATCGTACGAACATTACGATCAGCAGGATATAGCCTCATCGTGGCGCTCTTGCTGGCGCTGCCGGCCGCCTGTGGCACTGGTACGCCCGAAACAACCACTGAAACCGGTTCTGGTGCCGACGGGATCACCGTGCGTGATCCCTGGGTGCGCGCAATGGCTGCCGGTGGGGGCATGGAGATGGATGCGGGCGCAGGCGCGATGAGCGATGACACGGGCGAGATGGACCATGGGGGCAGCACCAGTGCCGCCTACATGACGCTCGTCAATGGCAGCGCTACCGCCGATGCGCTGGTCAGCGCCGCTACCGATGCCGCCGAGGTTGTCGAACTGCATACGGTGATTATGGAAGAGAATGTGATGCGCATGCGTCCCGTTGAGCAGATCGAGGTGCCGGCAAACGGTGAAACGGAACTCCGACCGGGCGGCTTTCACGTTATGCTGATCGGGCTTCAGCGCGATCTGAATGCGGGGGACACGGTTGATCTGACGCTGACGTTTGCGAATGCCGGGGAAGTCACCGTATCGGCCCCCGTTCAGGTGGCTCCCGGCATGAATATGGATACAATGGAAGAAGGCGGCCAGTAGTATGGCTATGATACAATACCAGTGCTTCATCAATGGACCTGGAGAGGGTAGTTACAAGCATGAAACGTGTCAATCGCTGGTGGATCGGGCTGGTTTTTTTGGGGGTGCTGCCGGCGCTGCCGGCGGCATGCGGCGGCACACCGGATACTTCCTCTCAGGCAGACACAACCACAAACGGTGCAAACGCAGTCGGCAACCCGGCAGTCGGTGAGCAACTGTTTCACCAGACGCAGCAGTTTGTGCCCAACGCGCCTCCCTGCCAGACCTGTCATGTTCTCGCCGCGGGAGCCGATCCAATAGTCGGCCCCAATCTGCATGACATTGCCAGTGTTGCCGGGACACGCGTACCGGGGCAGTCCGCCGAGGAGTATCTGCGCCTGTCAATTGTGGCCCCGAATGACTATATCGTCGAGGGGTACCAGCCCGGCATTATGGCCCGCACCTATGACACACTGCTGACCGAAGCGCAAATTAACGATCTGGTTGCTTACATGTTAACGCTGGAGTAAGACAGCCAGGCGAGGAGGATAGCATGAATAGAACGCAACACGCGATGAAACATACCGAACCGGGGCGGCTCCTGCTGCCGGTAGTGCTGCTGCTCCTGGTCGCCCTGCTGACCGGTTGCACTGGAACAACCTCAGCGGGAACCGACGCGGCGGGAACCGACGCGGAAGCAACCGGCCTGCCGACGGCGGGCACGCCGATTGAGCCGCCGCGCGAACTGACCGATTTTACGATGACCAGTGCCGCCGGTACCCCGTTGAGCCTGAGCGACCTGCAGGGCCGGCCGGTACTGCTTTACTTTGGCTACACCTTCTGCCCGGATGTCTGCCCGACCACGCTGGCCGACTTTGTGCGGGTCAAGCGCGACCTGGGCGAGGATGCGGACAAGGTGGCATTTGTCTTCATTAGCGTTGATCCGGAGCGTGACACGCCGGAGAAGATCGCCAACTACATGCGGGCCTTCGATACCGAATTCATCGGGTTGCAGGGTAATGAGAAGACCTTGCGCCGAATTCAATTTGACTATGGTCTCTTTTATCAGAAGAGCCAGGTGCCGGGAACCAGTGCCGACTATCTGGTTGATCATAGTGCCGCTGCCTATCTGATCGATCAGGAGGGCCGGTTGGTGATGATCTATGCGTTTGGCACGCCACCCGAAGTGATGAGAGCCGACGTGCGCGCGTTGCTCCAACGCCAGTAGTACCGCCCCCGTCGTGCTGCCGGAACCTCTTGAAGGTAGCACGATGGGTATTTCAGCAAATTACCGGATTTATCTGCTGGTTTAGTATATTCATTTGGGTCAAAAGCTGGTATACTAAGGGCAGTCGTCAGGCGGCCGCACCCGGCAGTCAAATCAACTACCGGGCTCTATTCTGTCTGAATGCGGTCCACGGCGGGGCTGTGGGCGTATGAGTTGCTATGGGCTGGCGGGTAAGTGTTAACGGCCCGTAATCTAAAAGCTCCTGGCCTGGAGATATTTCTGGCACACTTATTGCAGTGAGCGCAACGCCGTCCTACTTTATACCAACGGAGAACGACAATGATCTGGTTACTCTGGCTTCTGTTGATGCTCATGATCGCTGCCGCCCCCGGAGTCTACCTGGTGTTGGAACAACACGCCGAAGCCCGCGCCAACGCGGATCTATCCATCCATTCAATGGACGACTCAACCGAGTTGTCGCGCTAAGACACTGCGGCCCCGTCCATCTGTCCGCCCAGCAGCAGCTTTTGACTGCGCAAACGGTGCGCCGGCACTTGCACGTTGTGCCGGCGCCGTGCCCGTTTGTACAGTACAATGCATCTACTCCATCTGTCGCTCAATCGGGTAACTGTGCGCTAACCGGAAGCCCAGTTCGTAACTGCGGTGTTCCGGCTCAAAACTGTACCGCCCCGAAGCGCGCAGACTGACGGCCAGATTGTTCCAACTGCCGCCGCGAATCACAAAATGCTTGTCCGCCGGGGCATCTTCCTGTTCACGCCCATCGTAGGGATCATACGGGTAGGGCCGGTAGACGCTGTTGGTCCACTCCCACACATTCCCCGCCAGATCGTAGATGCCGTTGGGCGTTGCCCCGGACGGGAATGAACGCACGGCAGTCGTGCCACCGTAACAATCCTGGAAGTTGGCATACTCATCATCAGGCTCGGCAAAGCCCCAGGGATAGGGCCGCCGCTCCGCTCCCCGCGCGGCATATTCCCACTCGCCCTCGTTCGGCAGCCGGTAGATCGCTCCTTCCGGGTTGTAGGTCGGGTGCCGGGTCAGCCAGCGGCAGAAGGCCTGTGCTTCATACCAACTGATGCCCACCACGGGATGGTTGACCTGCTTGCGCCCAAAGTAGGGATGCTCCCAGTAACGTGGTACATTGATGCCGACGGCACACAGCCAGGCCCGGCCCGCCGCGCTCCACCAGGGCTGGTCGGGATCATAGCCGCCATCGGCAATAAAGCGGGCATATTGTGCATTGGTCACCAGGTAGCGCGCAATTTCAAATTCGGTCAGATGCACAGATACCGGATTAATCGTGTCGGCCAGCCAGTGCGCGGTCTGCCGATCCATACTCCGAAGTTCGGCCGAGGTATTGCCAATCAGGAAGAGTACACCCGGCAACTGAACCATCGCGGGCGGCAGGCCACATATGCCCGAGCGCGGATCGCCAAACTGAGCCAGTACCCGCCCACAGGTAACTCGCGCCGCTGCCGGAGCAAGCGCGTGGGGCGCAAGCTGAATGCTCAACGCATCGGCGATGATGCGCCGGATCAGCGGTCCCTGCCCTTTGAAATCTTCAATATCGGCGAGAATCAGCGCGGCAAGTTCCAGGGTTTCACTCCGTTCGGCGGCGGTCTGCCCCTGCCGGATCAACTGGTCAAGGAACCGCCGGCAGCGTTCCTGGCTGAGATGCCCGGCACAGAGCAGAATCACTTCGCGCCACCAGGAGTCTTGATAGCGGGAGAGTAGTTCATTCCAGCGATCAGTCTCGGCAATATGGCGGGCCGCCAGGAATTCCTGGAACGAGAGATGACTGAAGCGGAACCGATCAACTTCGCGCTCATCGAGCAGGCCAATATGGACCGGCATTTCATCGACAAAGATGCGCGCCGCTTCTTCCGGATTGGGCCGGCGATGCTGCAAGTAATCTGCAATTATACGGATTAACTCATCTCGACTGACGAAGAGCCCATCCTCGCCGCGCTGATGCATGGTGTAGGCAATTGCGGCCAGCAGTTCGCGTCGGGGATTGAGCCCCATACTCAACTCACCCTTGCCGCCATACTGCGCTCGCTGCTGCGCTGCCCGGTCAACCTTGCCACGCCCTCCCCGGAGTAACACCTCGATACACTCTTCATACAGGGAGGCGCGGTCATCCGGCAGCACATAATTGTTGTAGAAGATCACTGCCACAACGGTCAGCAGCAGCGGGTTGCCGGCAAGCATCCGCACGCGCTCATTCGACCGGAGCGCCTTCCAGAGATCATCGCTGTAGCCGGCGGACGCCTGCTCCAACTGTTCGCCACGCAGGTTGTAGAGCAGGCGGTGGAGGCTGCGACTCCAGTTGGTAATAAAGCGCAACTGCTGGCCTTCGCTCAGATCGGCAACGGTGCAGATCCGAAAGTCGGCATCGATCTGAGCGTCACTGCGATAGGCGGCGGTGCGGGTGGTCACCACATACCGGCAGTGGGGGTAGCGCAGCACAAATTCGCGTACCACTGCGCTCACAAAGACCCGATCCTCACTGCGGGCAACCTCATCCAGCCCATCGAGCAGCAGGATCACGCGCCCCTCGTCACACAGGCGGCTAAAGAAATCGCCGGTGAGATCCAGTTGAAACCCGTTGTAGTAGTTTGCCAGGCAGTCCAGCAGCAGGCGGGGGCTGGCAGCGCGCGGCCCACACTCCTGCAGATACACGCCCAACTCGCGCAGGGGCAGCAGCAGCGGCACCGGCGGCTCCTGGTCAAAACCAAGATCATTCAGGCAGCTATGGTCATCCCGCGCCAGCACCTCGGCCAACCGGATGGCGGTGTAGTGTAGCAACGTCGTTTTGCCACTGCCCGGTCCTCCCACCACAACAATACGCGGATATTGCAGCGCCTGGGTCCAGACCACCGGGCGGGGGGTGCTGCCGGCTTGCGCCGGCCGGCTCTTCTCATTCCGGAGCATATCGCGCATTTGCTCGATAAAGCCGCGCAGTCCACCCGCGCCGCGCATATCCAGCGGCAATGGTTCGTAGAGGGTTAATGAAACATAGAGTTCACTCAGCGGCATATCCATGGGGCGGTCATCAATGCCCCGCAGATCAATCGTCGCATGGCGCGCATAGACATGCTCCAGGTAGCGCCGCAGTGCCGCGCTGTAGTCCGCCTGGGTTACGGGAGCATTTACGCCGTAGAGATTGATTACCTCGGCGATGTAGTTGCCACCGGTGCCGGCGGGAAAAAGCGGGGCAACCACACTCCCCTGAACAGAGCCGGCAATGCTCGCGCCAACCTGAGCATAATCTTGCACGCTGTTCGTATGCTGCCGGACGGCCCCTTCAACATCTTCGGCAATATCTTCGCCCGGCGGGTCGGTCGGCACGTCACCATCGCGGGGCGGTGCAAGTGCGGCAATGGCGGCATCAAGCGCGGCACGCTGGGTCGGGTCGCTAATGGTATCGCGGAGAGCTTGTAACGTGGTAAGTTCGCTAACAGGATCTTTCTCAGTCATGTAATTCACCTCGATCAAATCCCTCTATCCGGTCGTTCCTGTCCAGCATGAATCATACACACCGGGTATAACGAGAAACGGTTTCAGGTTAGCACATGGTTAAAGAGTTATCGAAGAAATTGACGGGAAATTTGCTGTGATCTTCACAAGAGTCTATGCACAATAAGGTGGATATGGCGTCCCGATGGGCTAAAAAGACCGCCTTGTCTGACGGCATTTAGCGCATTCCGATGCGGTTTCGTTCTTATTGTGCATAAGCTCTACATAGTATTGCTCCTGCGGACAGCTTACAGCCCTGGCGTTCCCACATGAATTGCGTTCCACGCGCGCTTCCGGTACAATCCAGGCGACAAAATAGAACAAGAGGTCAACGTATGATCCCGTGCGAACTGATTCTGCGCAATTTTATGTGCTACCGCGAAGATCTGCCGCCGCTCTGCCTGGATGGGCTGCATATCGCCTGCCTATCGGGTGAGAATGGCGCGGGCAAGTCGGCCCTGCTTGATGCGATCACCTGGGCCATCTGGGGCAAGGCCCGCATGAACGACGACGATCTGATTGCCCAGGGCGCGAGCGAGATGCTGGTCGATCTCCGCTTTCAACTCGATGGGCAGCGCTACCGCGTTATTCGCCAGCGTAAACGGGGCAAGAGCGGTACCCGCAGCAGTGGCAAGAGCACCCTCGACTTTCAGATGCAGGGCGAGATGGGTTGGCGACCCATCGGCGACGGCAAAATTATTGAGACCGAGAAGTCGATCGAGAACGTACTGCGGATGAAGTATGACACCTTTATCAACGCCTCGATGCTGCTTCAGGGGCGTGCCGACGAGTTTACCCGCAAAAACCCCGCCGAGCGCAAGCAGGTGCTGGCCGATATTCTCGACCTGGGGGAGTATGCCACGCTGGAGGGCCGCGCCAAGGAGCGGGTTAAAAAGCTCCACGATGAAATCAAAGGGCTGGAAGGCATCATCGGCCACCTGCAGCAGGAAGCCGGCAAGCTGGATATCTATGCTCGCCTGGTCAGCGAGGCCGAGGCAAAAGCGGCAACGCTCACGGCGGAACTGGAAACCGCCGAGGCAACCCGCCAGGAGGCCGATGCGCAGGTGCAGGCACTGGAGGTCAAACAGGAGCGGCGCAAGCAGGTGACCCAGGAGTTGACCAAGCTGGGGGAGGAACAGCAGCAGCAGGAACAGGAGATCGCCGGCCTGCGCCGGCAGATCAGCGCAGCCGAGGCTCTGCTGGGTCGCCAGGATGCGATCCACGCCGGCATGGAAGCGCTCAGAACGGCGCAGAATGAACTCAAGCGTCTGGAAGGACTGCGACCCCGGTTCGACCAGTTGCGCGAGCAGCGCGGCCAGTTGCAGGACGAGTTGAAGGAAGAGAAGCGTAATCTCCAACGCAAACTCGATCAGATCAAGTATGACCTGCAGGAGTTGCAGCGCCGCGCCGCGCGCCGTCCCGCAGCGCAGACGGAACTGGCCGACCTTGAGCAGCGCCTGGCCGCCCTGTCACCATTGAGTGAGAAACTCCAGGCGGTGCGCGCCGGAATTGACGACTGCGACCAGCGCATCGCTCAGGCCAACACGCTGCTGGTCAGGCGGGGCGAGCTGGTCAGCGCGATCAAGCTGCGGCAGGACTCGCTGGTCAGCGTGCGCGAGGAGCAGCAGCGCATCAGCGAGAGCCGCGCGCGCGACCTGCGGGATCGGGATCGCTGGCAGGCCGATCTGGAAGGCGCCCTGGTGCAGCAGCAAACCCGGAACGAGCTCACGGCGCAACTGGTAGTCCTGCGTGAACAGGAGCAGGCCGGCAGCATCCGTGTCGGCGAGTTGCGCGCGCAGTGTACGCAGTTCAAGCAGCAGGCCGACCAGATCAAAAAGGATCGTGACCGCCTGAGCAGTGCCGATACCACCATCTGTCCGGTATGCCGTAGCGAACTGGGCGACACCGGCATTGCCGGCGTCCTGGAACATTATGACCAGGAAGTGACTGATCTGCGGGAGCGCTACCGCACTGGTCAGCGCGAAGCAAAGGCGCTTGAGGCGAAACTGACGCAGACCCGCACCCAGGTGCAGACCCGGAATGATCAACTGCTCCAGGCGCAGAGCGGAGCCGCCCGCGTGCCCGCCCTGCAGGAAAACCTGGCGAATGCGCGCGCATGGCAGGCCGAACTGGATCAGGCCCGGATTACGCTGGCCGATGTGCAGCGGCAACTCGACGCGGAGGATTATGCCCCGGAAGCCCGCACCGAACTCCAGGAGGTTGACCAGGCATTGACGGCACTGGCACCGAGTCTCCAGAACAAAGAACAAAGAACAAAGAACAAGGAACAAGGAACCCGGGGACAGGCAGATCAGCCTGGCGATATCGGCGCGCAGGTACTTGATGCACTCAAGCGGGAGCGCGCGGCGTTGCAGCAGCAGCAGGCCGACCTGGAGCAGCAACTGACCGCGCAGACCAGCCTCCTGAGCGGGATCGAAACCTGCCACCGCGAACTGGCCGACCTTGACCAGGTGCTGGTAGATCTGCCCCAGGTGGAAGCCCAGGCCACCGCACTGGCCGACCAGATTGAACGCAACGATTTTGCGCATGAGACTCGAGTTGCGGGGCGCACAATCGAGGCCGATATTGCCGCGCTGGGCTACAGCATTGAGGCACACAACGCCGCCGGCGCTGAAGTCGAACGCCTGACGCACTGGGCCGACGAGGAGCGCAACCTGTATACAGCAAAGATTCAACTTGACAGCGACCGCAAAATGCTGCAGCAGGCCGGCGAACTGCTCAAGCGGCGCACCGAGGATATCGAGCAGCTTACCCGCGAAGATGCGCTGCTCGAACAGGAGTTACGCGCCCTGCCGGACGCCCGCCGGCGGGCCACCGAAGCCGCTCGCACTGTCGGCAGCCACAAGCATACGCTTGACGTAGCCCGCCGCGATCTGCACGAGAAGCAGACGCTGCACAACCAGGCGCAGGAGGCGGTCACGCAACTGACCGCCAAACAAAAGCAACGCGATGAGCTATCCGAGCGGCAGGGCGTCTTCCAGGAACTGGCGGAAGCCTTTGGCAAAAAGGGCGTGCAGGCCATGCTGATCGAGACCGCCATCCCGGAGATCGAAGAGGAGGCCAACCGGCTACTGGGCCGCATGACCGACAACCAGATGCATCTGACATTCGAGATGCAGCGCGAAAAGAAGCAGGGCGGCGGCGCCATCGAGACGCTGGATATCAAGATTGCGGATGCGCTGGGCACGCGGGTCTACGATGCCTTCAGCGGCGGCGAGGCGATGCGGGTCAACTTCGCCATCCGGGTAGCGCTCTCCCGACTGCTGGCGCGCCGTGCCGGGGCCAGCCTGGAGACACTGGTGATTGACGAGGGCTTTGGAACGCTGGATGCCCAGGGCCGTGAACGCTTTGTCGAGGCAATTACCAGTGTGCAGCATGATTTCAAGCGCATTCTGGTGATCACCCATCTGGACGAACTCAAGGAGCGCTTCCCGGCGCAGATCGAGATTACCAAAACCGCGCAGGGGAGTGGCTGGACGCTGGTTTAACCAGTTGTTGCTCCCACACCGCCGCTCCATCCACATGCGGCAGAAACGCGCAACTGCGCGTCTCTGCCGCAATGCCCGCTTGCGCATCTCCGTCCCCCAGTCTAACCTTGCATTCCTATCTTTTGGCAGGTCCATCGCAGCCCGGTTGGGGTGTAAACTCCACACAGAAGCCAATCGTACCGCGCATAACCGGGTTCTGAGTTCTACGTTCCGGGTTCTACCCTGAGCCTAAGCGGTTCCCTTAGCCTGGTATCCGCCCTGTTTCTGACGTTTTTTGCCCGGCATCCCTTTACCATAAGGGCAAGTTAATACGAAATACAAAGCAGTTCTTCCTTATGGGCAGGGGCAGGGGCATGCACGCCGGTTGCTCGACGCGGTGCATGCCATTGCCGCAACGCATCCGACCAGCGTGGGGGTTGGCCTGCATACGGAGCATCCCGCGAATGTGGAACTGTATGCGCACTTTGGCTACCGGGTGATTGCGCAAGCGCAACTGGGTAATGTTCATACCTGGGGTATGTTCCGCCCGAACCCCGGCAGCCGAACGCAAGCCGGGCAGGAGTGAGCTTGCCGACCAGGGTTTTGAAACGGACAGCCGATCTTTCTGCTGTCCGATGAGGCCTACAGCCAGATTGTCTTTGACGGGCGGCAGCATGTCAGCCCAACTCGTTTTTATCCGTATACGCTGCTGCTCTATACCTATGGCAAAACGCTGCTAACCCCCGGTCAGCGGATGGGCTATATCGCGCTACCGCCGACCATGCCCCAACGCGATCTGCTCCGTGAAGCGCTGGTTGCCGCGCAACTGGTGACGGGGTTTGCCTTCCCGAATGCGCTGCTGCAACATGCCCTGCCCGAACTGGATACGCTCTCGATTGATGTTGCGCAGTTGCAGCGCAAACGCGACTGGCTGATGATAGCCCTGCGCGACATCGGCTATGAACTGCATGTTCCGGAGGGCACGTTCTACCTGCTGGTCCGCTCGCCAATCGCGGATGACCTGGCCTTTATGGAACGCCTGGCGACCCACAACATCTACTGCCTGCCGGGCACCGTCGCCGAGTTGCCCGGCTACTTCCGCATCTCACTGACTGCCAATGCCGCAATGATCGAGCGCGCCTTGCCGGGGTTTGCGGCGGCACTGGCGCAAACCCGATCAGCACGTTGAGCCGTAAAAGCGAACCGGCATTACACCGCCACCCCATCGTCATCGGACTGCACAACCGCCTGACGCTGCTGCTTCCACTGCGTCAGGCGCAGACGCAGCCCCAGGGCCGACGCCATGTTCCAGAGCAGCCGGTTGCCGAGCGCCGGATCATCCTCGCACAGCGCGACCAGGCGCTCCCGGCTGAGCGTCAGCAGGGTTGCCCCCTCCGGACCGGCACGCAGATCGGCACTGCGGCGGCCACCGTCGAGTAGCGCCAGTTCCCCGGTGATCTGACCGGGCAGCAGCGTCGCCACCGGTTGCGATGGGGGTGCTTCTGGCCGGGCTTCAGTGACCACATTCCAGACCTCGACTGAGCCCTCCTGGGTGATGTAGAGTTGATCGCCGGGTGTATCCGCCTGCGCAATGCATGTGTGGGGCGCATAGGTCTGCACATGACACTGCGCGGCCAGGCGGGTACGCTGCGCCAGGTTCATTCCATTCCCAACATCCGAGTGCGCCAGAAAGCGTGCTACCTGGTCCACTCGGGTAACCTCCTGCTCCGAAGCATCGTTCAGGCGGGTCGTAATCAGCGGCAGGCCCAGGAAGGCGGCAATATGCCGGTGGGTCGCAGCCGGCGCTTCAAACTGGGGCCAGTGTCCCGCCTTGGGGATAATTCGCAGATCAGCGTGGGGCCACTCATCGGCTACCACCCCGGCATCCCGCAGCGGCACGGTGTTATCCTCCGCGCCCCAGAGCACCAGCGAGGGCGCTTCTACCGCTCCCAGGCGACCGCGCAGATCGCCCGCCCGCATCGCGTGATAACACTCGGCGCGTACTCGACCCTGCCCCGGACGGCGCGCATCCGCACGCAGGCGCTTGTAATCCTCCTCGGTGATCGCGGTACGTTCCGCAAAGGAAGCCGGGCGCATCAGATGATCGGTCACATTCAGGAAATGGGGTTCAATCGCCGCCACCACGCGCCCCGCCAGCCCGAAGCGTTCGAGCACGGTGATCGGCGAGATAAACATGTTAATGAAGGTTGACAGATGCCCGCTGATTGTTGGGCAGAGCAGCACCATTCGCTCTACCAGCATCGGGTGCCGTAGTGCCAGCGTCAGGCTGATCATACCGCCCATCGAATGCCCGACCAGGACAACCGGCCCGCTGTTGATCGCGCAGATCAGCTCGGCCAGCAGATCGGCATAGCCTTCAATCGTTGCCCGCGCGTTGGGCGGTGGCGACTCGCCATATCCGGGGAGATCAACCGCTTTGCAGGCAAACCGACGGCTTAGCAGCGGCATCAGGGATGACAGCGCGTAGGAAGAACTAGACCAGCCATGGATCAGCAGCGCAACCTGATTGTTGGGCGAACCCTGTTCATCGACATGGATCGGCTGACCTTTGATTGTGTAAACCCGCATTGTGGATGCTCCACCCCTCTGAAGGGAAATTGATCACTGCCAGGAATCGGGTAGCTATCGTATCATTAGCATCTAATATAACAAGACTTATGCGGTGCGGCATTCAGATCAGGCATTTGATTGCAACAGTGCAGTATTTCGCCTGCGGCAGCATGGTACTTGTTTTTGTTTTTCACAAAAAAATTGCTCTGAGAGCAATTTTTTTGTGAAAAAGATAGCCCCTTTCCTGTCTTTTTGGAAAAATGCGGCTCGGAGAGCCACATTTTTCCAAAAAGACAAAAACGTACCCCGCTGCCGCAGGCGACTCTGCTGTTCACCGGGTGAAATACCCGGTTTGATCGTCCACCGCGTAACTCATGTAATATAACGCTGTCCTGCAACGATTTCGTTACGGCATCTCCCCGAAATGGCGGCTCTATGGTATGATAAGAGCACAAATGAAGCACGCAATGATAAACCAGGTATCTCACGTTGTCGTGAAGAACTGTTGACTGCCATGCTCGATGATGCAACGAGGCTAATCTACTCTGCCAGTGGCGCAACCGCCGTGCCACTGCTCTTCCAGCCGCAGGTGCTGCGCTGTATGGCGGCCGGACCGGGCGGACATCCGCTGACGGTGCTGTTGGATACCGGCACCGATCCATCGGCCATTGACCTGGGGTTGGCCCGCCGGTTGGGGCTGCGCCTGGGTGAGTTCGCCATGGGCCAGAGCGCCGCCAGCAATGCTGTGCCCTTCACCGAGACAATCTTGCCCTGGCTGCGGCTGGGCGACTTTACCTTTCGTGATCTGTTTGTCCTGGCCGTCGATCTGGGCGAAACACCCTTTCCGGTCGATATTGTCCTGGGTTACAATGTGTTACGCCAACTGGTGTTCCGGGTTGATTACGTCAACAATATGCTCTACCTGAGCCATCCCGACCTGGGCATGCCGGAACTCTCCCCCCAGGGCGTACTGCTGCCCCTGACCTTCTTTGAGCACTTCCCCGCCCTGGAAGATGTCACGTTATGCGACCAGGTCCATCTGCCGCTGGCGACGATTGACACCGGTTCCAACGGCGGGTTGACCCTCGGCCCGGATCTGGCGGTGCGGTTGGGGTTGCAGCCCAATGGATCGGCGGTTGTCTCAGCGATGGGAACCGGCTTTGGCGGCGGCTGTGAAGTGCTGGTCGGGCAGGCCGCTCTGGTGCGGGTGGGCCCCTTTGCGTTGCGTGGCGTCGATCTGGATGCGCCCGGCAATGGTGCAGGCGACTTGCGACGCAATGGTCGCGCCAACATCGGCAATCGGCTGCTGGCACGCTTCGCCGGCATCACCCTGGACTACGAACGGCGGCTCTGTGCGCTTGAGCCGCGCCAATCTGCCGACGACAGAGCGGATGTATGGTAGCAAAAACAACACTCCAAGGAGGTACATATGAGCGAGCAAGGCCCACGTGTGCTGGAGTTTCCCTCCCTACGACTGGACCCGATCAAGATAACTGAGCATCCCGGATGGGGTAATGATCGCATTCAGGCCCGCATTGGTCCCTACCATGTCTGGATGGATGACACCAAGACGGTGCATGTGGCCGACCAGCGCATCGTCAATGAGGAAGAGCGGATGGCCCAGGCACGCACCTACACGCTGACCCAGGCATTTACGTTTGGTGGCGGCCTCATTCTGGACGACCCGGAAACCTTCTGTTCGGCGGAGCAGATGACCGAGCAGGACCGCGCCGTCGCCATCTGGGCCGGCGCATACCTTTTGATTGAGGGCTCGCGGTTTATGATGCTGGAGGGATAGGACGGTAGTTTCGGTAGGGGCGAAAGATATTGATATTTCGCCCCTCAATCCCCCCATTGTTCTTCCAAAAATGCGTACGCTACAGATCCGGTGTCACCCGCAACACCGATTCGGGCAGCGGTGGATCTTTGCTGAACAGGCGCTCGTCTTCGTCACCCCAGGTTTTAAGATGTTTGTATAGTGCCTCAAGCCGTTTACTGGCTTCTTCAATATCGTCAGCGTCCAGAGGATAGGGGGATTCGCTATTGGCATGCAGCATCTGAGCATACAATGCCATGGCGTGCGTTGCCGTCTCGACGACTGCTTTGGCACTGGACAACTCCGCCGCCTGCGCTTCTTCCGGCACCGCGCGCTCAGACACTGCACCATTCGTCATAGCGGCCTGATTGGGTGGAGCAGCGAGTCGGTCGCGCATCCGTTTGATCTGCTGTTCCAGTTCAGCCATCAGCACCCGGAAGCGAATCCAGCGGTGCGCCGCAAAATCAAACTCATCGATCAGAATACCGGCGGCATCACGGCCTTTCCGGTCGATCTCGGTGATTGTTGATGGCGGCATGTTCAGGTTGATCCCGCCCTCACCCTTACCGGCATCCAGCCGAACATGGACAATACGCTCACGATAGCCGGGCAGCATTGCCTGCGTGGTATCCCGGTAATCCTGCATCGTCACACGAATCGCGTTGATTACCCCACCCAGGCTGGTAATGTCCTGCCACACCGGAGCCATCTCCTCGGTTGGCCGGAGCAGAAAGACATCCTGGTTTTCACGGGTTAGCTCTTTCAATGCCTGCTCCCCCTCGGGCGTTGTGCCCCGGGTTGCGGCTCCCAGGACCGGGCCTTGCGGCGCTACCTGCGCGCCGGGAACCAGGTTCAGCACACTGACCGATGGCGGATGCGTCTCAGCCCCACCCATCCGCTCGGCCAGTTGCCCCAGGGCCTGCTCCACACGACCGGGCTTTTCTCCCGGCACTGGTCGCACAAATGCTTCCCTGGGGTTCGGCGTAAGATTGACCGCAAAAGTGGGCCAGCGCGGTATCCAGGCATCGAAGAAGTGAATCGGGAAATTGCTGGCGACCCCACCGTCGATAAACCAGTGACGCTGCAGGTTCGCCTGGGTCAGATTGTGTACCGTATCGGCGGCACCATTTTGCTGCTTAAACGCACTTATACTAATGGTCCAGAGCGGCACTGCACTAAACAGAAGCGGAAAGCTCAGGCTCATCCGCATCGCCACCAGGACTGGAAGCGCATCACCCGGCGGCAGGAAATAAAAGCCTTTCCCCGCGCCCAACTGCTTATTCAGTTCGGTGAGGGAAACCCGGATCGTTCCATCGACCGCGCTTCCATCGAGGCGGCCTAGCGCCACCGGTTGATCATGCGGCAGCCACGCGCGGCTCTTCAATAGATCATGGCAGCGCGACTCTGGCGGAATGTTGCCCTTCATATACTCCACAACATCTTTCGGGAAGAGGCGCAACATCTCATCTTCCTTAAAGAGGAACCCGGTAACCCGGAAGGGCAGGATGTAGGGCTGGTTATGGCTCAGGTTGGATGTCACCATCTGCAAATTGATCGGATGCTTTGTGTCACCCACTGTGTGCGCGGACAATTCCGCGAAGGTGAGCGGACCCGCACCCGTGTCACGACCAGCGATGATATTCAGGGTTTCGTGCATCCAGTCGATCAGCCCATCTTGCTTTTCCGGTACGGTGCGACCGGTACAGATGCCGTGGAAATTTTGGCGCACCGGAAACTGGAGAATGTAGTACATATGCCCGATACCCGCCACAAGCGCCGTTACCCATCCCAGAATGAGTGCGCCCAGACCGCGCACCCAGACCGGCAACCCGGCATTGAGCAGGAACCACCAGACCAGCACCCCGACAATCAACACCGGCAGGAAAACCCAGCGGTCATGGCGTGCAAACGACCGGGTCAGCCGGGGCAAAAAGGTAATGTAGCCGGGGAACACTGGTCGGGCAGGTTTCTCCGATGTGCCCGGCTTACTGGTGACAAAGTCCAGCAGCGTGTGGAAGAGCGGCGCTGCGCGGGGCTCAGGCTGAAAGAGGTTCAGCGCAAAGCCCGCATTCATACGCACAACACGCTGGCGGTCTTCCAGGCGATTTGCGCTGGTGCTTTCACGATCAAAACTGCCCTGTTCGCGCCCTAACTCGGCGGCGGCAGCCAGGGTCGCACCAATCGCCCCCGCCGATGTTCCGCCGATATTACGAAAGCGATACTTCTGCGCCAACTCGTGGATCAGGGGTGGGTAGACCACAGCGCTGGCAATGCCGCCCTTCAGCACGAGGTCACAGTTGTACTGTGGATCGCGGGGATTAAGCTTCTCGCATGTACCGGTCATATGCGCAGTCCTTTCATGGGCCTATGTAGTACGCTCCCTCAGCTATGTTAACGCATCATCCGGATATTTTGACATATCTTTAGATAGATCTTGTTTGCAAAAGTGGCGACCGCATGTCTGCACAGTCGCTCACACAAAATCCTCCCTGCCCATCCCGGAACATATCCGGCAGAACAGGGAGTCCGAGTCGGCACCCGGTCCAGGCGCGCTATGAGCCCAGCACTTCGGTCAGCGGACGAACGGCAATACCCAGTTCGGCAAAGCGCCTGAGCACATCGGGTAACGCCTCAACCGTTGTTATCCGATTGCAGCAGTGGGCCAGAATAATTGCGCCATAGAGATCTTCGGGATTCTCTGTGCCGGTCATCTGCTCCTGCACATAGAGCAGGGTTTTCTCGGCGCCTACCGCATCACCGCTGTCAATCGACCAGTGGATGGTCAGGTAGCCCTGCTCCGTCACCGCTCGCAGCACACGGTCATCATAACTGCCGTAGGGCGGGCGGAAATAGGGCCGCGTGGTGGAACCGGTGATCTCCTGCACCAACCGCTCAGTTTCGGCCAACTCCTGCGCAATCTGCTCGTCGGTCAGGGTTACAAAATCGGCGTGCGAGAGCGAATGGTTCGCCAGTTCATGCCCGTCGGCGATAATCTGGCGGGCCAGGTCGGGATGCTGCTCAACCCATGTGCCCAGCACAAAAATGGTAATGCGGGCATCATGTACACGCAACACTTCCAGCATCTGCATAACCGGTGCGTCACCCGTTTCCAGATCAATCGTCAGCGCCACCGCCGGCTGATCGGTGCGGCCCTGCTTGACCGGCAGTGGGTTCGGCGGCAGCAGATCGCGCATCCCGCTGAGGTGCGGCACAATTAACGGGCGTCCAGGCTGGGGCTCGCCCTCCAGTCGGTTGTACGTTCCGATCAGCGCCGCATCACTGCCGCCCAACCCGGCAATCAGGCGCAGGGTATCGTCGGGAGCAACCGTGTAGGCCCGATAGCCATCAACCGGCGGACGCAGATCGGGCAGGAGATCCAGGGGCACAGTGGGAAATGTAGCGGTCTCAACCCATAACGACCCATGCTCGGGAAATTCAACCTGCACCCAGCCTTCACCATAGCGCGCCAGCGGTTGGTAGGTCGTCTGGGCGGCAACCACCCCGAACAGCGCGCCGTCAGGAGCATACCAGGCAACGATGGGTTCCTCCAGGTAGGGCTGCAGCGTTTCCGACTTGACGGTATAGGTGCTGCCGGGAGCAATTGTCCGCGCCACCAGCAACATGAGGAAAAACAGCAGAATTCCCAGCGCCATCACCTTGAGGCTCCAGATCGGCTTCGCCATTCGCTTCCCTGATCGCCGCGACGTACGCGTCTCCCGCCGGGCGGCATCCGGACGGCCCTGGCGCACACGCCGCGCAACCATACTCCCAACAGTGCCGACCCGACTCCAGGCGGTGGCAATCGTCGTCATCATCGCGCCGGTGTTAGGATTATTGATGTTTTTACGTAGGTGACGCACACGACGAACCGGTATCTGCTCACCGCCGGCCTGTTCCTGCGTACTGATCCGCCGCCAGTCGTACGGAATTTGACGACGCACACGGTTGCGTTCGCTCATGCATAGCTCCTACTTAACACACACGGTAGGCGCACGACGATAATTTACGAGCATAGGTAGTCTGGCATAGTTTACCACATTTTTAACGATAAAAGAACAGTTTTTGTGTCATTTTGGGTATGACATTTTGTTCTGCAACTGATGGTACGGTATCCGCAATTCCAGGCCGAGGGGTGGCTAATCGGGAGTGGGATGGTCGAGAGCGCCAACAAACTGGTGGTCGAAGATCGATTGATACCAATTTGCCGGCAACCCGGCAATCAACGGGAACGGGGCAACCGGCGCAACGGCGTCACGTTCCCGTTGATCATCTCTGCGTCCGCGGTGTTCTCTATGGCTATGACAACAAATCGGTATGAAAGGGGCGGGATGCATTGATCGCAGGCGCACATGAACCCGATGCCGGCATTGCGCACGGAAGTATGTAACGACCGCTGGGACGAGCGGTGGACCGCGATCGAACGCGAGCAGCGCCGCCAGGTGCGCGGGCACCGGTAGGAGCACCACCGCGCCCGGATTCCCGTTCCCACGGCACTGGAGCCGACCGGGGTTCCCTCGGAGCCGGAAGCCCCACCGTCCGTGCCCCACCCGGTGGCACCCACAGAACCGGCCGCGAAGCCGCCCTATACACCCACGGGGTGCGTCGGCATTGCAAAACTGGTGGCAGTATGGTACACTAGCGCCGGAACCTGGCCCGGTAGCTCAGTGGATCAGAGCACCAGTCTTCGGAACTGGGTGTCGGGGGTTCGAATCCCTCCCGGGTCGCCATTTTTGGGATGCTTGTGCTAAAAGTGTAAAGGGATTGGTCGGATTGCGCAGGAGAATGCCATAAAACACAGTATTGCAGAATATCTGCGGTATGGCAGTGGTAAGCAGGAGATCACCATCTCCAGGTGGCGCAGCAAATACGGATAGACGTGATGCCCCGGTGTGTTAGTCGCTCCGCGCCATCCACATACCCGCATACCCGCAACCTGTTTGCAAAATTGTATCCTCTCATATATACTTAGGTGCAAGTCCTGGAATGTTGCCGGAAACGGCCAGGATCAACGCATAATCACGCATTCCAATGCGTTATGCGTTCTGGACAACCAGCAGGGCGCACACGTCGCCACATCCCCCATGACTGTGGATACTTGTTCATCATCGAGGTTCACACAGCATCCTCTTCGTAAGTGTCGATTCCCATTTGTCTTGAAAGCCTCGTTCATGTACTTCCTTGTGCCCTGATGTTTTTATGCCATGCTTGTAAGGGAATAATCGCCGGTTGCTGAACCTTTTTCAGGTAGTGTCGTAACGTATTCAATGCAAGTTTGCAGACTATGAGCATTCGTACCTTCATCAGCACGCTTTTTGCTGACAAACCATACATCCTGACCATGTCACTCGTGCCTGATGCGGTACAGTTCACCATCACTCGCGGTGAGAAACCGGTTACCCACCACGATCTGCTCCGCGCGAACGCACTCCCCTCGGCTCTGCGCACTTTTCTACAGCAGCAACCCGACCAGACACCTGCTTCCTATCTGCTCCCGTTTCCGCTTGCGCACCAGTTGCGCCAGGCGTTGACCAATTCGGTGTCCGAGACGTTCCACCTGCACACCCAGGCGGTGGATGATCTCCACATCGTGGATTGCCTACCGGATTTCCAGATTGTGTGGCGCTATGATGCGGCCCGACAGGTGCTTGTGCGGCAGTTGCCAGATGGCGTGCTGCATCTTGGGGCAGGCTGGTTCGCACAGCACACCACGGTTTGGCAGCTTTCCCCGCCACCCGACCAGCAGATGCAGTCCTGGCTGGGCAAGCCAGAATTGCCCTCCGGCGAGATTGGTGCCTTTCTGGTCAACGGTCTGCGAACGTATCAGAGCCCCC
Source organism: Chloroflexaceae bacterium (assembly GCA_034437035.1). Taxonomy (GTDB): domain Bacteria; phylum Chloroflexota; class Chloroflexia; order Chloroflexales; family Chloroflexaceae; genus CAKZQX01. The sequence continues at coordinate 44,767 of DAOTUI010000032.1, forward strand.
ACCTGCGCTGCGAGCTGCGGCTCGAAACCGGCTTCGCGGCAACGCTGCGCATCATCGCTATCCAGAAGCATAGCCTGGATGTACAACTTGTCTCGAATATGCCCGACCTGCAACGTGGATTGCAGCCGTTGGCGGGTGACCAGCATTCACTCATCAGTGGCACAGCACTGCTGCCCTGGTGGTTCCCCCGGCTGCGTGGCCGCTTGCTTGACCTGGCACGCTCGGGCGAGGTGACCCGGCTCGCTGGTGACGACCTGCTCGCGTTCGTGCAGGACGACCTGACACCCAATGCCGAGACACTCCAGGTTGACCTGGCGCACCTCCAGGCGGCCTTTCCCATACACGACGGGGCGCGCCTGCCGATCACCTGGCAGGTACACCATGCAGTGCGGCACGGCATCGGGGGCTACTGGGCTGTTCCATATCTGGGTGCAGGAGCGCATGCTATCGTCCTGCCGACGGTGCTGAAGCAGTTCAATGCGGGGGCGCGCTTTGTGCGGATGGGCGATGCGTGGCTTGAGTATACGCCTGCCTTCAAAGCGCTATGCACCCAGTGGCAACAGCAGAACGCTGGTCCGCTCCAACTTGCACCGCAGGAAGTGCTCGGCTCCTCCCGTGATCGGTTGACCAAACTGCGCCTTGACCCGCCGCAGATTGCCATTCCCGATGCCGCAACCGAGACCGAGCAGGTGCAACAGCAGCTTGCGGTGCTGCGCCAGCACGGGTTACCGGTTGGGATTGCCGGCTTGCAGCAGGAGGTGCCCACCCTCCTGGCGCAGACATGCACGCAGGTGCTTCAGGACTACGCTCAGGCCCGCATCCTCTGGCTGGTGCCACGCAGCAAGCACGCTGCCGTCCTGCAAGCACTCCAGCAGACAGCCGTGTCAATGACGGAAAAGCCGGCAACAGGCCGGGTGCTACTCACCACGCCGGAGACAGCCCTGCCCACCGACACCACCTGGACGTTGATTATCTTCAGCGAGCTTGACCTGCTGGTCGCTGGCAGCAAGCAGGCGCAGGCATTCGCCACGCTCACACGGCGCTGGTCGATCAGCACCTTTGTGCGTCCGAACTGGCATCAGCAAGGAGACCGCGTAGCGCTCGTTCTGCAAGCGCTTGGCCTGCGCATGAATGACCGGGATGCTTTTGTGCAGCAGTGTCTACGCACCTACACCGACCAACCAGACAGCTTGCTTACGCGCCTCTCGTCGCCCTTCAAGAAGCTGTTTACTGGCGATGACAGCGCCCCGGCACAGGCAGGCGTGTCGATCCCGCCACGCGACACCCCACCTGCACCACGTTCGGTACAGCGTGACAAACCTGTTTTTCGGCCTGATTTCACCGTCTCCGTCACCAGCACGAGCCCAACGAGCCGATTTCTGGAAGCGGCGAAGCGCTTCGTCAACCAGACGGGCACCCCTGCCGAGCACGTATCCTTTATGAGCTACTGGCCGACCTACGCCGATATGAGTACGGCGCAGCAGCAGTGGTATTTTTTCTGGCGCTCCCAGGTACGAACGGGCCAGTATCCTGCGACCGACCTGAGCTACCTCTTTGTGCATATCTACGAAGCACTGCACCTGGTTGGCTTTGACACGCCACAGCAGGCATGTACCCATCTGGTGCGGCTCTGGAAGCAGTATCGCCCACTGCACCCCAAACTGGATACTTACCTGATTGACTGGCTGGCCGACTTTCTGGTCGTCCATCGCTTGCCGCAGTCACCACTGGACTGGTACGCCTGGGCGATGACCCAGGGCGGCCAGTTGCGTGACCAGAACCTCGCGGTTGAAGCGTGGCTCGCGTCATCAGCACCCATTGCCCAGGTTCCTGACGAGTTGCTACGGCTGGTGAGCGCACATAATCCCGCCCGAAGCAAGTTCTACCAGCAGCACAATGCGGATGGCGCGGTGACCGCCGCCTATCGGCAGGGACTGGCTGTGGTCGATGCAGCGGTGCGCGAAGCACACGGGACAGCGCTGTTTGAACATTATCGACCGGCGGGCACCGTGGTCATTCGCCGCCAACCCTTCGCCAGCGCGGTGTATGACGGCACGCGCACCGAGATACACATCGCCACCGTAGCGTGCTGGGCCGACGCCAAAGAACTGAAGACGACTATTACCTCCATCCTGAAATACACCGATAATCGGCTGCGCCGTCAGCACCAGTTCAAGGGCACGCTCAAGGGGATTGAGCTGCCGCAGGAGTGGATGACCCTGCTCGATGCCGCCTTCCCGGTTCCTGAACCAGCGCCCAAACCTGACCGCAAGCAGCGCACGAAACAGGCAGCCAGTGCAGCGGATACACCGCCGACTGCAACGCCTGCGACGCCGGAGCAGCCCATCGCCATCGATTTTGCGAAAGTCAGTGCGCTGGCCGAGGAATCGGATGCTGTGCGCGACCGCCTGACCGTCGCAGACGATGGAGCCGATGAGTCTGCCACACCTGCCGCGCCTGCGCCGGTTCCTGAGGCAGCGCCACCGGAGCCCGTTGCAGATGATCATGCACCTGCCGCTGCACCCGCATTCAATCTGGAACGCCCGGAGGATACGCCCGACCATCTGCTGACCGACCTGCACGCGGTGGCGGCAGTGGTGGGCGACGATGCCGATGCGCCGGCACTGTTGCGCTTCCTCCAGGCTCAGGAATGGGAAGCAGACAGCGAGCACGCGGCACAGGCACTTGAGGGGACGTTCCTGGCGGTGGTGCTGGATCGCCTCAACGAGCGCGCACTTGATGCACTGGGCGACCAGCTTGTCTTTGATGAAGGGGGCACGCTGGTAGTGGCCGAAGATTACCGCGACGAACTGGAGCATCTCTTCACCCATCCTGTACCTGCGCAGGCCACCACACCTGCGCTCGATGCCGCCCCCGGCTCTGCTGACCTGGAACCCGAATGGGCGGCGTTCGTGCAGCAGATGCAGCCTCATCATTGGGAGACGCTGGCCGCGTTGCTGGCTGGCGTGGATGTGCCGACCCGGCTCGCCGGTATCGCGCAGAGCGTCCAGCGTACGCCCGACCTGCTGATTGACGACATCAACGAGTCTGCGCTGGTGCATATCGGCGACATCATTATTGAGGCGGGCGATCCGCCGCTGATTGAAGACGAGGACTACGAGAGCGTGCAGGCGCTGGTGGCGTGGGCGCTCCAGCACGAAGGAGTGATGGCATAAATGGCAGCAACCAAAATACCGAAACGAGTTACGACGGCAGTGCTGCAATCGCTCAGCGCAGGCGTGGTGCCGCGGGCCGGGCTGGAACATATCGCCGTCGGGCGCAAGGACGAGATCGATGCCCTGCTCAACGATATTGACCACATTGTGGCGGAGGGCGGCGCAACGTTTCGCCTGATCCTGGGCCGCTACGGAGCAGGTAAGAGCTTCCTGTGCCAACTCATCCGCAACTACGCCTTGCAGCGCAACTTCGTGGTAATGGATGCCGACTTCACCCCGGTGCGGCGACTGACGGGCACGCAGGGCCAGGGCCTGAACCTCTACCGCGAACTGCTGGCTAACACTGCCACGCGCACCCGTCCGCAGGGTGGTGCCTTCAGTGCCCTGCTGGAACGCTGGATCAATGACATTCAGCAGCAGGTGATGCAGCAGGATGGCGTGCATCCCAGTACCCCCAACTTCGCCTCGGCGGTCGAAAACCGCATCTACGCGACGGTCAACCAGATGGAAGGCATGGTGCATAGCTTTGACTTTGCCGCTGTCATCAGCACCTACTGGCACAGCCACCAGAGCGGCGATGATGCCCGCAAGGAAGCGGCCCTGCGCTGGCTGCGCGGCGAGTATGCCGCCAAGAGCGATGCGCGGGAGGCGTTGGGCGTGCGGGTCATCATCGACGACCAGACCTGGTACGACTATCTCAAGCTGCTGGCGCACTTTGTGAAGGACATTGGCTACCGGGGCCTGGTTGTCTTTCTGGATGAGGCGGTCAACCTGTACAAAATCAGCAATGCCGTCTCGCGCAACAACAACTATGAGCGGCTGCTGGGCATGTTTAATGATGCCACCCAGGGCAAAGCCGAGTACCTGGGCCTGGTGCTTGGCGCAACGCCGCAGATGGTCGAAGACACGCGCCGGGGTCTGTTCAGCTACGAGGCGCTGCGCACCCGCCTGGAGGAGAGCCGCTTTGCACGCACCGGGCTGCGGGATATGTCCGGGCCGATGATCCGCCTGGAGATACTCACCCCGGAGGAGATTTTTGTGCTATTACAGCGACTGCGCGCAATCCACGGCCTGCACCACGGCGCTGCATCGCCGGTCACCGATGGGCAGATCGAACGCTTCCTGAACGAAGTGCATACCCGTCTGGGAGCTGAGCACCTGCTCACCCCACGCGAGGTGGTGCGCGACTTTATCGCCCTACTCAACATTATGCAGCAGAACCCGGGCATCACCTTCGAGCAACTACTCACCCGCAGCGATTTTGCGCCCGGTCAGCCAACCAGCGACCCGGAAGCGCTGAGCCCTGACACCGACATTCACGATGCAGACGAGCCGGGGGCAACGGACACCACGAAACCAGCATCGCCCTTCACGAGTTTTGAGCTATGACCCACCCGTTTTACCGCCTGGCCCCCTTCATCCAGGAATACATCTATCGCGCCGGCTGGGGCGAACTGCGCCCGGTGCAGGTGCAGGCCATTGCTGCGCTGCTTGATACGCATGACCATGTGCTCATTACCAGCGGCACGGCCAGCGGCAAGACCGAGGCGGCGTTTCTGCCCATCCTGACCGCCCTGGTGGAACAGCCGTCTGCCTCTATCGGCGTCATCTACATTGGCCCGCTGAAAGCACTGATCAACGACCAGTTCTACCGCCTGGAAGGACTGCTGGAGGAGAGCGACATCCCGGTGCAAAGCTGGCACGGCGATGTGGCCCAGAGCAAAAAGCAGCGCTTTCTGCGGCAGGCACGCGGTGTGCTGCAAATCACGCCGGAGTCGCTGGAGGCGATGCTCATCAACCGCAGCATCGACCTGGGGCGGCTGTTTGGCGACCTGCGCTTCGTGGTGATTGACGAGGTACACGCGCTCATCAACAGCGACCGGGGCCGCCAGGTGCTCTGTCAGTTGCAGCGGCTCGCCCGCCACCAGCAGCACCCACCACGACGCGTGGGGCTGTCGGCCACGCTGGGCGAGCCGGAACTGGCGATGCAGTGGCTCAGCAGTGGCACCGACGCGGCAGTGACCCACATCGACGACCAGCACGGCAAGCGTGAGATCCTGCTCGGTGTGGAGTATTTCACGCTGCCCGCTGACCAGGACGAGCAGGCCAGCGATACCGCGCACAACGGCACATCTGCTGGTGAGCAAGGAGCAGCCCGGCATGCACAGGCAGACGAGCACGCGCTGTACCAGCATATGTATGCGATGGTGCAGCAGGCGCTCAAGACGCTGATTTTCGCCAATAGCCGCCAGGACGTGGAAACCATCATCTACCAACTCGCTGCGCTGGCGGAGCAGGCAGGCGATGATGCCGCCGCCTACTACACCCACCACGGCAGTATTGCCGCCGTGCTGCGCGAGCAGGCCGAGCAGGATATGCGCGACCCACATAAGCCCGCCTGTGTCGCGGCGACGGTCACGCTCGAACTGGGCATCGACCTGGGCAGCCTCGACCAGGTGCTGCAACTCAACACCTCGCACAGCGTATCGAGCTTTGTGCAGCGGCTTGGCCGCTCCGGGCGGCGCGGCGGCGCAGCGAAGATGTTCCTCTACTCAGCGAACGAAGCGCCACTGCCGAATGCGCCGCTCGGCGAGCGCATCCCGTGGGGCTTGCTGCAAACTATCGCCATCATCCAGCTTTATCTCGAAGAGCGCTGGGTGGAACCGCCCGACATTCCGCGCCTGCCCTTCAGCCTGCTCTACCACCAGACGATGAGCACGCTCGCCGCACAGACCGAGTTGACCCCACCAGAGCTGGCGGAGCGTGTTTTGACACTCGCGCCCTTTCAGCACATTACCCTTGACCAGTATCGCACCTTCCTGCGCCATCTCCGCGACACGGAACATTTGGCACAGGTCGAGGGTAGTGGGCTCATCGTCGGGCTGGCGGGCGAGCGGGTCATCAACACCTACCGCTTCTATGCCGTGTTTCCCGATGACATCAGCTACACCGTAAGCGAAGGCTCACGCCAGATTGGAACAATCCAGGATTTGCCAGATGTAGGAGATCGTATCGGTTTAGCCGGGCGTTCCTGGCTGGTAGTAAGCATCGACGAGGAACACAAGACCATTCAGGTGCAGCGGGTGAAGGGCAGTGCCCGAAAGCTCTGGACTGGCAATATTCCAGACATCCATACCCGCATCCTGCAACGCATGCGTCAGGTGTTAGCCGAGGAATGCGCGTATGGCTACCTTCAGCCGCAGGCGCTACGGGAACTGCACAAGATGCGGCAACTGGCGCACGACAGCGGCATACCGCGACAGTCCATCGTGCCGCTGAGCGACCGAAAGCACATGGTTCTCCCGTGGCACGGAACGCGTGTGGTCAAAACCGTCGAACTGCTCTTTCAGCATAGTGGGATGAAGTGTGGTGATAGTAACGTACCCTACTACCTGGAAGTGGAAGCTGCTGATACACAAACACTCACGACCCAGATACAGCACATCGTGCAGCACCCGCCCCCTGCGCTCGCGCCGGCGAAACTGGTGCCCCTGCCCTATCAGGCGCAGGGCAAGTATGACCGCTATGTGCCCGATGACCTGGTCAGTGCCGCGTATGCTGCGGATCAGCTTGACCTTGCGGGGGCGCTGGGTGCGCTGCGGGGCGTTGTGGATACATCGGTCGGCGCACTGCAAAAACCGGAGTAGATTACTACGGAGATGTCCTCATATGCGAACCGTCTGTCTGCTATGCTGTACAGAGGGAACAGTGTGAGAAAGTGACGACCTATGACCATTCATTTCCTGCACGTCGGTGATATTCATCTTGGCAATCAGCAATACGGGTTGAATGCACGCTACAATGACTTTGCGCGGGCATTCCTCGAAGTATGCGAATATGCCGTTGCCCAGCAGGTCAGCTTTGTGCTGATGAGCGGCGACCTGTTTCATAAGCCGTCGGTGGATGCCCTGACTCTAACGCATGCCATCAAAGGATTACAAAAAATCCGTGACGCCGGTATCCCGGTGGTGGCCATTGAGGGCAACCACGACCGACTGCGCTACCGCGATGACCTTTCCTGGCTCGATTTCCTCAACCGGCAGGAGTATCTGCACCTGCTCAGCACGGCTCCCGGCTCCCTTGACCTGGTGCCGTGGGATGCCGATACGCGCCGTGGTTCGTACATTGACCTGAATGGCGTGCGTATCTTTGGGGTGCAATATCTGGGCGCATCCTTGCCAAAATTCTTTGCCACCATCACAGACCAGGTTGCCGATAGCGAGTCTGCCGGCATCGACCATACCATCTTTCTGCTGCACGCCGGTCTGGAAGGCGAAGTCCCTGGTGCTGTTGACACCCTCACCCACAACCAGATCGCACCGCTGCGGGGCAGCGTCGATTATCTGGCGCTGGGGCATGTACATAAAAACTACGAGCACGATGGCTGGATATACAACCCCGGCGCACTCGAGGCATGCGGTATCGAGGAAGGCCCGTGGAAACGCGGGTTCTACCACGTCCAGATTGACACGACGCACACCCCGAAGCATCAGGCGCACCTGATCGAGAACACGCGCCGCCCATTCTATCGTCTGGCCTTCGGGGTCGATAGCACCACCAGCCCGCATGACCTGTATGATCGACTGCCGCCCTATCTCGCGGAGCAGGCCCCGGCACAAAACAACGGCAAGAAGCCGGTCGTGGAATTGCGGCTACACGGGGTTTTGCCATTCGACCACGCTGACCTTGATCTGGAGCATGTCCGTACATTAGTCGAGCAGGCATACCAACCGCTGCACGTGCGTATCAAGAACGATACCCGGGCCGCCGAGTTTGCCGTTCAGGTCACGCAGGATGTATCGCAGGAGGAATTAGCGCGCAGTGTCCTGCGTGACCTCATCGAGCGTGATACGCGCTATCAGCCCGATGCAGAATATTGGGCCAATCTGATGATGGAAGTGAAAGCAATGGCGCTGGCCCACAGCACGCCAGAGCAGATTGTCGAGGCACTATGCTCATCACCCGGCTAGAACTGCGCAACATCAAGAGCTACCAGGAGCAGACCATCACGTTTGAGCCGGGCATCAACGCGATCTGCGGGCAAAATGGCGCGGGCAAATCAACCATCCTGGAAGCGATTGGCTTTGCGCTCTTCGATTATCTGCCCTACCGACAGGACGACTTTGTGCGCGAGGGCGAGAAAACCGGCACGGTAACGGTTTCGCTGGTGTCGGGCCGCGATGAGCGCGCCTATCAGATCACCCGCCGCTGCGGCAGAAGTGCCGGCTATGACGTTTTTGATCCGGCTGTCGGTACAGCAGTGGCGCAGAATAAAGCAGATGTTGTTGACTGGTTGCGCGAGCATCTCAAGCTGGACGAGGACGACGATTTGTCCGAACTGTTCCTCAACGCCGTCGGTGTGCCGCAAGGATTGCTGACCTCGGCGTTCCTGGAAACGGCTTCCAAACGCAAGGACATCTTCAATCCGCTGCTGCGTGTCGATGAATATGAACGCGCCTGGCAACGTCTGCGCGACACCGAGTCCTATCTGAAGGACAAGAAGCACGCCGCACAGGTGCGTATCGCCGGGCTCGAAGCCGACGTTGCACGCTTGCCGAAGCAAGAGCAATCCGCAACGACACTCCGAGAGGCCATCACCAACGACACCACCCGCCTGGAGGCATGCGGCACGGAACTGGCGCATGTGACCCGCCGGCGGGATGCCCTTCGCAGCATCAAAGAGCGGCTCGCCGAATTGCGTGCTCAGGTCGAACGTGTGGCGGGACAACGTGCCGGCCTGGAGCAGCAGCAGCACAACGCCAATGACCTGGTGGAACAGGCAGCCGCAGCCCGACAGGTCGTTGACACAACCAGCGCGGGGCATCGCCAGCATGAAGCAGCCCAGGCGGAGATAGCGCAGCTTGAGCAGCAGGCCCGCGAACGCGACACCGTGATGCAGCAGCGCCGCAACACAGAACGCGAACTGGCGCTCGCTGAGCAGCGCAAAGCAGACCTCGCTAAGACCCTGGAAGCGGTTGCTGCAGCCGAAGCCCGGATGCACGCCCTGCAACCAGATGTCACGCAGCAGGAGCAGCTTGAAGCCAACCTGCGCGCTGCCGAGCAGGATGTGCAGCGATGGGAGGCAGCACAGGCACAGGTCAAGAAAGCACAGGAACGGCTGCACGAGCTTGCAACCCGGCTGGACACGATACGTAGCGAGATTGAAACACGCACCGCTGCCGAGCAGGAGCTTGCCACCCTGGATGAGCGCATCGTGACGCTGGCTGAAACTATCAGCCACCGCCAGGCAGAGCAGCAGCATATCACTGCGACCCAACCGGACATTGAACAGCGGCTCGCCATTCTGGAAACCCCCACCGACGCGGCAACCTGTCCCGTGTGCCGGCAGGCACTGACGGCGGCTCAGGCGGCTGACCTGGCTGCTTCCTATCGTGCGGAACTGGGCCACCTGGAAACCCGGCTCACTCAGGCGCAGGCAGCGCAGACCGCAGCCGAGCAGGAGCAGCAGCAGGCCAAAAAACAGCAGCGCACACTTCACAAGCAGGTCACCAAACTGGCAACCCCTGAGCAGCAAACGACGCTGGAGCAGGACATCCAGGCCCAGCAGGCCGAGGTGGAGCAGCTTCGAGCACAGGCCACCGAACTGGAACAGGCACCCGCCCGCGTCGCGGATATACAGCAGCGTCTCGCAGCCGTGGGCGACCCGCGCAGCGCATACCAGCAGCAGCAGTTTCAGGCTGCACAGCGTGGTGATACCGAAACGAAACTCGCTCAGGTGCAGGCCGCGGCGGTGGCACTGGAAGAACAGATTACCCGGTTCGCGCAGCAACTCCAGCCATATGCAGGACTGGATGACGCCTTGCAGGCTGCCAAAGCCACCCGCGACGCCACGAGCGAAGCCTACCAGCAGTATCTCAGCCACCGCAGTGCTGCGCAGCGCCTCGAAGAACACCAGGCGCAGGCCGCCGCGCTTGCAGAGCAGATTGCCACGCTTCAGCAGCAGGAGCAGGCATGTGCAGCACAGGTACAGGCAACGGAAGCCGACTACAGCGAAGAAACCTATGTCCAGGTGGAAACCGCCCACAGCCGCCTGACCAGCGAGCAGACGACCCTCAACGAACGGCTGCGCCTTCAGCGTGATAACCTGGCCCGCGCCGAAGCAGAGATAACTGCCCTGCGCGACACGCAGACAACGCTGGAGCAGGCCCGCGCCGAGCAGGCCGAACAGGAAGCCCTGGAGCAGCGGGTGGGCTTTGTGCGCTCCACGCTGCGCGAGGCTGGCCCCTACATCACCCGTGCGCGCGTGCAGAGTATCTCGCGGGAGGCTAACCTCATCTTTGGGGAGATTCTAAATAACTACGCGCTGCGGTTGGCGTGGCACGAAGATTACGAGATTGCTATCGAGAGCCAGGGCCGCCAGCGCACGTTTCGCCAGCTTTCGGGCGGTGAGCAGATGTCGGCTGCGCTGGCCGTGCGCCTGGCGCTGCTCAAGCAGATGACCGGCATTGATGTGGCGTTCTTCGATGAGCCGACGTCCAACATGGACGGCGAGCGCCGCGATAATCTGGCCGACCAGATGATGAACATTCGCGGCTTCTCACAACTGTTTGTGATTAGCCACGATGATACCTTTGAACGGTCAACTCAGAACATCATCCGCATCACCAAAGACAATGGGGTGAGCCAGTGGGAACGAGTCTAGCACCAGGAGGGCAGTATGTTTAGCCCCGAAAAAGCGCACGCAGCACTCCGCGCCAAACGCGACCGCTTTGTCGGTTTTCAGGATCAGGCGCGACAAGCCAGCGAGCAGTATCGCGCCGCGTTCGCTGCGCTCGCCGAGCAATCCAGAGCCGAGCTTGATGCAGCCCTGGCAGCCAGCGGAACGGCCTATCCTGGGGCGTACCCGACCAGCGAACACGATACCTATGCCGGGTTGTTGGTACCATTCGGACAGTCCTGGCAAAACCACGAGGAGGCACGCGCCTGGGCGATGGGTGTGCTGACGGGTGTTCCCACGTTCGCCGCAGATGGCTCGCAAATCCAGGCGCAGCGTGACTTTTCGGTGCCAGTGGCGGTGGTGCAGGTCGGCTGGTTCGAAAACCCACACAACGACACGCGACCATATACCAAGAGCGTGCAGGTTGAGGTGCTGGCCCCCGACGAGTTCGACGAGGCAGACGCGGGTGAGGGCGGCTTCCCGGCCACCGAGGTCAATGTTTGCCGCTTCACGCTGGAAGTTGAGAAGCTGATTGCATACATGCAGGCACAGTGTGATGCCCCGGTCAAGCCGCTCTGTTTCCTGGACGGCTCGCTGGTGCTTTCGTTTACCACGCAGATGCACGACAAGCTTCAAAAACGGTATATTGGTGCGATATGCAATTTGTTGATGGTGTCCGAAACCTGCCAGATACCAGTGATTGGCTACATCGACCGCTCATATGCCAAAGACGTGCTCTCGATGGTCGCAGCCGCACGCGGCATGGCGATACCAAAGAATATCAGTGATGCCACCTTGCTGCGCCTGAAGTCCTGGGGCGACCGCTCACACGCCTATATCTGTGCGCGTGATGATGGCGTGCTGCGCCAGTACAAAGACCCCGACAGCGAGCGTGACCTGAGCGATCAGGTTTGTTTTGTCTACCTCCAGACCACGCGAGATGGCCCACCTGCCCGGCTTGATATGCCGCGCTGGATGGTGGAAACCGGGCAACTTGACCAGGTGCTGGACATCGTGCGGGCCGAGTGTGTGATTGGCAATGGCTATCCCTACCCGCTGGAAACTGCTGACGCGGTGGCCGTGCTGACTGCTGAGGATCGGGAGCGGTTTTATCGGCTGTTCCAGCAATTTCTGGCCGAGGAGCAGATGGAGTTGAAAATAACACGCAAGGCATTGAGTAAGCGGAGGCGCAGAGTATGACTATCGGTAAAATCGTTAAATCAAATGCCCATATTGATTATGTGTGCCAGGTATATGGCAAAAATGAAATTGGGACGCCGCCGACCCCGGAAGACCACGCCTTCGGGAATTTCGTGCGGATGAAACTGGACACCCACCCCGACCGCTGGCTGGTGGGTGTCATCTACAACACCATCTTGATGAACCCGGACTTTGGCAACCTGGGGCCGCGCCTCTCGCCGCCGGAAGACCTGAGCACTTTTTCGCCCGACTACCTCAACGAGAAGGCGGTGCTGATTGGCATCATCACGGTGGGCATGATGGGCGATGCAGGCGATGTCGTGCAGGGCGTGACCCCGCTCGCCGCGTCGGTCGATGCGCTGGTTGAGCGGATGACCGATGACCAGGTGCGGGCCTTCCACCACAACGGGTCAGCGCTCACACTGGGGTATATGCCGCTTCTGATGGCGCAGCAAAATGCGGTCATTGCATACCTGCTGCTGAAAATTATCACTGACCTGGAAAGCCATTTCCCCGACCAGTGCAGCCTGCTGGCGGTGTTGAAGAATGACCTGGCGTGGAAGGCGAATGTCACGATGGTAGGAGGGCGCGCATGACGCAGCACACACCCGTGGGCACCACAAAGGGGCCAGGCGAAACCGCGCACGAGTTTACCTTTGTCAGCCCCGACAACGAGCAGGTGGTGAAGTCGGGCGAGTTTGTCTACTACGAAGCGACCGTCGATGGGCAGCCGCGCCGCATTCTCGCACGGGTCACGCATCGCCGCCCGCTGCGCCTCTATCCCGACCCATTCCTGGCCGACCCGACGGTCTCACCCGATGAAGTAGCGGCCCTGGTCGGCTACACCGCGCCTGCATATGAACTGTTCGAAGTAACCACCACGGTGCTTGGCTACTATGATGAGAACCTCCGTGATTTCATCAATCCGCGCCTGCCGCCGCGCTCCGGGTGGCCGATCTACCTGGCACCCGATGCAATGCTGACCGACGTGCTCAGCGAAAAGAAGGCGCACGAGGTGGGCAGTGCTGCGATTGGCTCGCTGCTGAGCCGCAGCAAAGATGCAGTGCCCATTACGCTGGATGTGCGTGCTATCACCAGCACCCATATGGCAATTATCGCCAGCACGGGCGCGGGCAAGAGCTACCTGGCGAGTGTCGTGCTGGAAGAGCTGCTGAGCAGCTACAACCGGGCCAGCGTGCTCGTCGTGGATCCGCACGGCGAGTACAGCACCCTCGAAGAGTTGATGAACCACCCGGAGTTTCGTAGCAATGACTACGAGCCACAGGTGCGTATCTTCCGCCCCGAAGACAAAGACGACAAGCGGCGTGCCAAAAGCAGCAAAGACAACACCGTCAAAGTCCGTATCTCCTCGCTGGAGTTAGGCGACCTGGTCTACCTGCTGCCCAATCTCTCGGAGCGGATGTATTACCTGCTGCGCCGCGCCTATGGCAGTGTCCAGCGGGCCAATGAAAACAGATGGACACTGGAGCAACTCTGTGAGCAACTGCGCGCGCTAGGTAGGGGTGGCGAAGACGAAGACGATGAAGATGGGCGGTATGCAGAGTCGGCCAATGCTGTTATCTGGCGATTGGAGAGTGTCTTCAAGAACTCGGCAGTCTTTGACGATTTTGAGTACCTGGAACTCAGCACGCTGTTCCGCCCTGGGCAATGCACAGTGCTGCAACTCAATGAGGTGGACGAACGAGAGCAGCAGACGGTAGTCGCCACGTTGCTGCGTCGCCTGTTTATGGCACGGCGGGATACGACCAAAGGCCGGGTTGCTGAGGACGACGAACGCTATTTGCCTTATCCGTCATTTGTGCTGATTGAAGAAGCGCATAACTTCGCGCCTGCCTCCGGCGACCTGGTCAGTACGCGCATTCTCAAGCAGGTGCTCTCCGAGGGCCGCAAGTTCGGCGTGTCGGTCGGGCTGATCAGCCAGCGACCTGGCAAGCTCGACCCGGACGTACTGTCGCAGTGCAACACCCAGTTCATTATGCGCATCGTCAACCCGGTTGACCAGGATCGTGTTGCAGGCAGTATCGAAACAGTCGGGCGCGACCTGCTGCGCGAGCTTCCGTCACTTTCCAAAGGGCAGGTCATTGTCGCGGGCAGCGCTGTGAATACGCCAGTGCTGTGCCGGGTGCGCCAGCGCCGCACAACCCATGGTGGCGAGAACATCGATTCACCACAGGAGTGGATGAAGTATTTCAGCGAGACGGAGCGCAACCGGCGTGCTCGCGAAGCCGCGCCGCTCATGCCGCCGGGACGGGTGCGCGGCGATGACTTGTTCAAGGATGAGGGGTAG
>DAOTUI010000033.1:0-57260 GCA_034437035.1 Chloroflexaceae bacterium
CTCGCGGGTCTGGGGCATTGGGCCGTCGGGAGCCGAAACCACCAGGATCGCGCCGTCCATCTGGGCCGCGCCGGTAATCATGTTCTTGATGTAGTCGGCGTGACCGGGGCAGTCCACATGGGCATAGTGGCGACTCTCGGTCTGATACTCGACGTGCCGAATAGCGATGGTAATCCCCCGGGCGCGCTCCTCCGGCGCGTTGTCGATCTGGTCGTAGGAGGTATAAGTCGCCCCACCGGCCATCGCCAGCACCTTCGTAATCGCGGCGGTCAGGGTCGTCTTACCATGGTCAACGTGCCCAATCGTGCCGACATTCAGATGCGGCTTCGTGCGCTCGAACTTTTGCTTTGCCATGAATTCACAACTCCTTGGTTATGAGGCCGAGGCAGAGAACCCTTACCCCCTCCTCATACATTGCAACAGGATATTTCGCTGCAATGCCGATTCTACATTGGAGCCCACGACGGGACTTGAACCCGTGACCTTTGCCTTACCAAGGCAATGCTCTACCTACTGAGCTACGTGGGCACACGAGAATAATCTAATGACTATAATATTCAGAACACCAATCATCGATTATTTTCTTTAACTTTGCATTACTAAACATCACCGTCAGTGTACCATGCAAACTCTTACTCTTGTAAATACCGCTCTTCTTAGCTGGCCGAACACAGACTGAACGAAGCTGTTCTTGCGATAACCCTAGTTGATTCACCCACCACTGCTTGACTAACTCAACATCACAGTCATCGAAAATATTCAAGTCCAACTTCAAAACGCGCAAGCGGTTGTCCACGCATAGCTACATTTAATATGCTCCCGAGAGATAAACACTACGGGAGCATAGCAGTGAAGATATAAATATGGTGGGCCGGGCAGGATTCGAACCTGCGAAGGCGTAAGCCAGCAGATTTACAGTCTGCCCCGGTTGGCCACTTCGGTACCGACCCACAGAGACTGGCCTGGAGCCGACGCAGGGAATCGAACCCTGAACCTACGGTTTACAAAACCGTTGCTCTGCCAATTGAGCTACGTCGGCTCGCATTGCAAAAAGACCGACAAAATTCGTCAGCGCGGGTATTCTATCACACTTGTGCTATCCTTGCAAATGGAGATTGTCTGAAACAGCTGTTAGAACAACCGCCCCTGCGAGGTATCGCCCGCGATGCCACGCGGGGGCGTACCGTGTGAGGCCAGGTTGTGCGCGGCACGGGTGGTTTCGGGCAGGCGGTACTTTGTGACGCAGTTCATTACAAAGGTGACGGCGCTCGCCATACTCACCCGATGCCCCGGCGAAACATAGACCGGTTTAGTGCCGGAGCGCGTCCGCAGCACAACGCCGATCTGCTCGTCACCGTCAAGCAGCGGCACACCTGCGCCCCGTTCCTCCGGCAACACCCCATGTTGTCCCGTTAGTCGGGATTTCGCGCAGCCAATCGCCGGGAGGCCGGCTTCCAATCCGAGTTGGCAGGCGATACCAAAGCGGCGCGGATGGGCGATCCCCTGTCCATCACAGATCACCAGATCGGGCTGCCGGCGCAACTGCCCCAACCCCTCCAGGATGACCGGCGTTTCGCGGAACGAGAGCAGGCCGGGAATGTAGGGAAAGGTGACCGGCAACCGGGCCGTAGCATAGTCCAGCGGTTGCAACTCCGGGTACACGAGCACAACCACCGCCGCGCGCGCGATCGTGTTATTCTCCTCAAAGCCGACATCGACTCCGGCCACAGTGCGGATCACATCAAAGTCATCGGTCAGGATTACCTGGTCGCGCAACTGCTGCTGCAGAGCAATGGCTTCGTCTGGTGTTGTAGGCCAATTCATATGCGATTACAGGTTACAGGTAAAGATCTTTCGGTTATGAAAACCGGTACGTCACCACTATAAAATTATCCTGGTTCCAGGACACACTACACGTCCCTCGGTATCCTCGGTGTGCTCTGTGGCAAACAGGCGGGCTACCCTTTACTCTGCCACTCACGGAACAACCGCCGCATCTCGCCGGCAGGATTGTCCTGGTAGCGCTCGGAATCAACTGCGAGGGTTGGCGTTGCCCCCGGCTTCCGGTTCAGCGGCATCCAGGTATGGTCAGCCTGACCGAGGCGCTTGCTGAGTGAGCGGAACGTTGCTGCGGCGAGTTTTTCCTGGCCGTCGGCCCGAACAATGCCCAGCGTGCGCGCCTGGATAGCCCGGTCGTAGGGCGCAGTTTGCCAGAGCGTTTCCGGGACATCGGCGTAGGCAGCCAGCCATACGCCCGCCGCACCCACGCGGTGTAGCGTCTCAACCGCCGTTTCGACAAAGGCAGCTTGCTGTTCCTCATCAGCCAGGTAGATGCGCCGGGTGGCACCGGACAGGCTGTCTCGGATCCAGCCGGGTCGGTTGTCCGAACTTGTTGCCAACCCCAGGTCGGCTACGACCACCGCCTGCCCTGTCCGGGTTGTCGTCAGCGCATGCAGGAAAGTAACATACGCAACCTGCCAGGGCTCCTCCACAGGGAGCGGGTCGTACGGTCGGGTATGCACACCCACCTGATCACAGAGTTGAGCAACATGCTGCGGGTGGAGACTGTTGCTGCGCGCCAGAGTATGGGCCGAGGTTGTGCCCAGCAGCCGGGTTGCGCCCTGCTCACGAGCATACTCAGCCAGGTCGGCCAGCCAGTCAACCGCTTCTTCGGAGGAACCCGGATCACGGGCGCGATCAAGATCATAGCCAATCTGCCAGGCCCAGAGCGCGGGATGCGGCGCAAAATAGCCGACGACTTCCCGAATGAGGTAGCGCTGCGCCGTTCGCTGCTGCGGATCACGATAGAGATCCCGTACGGTTGTCTCGTGGTAATCACCCTCGAAAAAAACCGGAGCTACCGACGTAGTTAACGGGACACCAAAACGCGCCATCAGTGCCGGATCCGGGCCAGGACTAATGCCGGTAGCCCAGGCGGGGATCTGGATCACCCCACCCATCACACCGGCAAAAAGTACAGCAACCACGCGCAGGCGTTGCGCCTGAGCCGCATCCAGGGTACGCTCCAGCGCGCGCATCGCCCGGCTGTTGATGCGGGCAGGACCGGGTTGAAAATCCTCCCAGCGCAGGCAGAGACGCACCGTGTCGCAACCGAGATCGGCGATATGCGCCAGTTCATCGCGGGTTGCGCCGGCATCAAAGGCTTTCCAGCCCGCGTACCCCGTCCGGCGCGGCCAGTAGGTGATACCCAGCGAAAAGGTTGACTCACTGTTCATAGCGTTAGTGTCCAGAAACCTATGAACGACACCCGAACCGACCTACTCGATATCCGCCAGTTCGCGTGACTCGACATGGGCTCGCTTGACCGCATCGGCCTGCTGCCGAAACGCATCCGAGAGCGCAGCAATAACTTGAAGTTCGCGCTGTTCCAGTTCGGCAATGCGGGCAATGTGGGAATGCTGCGCCGCTTCCAACCGGCCGGCACTGCGACTCAGGCGCTGCTCCAATTCCCGCACCCAGCCATCAACCCGCTCCAACCAGGAGGTCAGTTGCCGCAGATGGCGCTCGTCCGTCTCCTGGAGGGCGACCAGTTTTTCATCGGACTGGTGGCGCATATCTTCCAGGCGCTCCTGGTTCATCAGAAAACGCTCCGTAGAGATCCGCTCAACCCGCTTGATATCGGCGACAATATCGGGCAGTTTATCCGCAACCTCGACAATCTGGCCGGGGAGTTGCTCGGCAAACAACTCGACGCGATGATGGACTTCATCAATGCGGACAAGCCGCGCATCAAAGTCGTCAAACCAGCTACGCATATCAACAACCACCTGCTGTCCTTCGACAATCTGTCGCCGCAGGTTTTGCTTCTCAACCTGAAGTTCCTCACCCACGCGGCGGGCTTCCTGGAGGGCGACAGCATCGGCCTCGCGCAGGCGGTCCAGTTGTGAAACCAGTTGCCGCTGGCGTTCCTCGGTTTCCCGGATCTGGGACTGTAGATCGAGAATTTTTTGCTCAGTGTCTTCAATCCGAGCAAACCAGGGGAAGAACTGGTCCCGATCCTGCCGCCGGGCCTCGGCCAGTTGCTGAATCTGCGCCTGCATCTCGCGCAGGGGCTTAACGCCCTCCTCAATCTTGACCAGCGCGCCCGCGATCTCTTTGCGCAACCCGACAATATCGCGGCGCGATGCCTCAATCGACTGGGTGACTTCTTCGGTGTGGCGCTCGAAGAGGCTCTGGACCTGCACCACTGCTGCCTCCGTCTTGCGGGTCTGCTCCATGGCCCAGTTGTACTTATTGGTTTGATCTTTGATCAACCGGCGCAGTTCATCGATCTGGCCCTGGAGGTAGACAATCTGGGACTGTTCATGAGCGCGTAGACGTTCTTCTTCAAATTTTGCGGTCAGGTCAGGTGTTGACATACGTTTCTCCTGAGCATAACATCCGACACATCCTGGTTATTCGCTGTTTGCGAGCCAGCCTACTGCTATGTTAGCATACACGAGCTCAAACTGGTGCAACATGCTCCGGTTTTCACTGATTAAACCGGTATTTTGACCTGGTATAGAGTTGGGGTAGTGCGCCGGTGTGGTGAGGAAAAGGACAACTGTCGCGCCGGCGCGTGGCATCTATCGGCGCATCAGTGCAACGCCGCCAGAGCAGATGGGAGATCAATAGCCCCGGTGTAAAGCGCGCGCCCGATGATCGCCCCCTCAACGCCGATTGCCGACAACCGTTGCACATGGTCAATCTGCGAAATCCCGCCACTGGCAACAATGGCCGGCCCACCGGCGCGCACCAGGGCTGCGGTTGCGGTGTAGTTCGGCTCGGTCAGGGTACCATCGCGGGCGATATCGGTGTAGATAATGCGCTGGATACCCCGCTGCGCCATCGCATCAATCAGTTCGGTTGCCTGGACCTGCGCCAGTTCGGTCCAGCCAGTCGTGGCGACACGCCCATCGCGGGCATCCACACCGACAATAATATGGTTGTCGAACCGGTCCACCATGCGTTCAACAAGGGCCGGGTCACGTACCGCCGCCGTTCCCAGGATGACCCGCTCGATCCCCAGCGCCAGGGCCGCCGCGATATCCGTCTCGCGCCGCAGCCCACCGCCCAGTTGCACCGGCACTTTTACGGCACGAACAATCGACAGAACGGCATCGGTATTGACAGGTCGCCCCGCTTTTGCGCCATCCAGGTCTACCAGATGCAGGCGGGTGGCTCCCTGGGCGACCCACTGGCGGGCAATTTGCACGGGGTCTTCACCATAGATTGTTGCCTGATCGAAGTCGCCCTGATAGAGGCGGACACACTTGCCCTCTTTCAGATCGATTGCCGGGATAATTTCCATACTTATCTATATAAACGACGCATGCGTCGTCCACTGATCGGCTTACATGTATTTCTGTGACTATGCGGTGGCGCGGCTCAACGCCACAAAATTCTGCAAGAGTTGTAGCCCCATACGGCCGCTTTTCTCAGGGTGAAACTGCACGGCTGCCAGATTATCGCGCACTATCGCGCTTGGGAAGATCCGACCATAGTCGGTTTCGCCCGCAATCAGAGCCGGGTCGGGTAGATTGCAGTAGTAAGAATGCACAAAGTAAAATTCACTCTCGTCTGGAATATCGGCGAAGAGCGGGTGTTGGGCATACTGTTCGGTGAAGCGTACCTGGTTCCAGCCAATCTGCGGCACCTTCCGGCCACCCGGCAGCCGCTGCACCATACCCGGCACAATACTCAGGCAGGCATGCTGCCCAAACTCCTCACTCACGGCACAGAGCACCTGCATGCCCACACAGATCCCCAGGAAGGGCCGTCCGCCGGCGACAAATTCCGGCAGCACCTCGGCCAGACCGAGACGCTCCAGGCTCTGCATGGTATCGCGGGTTGCGCCAACCCCCGGCAGCACGACGGCGGGGGCATTCCGCACAACCGCCGGGTCGTCAGTGACGGTGAGGTCCGCGCCGACATGTTTGAGCGCCCGCACTGCGTTGGGGAGATTGCCCGCCCCATAATTAATAACAGCGATCATTGTTTGTCCGTGTTCTGTATCCCGTATCCTGTATCCCGTGATCCGTATCCTGTAGGCCGCAGTCCGTAACCCCTAACCCATATGCACGGCTACTGAAAGAGCGGATGGCGTTTTTCCAGGGTGGCAATCACGCCGGTCACATCCGGTCCAGGGGCGGTAATCGGCCCCAGCGGATCTTCGCCGGGATCGCGCCCCAGCAGCACACGCAGCGCAGCAACCACGGACGCACCGAGGGCATCCAGATTGTAGCCGCCTTCCAGCACCATAAGCAACCGCCCATCGCACAGTTCCGCGGCCGCATCGTAGAGCATCTGCGTTAACCGCGCATAACCATTCACCGAGAGCACCATTGGCCCGATTGGATCGCTCCAGTGCGCATCATACCCGGCAGAGACAAAGATCATCCGGGGTTGATACCGGCGCAGGGCGGGGATCACAACACGCGCGAAGATCTGCTCATACCCTTTATCCCCAACCCCCGGCGACAATGGAACATTGAGCGTTGTACCGGCACCCGCACCACCACCGGTCTCGTTGATCGCGCCAGTCCCGGGATAGTAGGGCCATGCGTGGGTCGAACAGAAGAAAACACGCGGTTCCTGGTAGAAAATATCGTGCGTACCATTCCCGTGATGCACATCATAGTCCACGATGGCAACCCGCTCCAGGCTGAATGCATCCAGGGCATGGCGGGCCGCCACGGCGATGTTATTGATCAGACAGAAGCCCATCGCCTGGGTTGCGGTCGCGTGATGACCGGGTGGCCGCGCCAGGGAGAAGGCATTGTTACACTCACCCTGCATAATTGCGTCAACCGCCCGAACCGCCGCTCCGGCCGCATAGAGTGCGGCTTCCCAGGAATCCGGGGTCATGTAGGTGTCCGGATCAAGGCTTCCACCGCCCTGCGCACCAAAGCGTTCCACTTTTTGCAGGTAGCGCGCATCATGAACGGCTGTCAGTTCTTCATTCTGTGCAGCGCGGGGCGCGATTGCCGGCAGGTCGCTGCGCAATTCACTCGCATCCAACGCCTGTTCAATCGCCTGTAACCGCTCGGCACGCTCGACATGTCCCGGATAGGTATGCGCGGCGTAGCGCGAGTCTGTAAGAATAGCTGTTGTCATATCCTTGCGCCTACTACTCGCTGGAAGATCTGCAACAGGGCAGCCGCAATGTTATCGTATTGAGAATACCCACTATTCCTATTGTACCGCAGATCGGGCTGATACGCACATCGCATGCCTCACTGCGGCTCAAGCGCGAGGCAATAGGCCCGGAATGGCTCCAGGGTGAGGCGCAGATGTTGCAACTCACTACGCCGCCAGGAACGTTGATCATCCTCGATCCAGCAGACATCGGTGAGCAGTTCATGCAGCAGAAAGCTGGTATTGTCCAGCGGCAGCGTGTCAATCGGCAGGCTCAACGTGACGGTCTGTTTGTAAGGGCTGATATTGAGCAGGCCCAGCAAACAATCCTTGTGCAGGACGCGCATCACGGCAAAAACCTGGGGCGAGTCACACCAGACCGCGTTGTAATGCGCTTCGCCGCAACGCAGCACCGGGTGCGCGCGCCGGGCCTGGAACAGTGCGGTAAAGACATGATCCTGCTCCTGCTCCTGTCCCGCCCAGAGTGCCGGGATAAATCCGCACATGACCATCCCGGCCAGCAGCATCCGGTTGATCCGCGAGCCACGCAGACCAACCGCCAGTGGGTTAATATCACAGGTGTCATGCTTTTCGGTAAAGCAGATCCGCAGGCTATCCTGGGGATGGGTCAGCGAATGGTCAGAGAGGTAATCGCCCAACTCGGCGGGTGACATTCGGTTCAACGCGGTATGGACAAACATGAGATGTGAGGGATAGTCATAACTCGCATCATGCATTGAGGTGTACAACGGCCCGGCCAGGCTACAGAGCAGGGCGGCATCCGGTTTGAAGGCGCGCATATCCGCCCGCAACGTGCGCAGCAGCGGCAGCAGGCCCAGGTTGGCGGCACTGGCATGGTAGGGCAGATTTGGTTTCCAGTTGAGCGCGGTGCCGGCCGGAGCAATGGTGCGGTAGCCGTCAAAGTCATAGCGCTGTATCTGATCCAGCGCCCAGTTCTGCAGGTAATTCCGCAGTTCCTGGTTATTCCAGTCAAAGCTGTAGTAGTCCATCAAGCGTAGGGGCGTACCGGGAATCTGGATTGTCGCAATATCGCCGGTTTCGTCCCGAATGAACCAGTCGGGGTGTTGCAGCACATAGCGGGAGCCGGCGGCGCAACCCTGGATCGCAAAATCGACCAGCACGCGCATGTCCAGGCTATGCGCGGTTTGCACCAGGTTGCGCAGATCGTCAGGTGTGCCGAGCGTCGGGTCGAGTTGCTCCAGGTCGCGGATGGCGTAGGGACTGCCCGAGGCACTCCAGTTGCCGTCCCACAGGCGTTTACTCGGGTTGGAAAAACTCCAGATTGGTAGCAGCAGCAGCGTGGTAATGCCCAGTGCGGCCAGTTCCGGCAGTTTGCGGGTCAGACTGTTGAAGCCGCCATGCAGGGCCGGGTGCGTCTCGTACAGAGCCGCGTCACGCACCCAGGTGGGCGGCGACTCCCCGGGTGGCAGGCCAATCGCCGGCCAGGTCTGCTGAAACGTTGTGCGTGCCGTTTCCCAGGGCTCCCGCAGCAGCAGCAGATACTGCGTGCCGCCGGTCAGCAGCGCCTCACCTTGCAGTCGTCCCGCCAGGCCGATCTCATGCCCCAGGGAGACCGCCGCAGGTTGCAAGGGGGTGATTTCGCGCATACCCTCAATAAACGGTTGGGCTGCTTCACTCTCGCTGTAGTACCAGCAGAGGAGCGTCTCGGCAGGGTTGGCGTCACCAGTTGCCGGGCAATGCAGTGCCAGCAGACCCGGGCCCCGGGTTGGCGCTGATTCAAACACACTGCCCCGATTCAGGCCAGGAGCAAAATTACGGCGGGGGCGCGTATTACGCTGCTGTTCGGTGGCAACGTCCAGCGGAACGCGCGGGCGCGCGCTATTTCCCGGCGCTTCAAACCGGCACAACTCGACGCGACCAACCCGCACATGGGGAATACGCATACGCAGGCCATAAATGTATATTTCCTCCACATCGACATTCTGGATCGTGACCTGGCGAGCCACCACTGCGCCCGTGATGCGGTAGCGATCATAGAGCTTCAGCAAGCCCAGGCCAATCACCAGCGTAATCTCAATCACATCGTCCTGTTCAACACACTGGTGCGACAGGTAGCGGGCAAACGAGCGGCCACCCAGCCAGTTGTCCGAGTTATTCAGCGCAACATCCAACCCGGATTCAAGCGGACCATGCCCCAGCACACTGCTGCCGTCAAGATAACTCAGAGCACGGAGCGAACCATCCTCACGCGACCAGGCCATTTCTAGTTCCGGCGTGCGCAGGATGATCAGGCGCAGTTTTTCATCCAGCGTAAAAGCGGGCACGTTCATCACATTTCATTTTGATGGGCCATATGCAGGACCACCCCACGTCGTCCCGGAACATGCACCTGCGTCACGACCTCATTCTGAACCGTGTAGACCTGCCCACCTACCTGATCAGTCAGCGTGACACCGTCGGCAAAGGGACCGGCACCGGCATCGCCATCGTTCAGCGGCAGATCCAGCGTAACCGACTGCGCTTTGGGATTGAGCAGAATAATCAGGTGCTCGTTTGCATCCCAACGCGCAAATGCAAAGACGGAGCGGTTGTTGGAGATCGGCAGCGTCCGGAAGCGCCCGGTACGCAGGGCGGGATGCGCATGGCGCAGAGCAATACAATGCTTAAACCAGGCATACAGTTCATGGTTCCACTGCGCGGTATCCCAGGGAAAACAGGCACGCGAACCGGGATCTTTAGCCCCCTCCATCCCAATCTCATCGCCATAGTAGATGCATGGCGCGCCGGGAAAGGTCATCTGAAACAGCACCGCCGGATAGAACCGGCTGACATCGCCCCCGGCCTCGGTGATAAAGCGGACCGTATCGTGGCTCCCCAACAGGTTGAGCTGCGCCAGAGTAATCTCGCGTTGATGGCGCTGAAACAACTGCGCAAGACCCTGACCAAAATGGACGGCATCAAGCCGCTCGTGGGCAAAAAAGTTGTGGCAGAGATCGCGCAGAGGATAGTTCATCACCGCATCAAACTGCGTCCCATCCAGCCAGATTGAGGCATCCTCCCAGATCTCGCCGACGATATAGGCTTCGGGATTGGCTGTTTTTACAACATTGCGAAACTCGCGCCAGAAGTCATGGTCATCAATCTCGTTAGGCACATCAAGCCGCCAGCCATCCACGCCCTGCTCGATCCAGTAGCGCCCCACATCCAGCAGAAAGCGCCGCACCGGGGGATGCTCCGTGTTGAATTTGGGCAGCGAGCGCAAATTCCACCAACCGACATAGTTAGCGGGTTTTGTCATATTGTAGGGATGCAGCGGCAACTTCGTAATGTGAAACCAGTTGAGATAGGGCGAGGCGGCGTCATTCTCCAGAATATCATTAAAGGCAAAAAAGCCGCGCCCACAGTGATTTAGCACCGCGTCGAGAATCACCCGGATACCCCGCTGGTGCGCCTGATCGATCAACTCATGAAATGTCGCCATATCGCCAAAATGGGGATCGATCCGAAAATAGTCATAGGTATCGAACTTATGGTTTGAGGCAGCATGAAAAATAGGATTCAGGTAGAGTGCAGTAACGCCCAGGTCGGCCAGGTAATCCAGGTGCATAATAATCCCACGCAGATCGCCGCCCATAAAACTCTTCGCCGTGGGCAGGGTGCCCCAGGGCAGCACATTCTCCGGACTGCGCGCCGGGTCGCCATTGGCAAAGCGCTCCGGAAAGATCTGGTAAAAGACCGCATGTTTGACCCAGTCGGGTGTGGCAAATGTATCAGACATAGTGTGAGAAATCTTTAGCATATGATAATAGAAATATTTGCAGGCTGACGCGCCAATTATACCATGGCCCGACCTCCCGGTTCTGCGCCGCCGGTTCCAGTACGATGTTGACGACTCTGCGTCCGCCCTCTATACTTACCAGGGCATGCATACGAGTCATGCCGTGTTGTCGGCACTGGTGATGAAAGTTTGGTGGGGACGCGTGGAAGATCAAGCAGCAATTGGCTATTTTCTCCAGCAGCATCCGCCCTTCAACCATTTATCGGCGGCGCAGGTGCAGCATATTGTGGCCGCTATTCAGGTCAAGCCGTTTACAGCGGGGGAGTATGTCTTTACCTCGGGCAGTAAACCGCTGGCCTATCTCTATATTGTGCGGCAGGGTAATATCGACTTGCTCCGCGAAGATGGGCTGTCCAGCACGGTTGTCGATACCTTTGGGGAAGGTGGGATCTTTGGGCATCCTTCGTTGATCCGGCGACAGCCACCAATCCTTACCGCCCAGTCACGCGGCCGCGCACTACTCTACCTGCTCCCGGCGGCGATGTTTCATCAACTCTGCCGGGATATGCCCGATATCTGGGAGTTCTTTACCTTATCGGCAATTGAGCGGATGGGGAATGCGTTTCATGAGCGACAGACGACCACCGCGCCCGAACTGTTTGGCACGCGGCTGGGCGATCTGGAGTTTCATGAAGTGCTTACGGTGCCCCCGGAGATCAGTGTGCGCGAGGCGGCCCAGATTATGCGTGACCGCTACCTCTCCAGCCTGGTGATCGAGTCGACGCCGCTGGGAATTATTACCGACCGCGATCTGCGTAGCCGGGTGCTGGCTGCCGGCATCAGCGACAGCACGCCGGTCGCCGAGGTTATGTCAACTCCCGCGCTCACGCTCTCAAGTGACCAGTTGGTGTTCGAAGCACTGGTGCTGATGTTGCAGCGGCGCATTCATCACCTGCCAATCACGGAAAACGGGCAACTGGTGGGGATGGTAACGGATACGGATATCTTGCGGCGGCAGAGCCGTAGCCCGCTCTTTTTGCCGGATCAGCTTGATCGCGCACGCACGCTAGATGAACTGCGCGCCTATAACGACCAGGTGACAGCCACCGTTGGCGCGCTCCTGGATGCCGGGGCGCGGATCAGCGATATCGGGCAGGTGGTCGCCGTGGCGAATGATGCGCTGCTGATCCGAGTGCTGCGTGACGTTGAGCAAGAACTGGGTGCGCCGCCCTGCCCGTATGCCTGGCTGGTGATGGGCAGCGAGGGCCGCTATGAGCAGACACTGCGTACCGATCAGGATAACGCCCTGGTCTATGCCAATGATGCCCCGCCCGAAGCTGAACCTTATTTTGCCGAGCTTGCGGAGCGTGTGGTAGCCCTACTGGAAACCTGTGGCGTTCCGCGCTGTCAGGGCAGCATTATGGCAACCAACCCGGAGTGGCGGCAGCCGCTGTCGGTCTGGGAGAGCTACTTTCGGCACTGGATCCGTCTGCCGGAAGAGGAAGCCCTGCTACGCGTCGGGATCTTCTTTGATTATCGGCAGGTCTATGGCAAACTGGATGTCGAGCCGATCCTGCGCCCCCTGATTGAGAGTGGCCGGCGGGAGCGCATCTTCTTGAGTCGGCTGGCGCGGGCAGCACTGCGGCAGTCGCCGCCGATCGGCTTCTTTCGCCAGTTTGTGGTCGAACAGCATGGCACTGCGCGTGACCTGATCGATCTCAAGGAGCGCGGGACGGCGCTGATTGTAGATCTGGCGCGGCTCTTTGCGCTGGAAGCGGGGAGCGCCGTCACCAACACGCCGGCCCGCCTGAATATCGCCGCCGGACGCAGCAGCCTGAGCGAGAAGGGCGCGGAAGAACTGTCCGCAGCATTTGAGCTGATCAGCCTGCTGCGCCTGCGCCACCAGTACCAGCAACTGCAGCGCGGCGAGGAGATGACCAACCAGATGCCGGTTTCCCGGCTGACCAAACTGGAGCAGGAAGAATTGAGGCGCGCATTCCGATCGGTTAACAACATCCAGCGGAGTGTTGAATTCTCGTTTCAGACCGCACGGGTTGGGTAATGGTGTTGCATGGCCATGCCTTGCAATCACTCGTAGGAAGCTTGACAGAGCCTGTGCATTCTGTTACTATGTGAAAGCGGTAGGGGAGTAGCCACCCGCACACCACAGGGCGGGCCGGTCAGTCGTCATTACAGGGTAACTGCCCTCGGCTGATCGTATGTGTTAAGACACTACTGGCGAGACCACCACGACATTCGCTGATGCCGTGAGGTCTCGCCTTTTTTTTGCCTTTCCTCGCGGCTTAACAGAACTACATTATTCCAGGAGAGGAATTACATGGATTTTATGACCGTTATTCTGTTAATTATCGGATTGGGATTGCTGGTGGGAGGCGCAGAACTGCTGGTACGTGGCGCTTCACGCCTGGCAGTTACGGTCGGTATTTCACCGCTGGTTGTGGGGTTAACGGTCGTGTCGTTCGGCACCAGCGCACCGGAACTGGCGGTTGGTATGCAGTCGGCCTGGGCAGGTGAAGCTGATATTGCCCTGGGTAATGTAATTGGCAGCAATATTTTCAATGTGCTGGTTGTGCTCGGTGCATGTGCCGCGATTATTCCGCTGACTGTCTCCCGCCAGTTGATCCGTTTGGATGTGCCGATTCTGATTGGCGCTACGCTGCTGATGCTGCTGTTCGGGATGGATGGTCTGCTTGGGCGCGTTGATGGCCTGCTGTTGACCATCGGTCTGATTGCCTACACTGGCTTTACCATCCAGCAGAGCCGCAAAGATATGGCTGAGGAGAACAGAGTTAACGACGACGCGGATGCTGCGGATGATGTGCCGCTGCCGGTACAAACCCCGCGCGCTCTGCTGGTGAACCTCGGGTTGATTATCGGCGGGTTGGGTATGCTGGTGGTCGGCGCGGAGTGGTTGGTCAATGGCGCGGTAGCCCTGGCGACATTCTTTGGTATCAGTTCATTAATCATCGGTCTGACGGTCGTAGCGGTAGGTACATCGTTGCCGGAAGTGGCAACGTCAATCGTGGCTGCGTTGCGGGGCGAGCGCGATATGGCGGTCGGCAATGTTGTCGGCAGTAGTATCTTCAACATCTTTGCCATTCTGGGTCTGACCAGTCTGGTCGCCCCTGCGGGTATTGCTGTTCCAATGGCCGCAATCCAGTTTGATATTCCGGTAATGCTGCTGGTGGCCCTGGCCTGTCTGCCGATTTTCTTTACCGGGTTGGTGGTCTCGCGGCGTGAAGGGATACTGCTCCTGGGCTACTATGTCCTGTATGCCCTGTTCCTCTTCCTGAACGCCGTAAACCATGAAGCATTGGGGTTGTTCAGTGCCGCGATGTTCCTGGTTATGCCGTTAACGATGTTCGGCCTGGTTATCCATGGCGTGAAGCATGCGCATGCCAACTTGCGCAAGCATGGCAGTATTATGGGTGAAGTCGTTTCACGCTAAGTGATAATGTAACGTTCAAGTGAACTTGACCGTGTGCATCCGGGCCTGACAGGGCGTGTATCCCTGTCGGGCCTGTTGGTTTAATTATTTACACAAGTTACGCGGTGGGCATTCAAACGGAACGTTTGATCAGATGAAAGGCAGAGTCGCCTGGATGAACAGCCCGATTCACCTCAGGCAGGGCGGAAGAAACCAGCAAAAAGCTACATAATGTACCATGCTGCCGCAGGCGAAGCCGGATTCGGGTCTGGCATCAGGCCGGAATTGGCTGCACCGCGTAACTTGTGTTATTTACAATTATAACCATGCGTAGCGGATAAATGTAGAATGAGGAGCGTGTATGCGTAATATTGTGAGTTCGACCCGCTATATCGTGCTGCTTGGTGTGATTGCCAGTCTATTCCTATCCGCAGGGGTATTCTTGCTGGGTTTGATCCAAACAGTTTTAATGATAAAAGATACCGTGTATGTTCTAGGTGAAGAAGAGGTCGCCAAGCAGTTTGCAATTGCCGCCATCACAATGGCCGATTTCTTTCTGATTGCGGTGGGGTTGTATATTGTTGCGATTGGGCTATATGAACTCTTTATTGGGAGTCTAGACTTGCCCAAATGGTTGTTGACAAAATCAATTGAAGATCTGAAGGAAAAGTTGATCAACGTGATTGTGGTTGTCCTCGCGGTGACATTTTTGTCGGAGGTGACCAATTGGGATGGTACCAGCAACCTGCTGCCGTATGGCGCGGCGATCAGCCTGTTGATCCTGGCGTTAACGGCTTTCACTTTCTTTAAGCGGGATAAGAAAGAGCGTGAGGTGGTCTACCCTGATGCACTCGATAAGATAGAACTGAAGAAGTCGAGTAAAATGTCCAGTGAGAAACAGTTTATTGGCGAACCGCATGGGTAGCAGCCATATCCGGAGCGTTTGTGTGTGTATAACGTTCCGGACCTGGCTCAGGATTAGCTCTTCAGGACATGGTCACCGTGCAGCGTCATAGCGTTATACCAGGAGCGTTGAGTGTGGTATAGTGTGCATTCAAATTTAGCAGATAAAGGGTTTTTCAATGACGCAAACAGATGTGAGTGATACATTCCAAACAGGACAGACACGCCGCAACCGCTTTCAGGTACCGGCCTGGCTGCATAAGACCAGGTTTATCCCGATCAGTATTATTGGGTTACTAGGGGTTATCCTGTCACTTTTCCAACTGGTAATGCCCACCACCCCTTTGCGTATTCATCATACCTGGCTGGATCGCACCCCGGTCACTGTCTTTACTGCCAGGGATAGTGAGCCAGGTCCGGCGGTGGTACTTGCGCATGAATTTGCGGGTTCCCAGCAACTGATGCTGCCATTCGCCGTAACATTGGCACGTAACGGCTACACGGCGGTAACATTTGACTTCCCCGGTCACGGGCGTAATGGTGAACTGTTTCCGCAGAATGACAATCGCCAGGTGCAACTTGAGGAACTGAGTTTTGTGCTTAACAAGGTGGTATCGTTTGCCCGGTATCATCCCAGTTCCAACCGGCAGGTTGCACTGCTGGGGCATGCACTGGGGGCCGATACGGCTCTCTACTATGCGCAGTTGCAACCGCAGGTACGCCAGCAGCAAATTGAAGCGGTCGTGGCGCTCTCCAAGGATTATGGCGGTGTTGCGCCGAATAATCCCCGTAATTTGTTAGTACTGAATGGCGCACTCGAGTTCTGGCTGTGGGATACCACATTCCAGGTGCTGGAGCAGAGTAATCTCGAGATGGGTGAAACCGCCGGGAGCTTTGAGAGCGGTAGCGCGCGGCGCGTGGAGCTTATTCCCTGGGTTGAGCATATCGGCATTCTCTTCAACCACGCAACGGTGCATGCAGCACAAGACTGGCTTGACCAGAGTTTTGGGCGGGATACCTCGGATAACTTCTACCTCGAAGATCGCGTGATCTGGATTATACTACTCTATCTCTCGGCGATGCTGCTCTTCTGGCCCTTCTCGCTGCTGCTCAAGCCGGTCGGATGGCAGGAAGAGCAGGTTGTATCGGCGGCACCGATGAGCCGGTACTGGTGGTGGGGGGTGGCGCTTGCGCCGATGCTCCTCGTGCCGCTGCTGATTTGGGTAACGGCGGCGGATGACTTGCTGCATATTCTGGTAGGTGGACCGCTGGCGCTGCATTTTGCGCTCTATGGTCTGTTGACCGGGGTTGGCTTGCTGACGCATCGTCTGCTCCACAAAAGTCCACCGAAGGCCCGTATACCGACCTGGTACTCGCTGCGCCGGATGTTGCTGATGACGCTGCTGGTAGTGGGATATGTGTTTTTGATTGTGGGTGTGCCCGATCAGGTCTTGATCTTCAACTACTTTCCGCCATGGCGCAGGATTCTTATTGCGCCTCTGGTATTTCTGCTGGTACTGCCCTATTTTCTGGCAGACGAGCAGTTGACCCGCCGCCCCGGTGCGCCAAGGCATGCCTATACGATCACCAAGGCGCTGTTTATTCTGTCGCTCGGCATTGATGCGCTGCTTGACCAGAGCCTGGTCGCGCTTGTGACGTTTTCGCCGTTATTTGCCCTCTTCTTTCTGGTGCATGGCCTCTTTCGCGGGCGGATGTATCAGCGCACGGGGACATTTCTGGTGGGTGCGTTAGCCAACGCCTTTATCCTGGCCTGGATTGTGACAGCTGTTTTCCCTCTGGTTGCATAGCACAGATCAGCGTATGGAGTTATGGATGTTGCACCTATGTGATTTTTTAACCACATGGGTGTAACATCCGTGCCTGTACCCGGCAGGTATCAGTTCCTTCGGTCGTGTAAGCCTTGACGGAAAGTTAAAAAAGTATTGACAAAGGTTATACATCTCTGCTATTATTGTCAAACATTCTATAGTAGTCATGCATAAATAGCCTGTTGATCAGGCGTCATTCCGGGGTATAACCCCTGATTGACTATACCTGGTACAACACTACTGCCAGGATCAACAGCGAATATTTACAATCGGGGGATGCAGGCTGACTGATTTACTGTCTCATCTCATTGCTGGAGATAGTGTTAAGGAGGAAAATTACGGTATGGCTGTGTGGCCCCTGTTGCTCTTTATCATTGGATTGGGCCTCCTCGTTCTGGGCGGTGAGATGCTGGTGCGTGGCGCCTCGCGTCTGGCGATTGCTATCGGAATTTCGCCGCTGGTTGTCGGGTTGACCGTGATATCGTTTGGGACCAGTTCGCCGGAACTGGCGGTCAGCGTGCAGTCGGCCTGGGCAGGTCAGGCTGATATTGCGCTCGGCAATGTGATTGGGAGTAATATTTTTAATGTGCTGGTGGTGCTGGCGCTCTGCGCTATCGTTGTCCCATTGACGGTGTCACGCCAATTGATTCGGCTGGATGTACCAATTATGATTGGCGCGGCGGTGTTGACGCTCGTTTTAGGGTTTGATGGGCGTATTGGCCGACTGGATGGCCTGTTGCTCTTTGCGCTCCTGATCGCGTACCTGGTCTTTTCTATCCGGCAGAGTCGCAAAGAAACAGAGGTTGCAGCACATACCACAACAGATACAACTGCCCCGACTGCTCCTACTAGCTCAATAGATACAGCGGATGCGCACACTGCAACGGAGGTTCCAGCCAGTGCTGCCGCAACCCATTCTCAGAATAATCCAGATACAGCTGGTGTTCCGCTTGAAGCGCATGCGGCGACTGATACGACAGACACGCATACCACACCGGAAGCGCCTGCCGAGGGGCGAGCCGCACGTCTCCTGAGTCTCCTGAGCAACCTGGGGAGTTTGCGTCGTTCTGCGGATACATTATCAGGCACCGCAACCGGCAATATGCTGTTGAATATTGCTTTAATCGTCGTCGGCCTGGTCTTGCTCGTACTCGGCGCGGACTGGCTGGTGGACGGAGCCGTCACCATTGCCGGAGCACTCGGCATTAGTGAACTGATTATCGGGTTGACGATTGTAGCGGTAGGCACGTCACTCCCCGAAGTTGCCACGTCTGTTGTTGCAGCATACCGTGGTCAGCGTGATATCGCGGTGGGGAATGTTGTCGGCAGCAGTATTTTTAATATTCTGGCGATTCTGGGGCTGACGGCACTGGTGTCTCCAGCCGGGATTGGCGTCCCATCCGAGGCGATCCGGTTTAATATCCCGGCGATGATTGCGGTATCGCTGGCATGTCTGCCGATTTTCTTTACCGGATCGGTGGTTTCCCGCCGCGAAGGATGGGTGCTGCTGGGGTATTATGGTGTTTACACCATCTTCCTGATCTGGTTTGATGTGTTGTCTACGCTGGTGCTGGTTTCGTTTGTGATTGCACCAGTGGGCCTGCTGATCCGCGAGGATAAGCATCGCATAAGTGGCTGGGCGCTGGCGGTGCTGCCGCTGATGCTCTTTACGCTGTTAGCTACACGCATTCCTGCCATTATCGATGGCGAGATCTTTAACGCAACCACGGCCTGGGCTCCCAATATGGGCGTTGCGCTGGCATTTCAACTCGATGGATTGAGCCTGCTGTTTGCATTAATTATCACCGGCATCGGCACACTGATTGTGCTGTATACCAACTACTATCTGGCGGGCGATCCCGGCATCGGGCGCTTCTACCTCTACCTGCTGATCTTTATGGGATCAATGCTTGGTCTGGTGCTGGCAAATAATATTTTGACGATGTTTATCTTCTGGGAGCTGACTTCGGCCAGTTCCTACCTGCTGATCGGCTTCAAGCATGAGTATGAACGGGCACGCTGGGGCGCGCAGCAGGGGTTGCTGATTACAGCCGGCGGGGGGCTGGCGCTGCTGTTTGGACTGCTGCTCCTGGCGGAGGCGGCCAGAACAGTGGGGGTGGACCCGGCGCTGATCTACAACCTCGATGCAATTATCGCGGCAGGGGAAGCCATCAAGGAGACGGGGTTTTACACTCCGGCGGTGTTGCTCATCTTCCTGGGCTGTTTTACCAAGTCGGCACAGTTCCCCTTTCACTTCTGGCTGCCCAATGCAATGCAGGCGCCTACCCCGGCGAGTGCCTTTCTGCACTCGGCAACCATGGTTAAGGCCGGCATCTACCTGCTGGCCCGGCTCAATCCGGGGTTGGGTGAAACGCCGCTCTGGAATGTTACACTAACGATTGTCGGCGCGACAACGCTGCTGGTCAGCTCGATACTGGCGTTACGCCAGAATGATCTCAAAGCGCTGCTGGCCTACAGCACGATTAGCGTATTGGGTGTCCTGACGATGCTGGTTGGTCTTGGCGGGGAGTATGCAGCCAGGGCACTGGTGGCCTATATTCTGGCGCATGCGCTCTACAAGAGTGCGCTGTTTATGGTGGCCGGAACGGTTGACCATGAGGCCGGGACGCGTGACCTGCGTAATCTGGGGGGGCTGCGCCGAGATATGCCGATTTCGATGTGGATAACGGTTCCGGTCGGGCTGTCGATGGCCGGTATCCCGATTACGATGGGATTTGTGGCAAAGGAGATGGTGCTCAAGGCGACAACGGTGAGTCCGCTGCCCTGGATGTTGACATCGGCAGTGCTGGCAGTTATGGTTATCACCGCGATCCTTGCCGTTGCCTACACCTGGCGTTTCTTTAACGGAACATTTTTGGGCGCGCATG
Organism: Chloroflexaceae bacterium; assembly: GCA_034437035.1. Classification (GTDB taxonomy): domain Bacteria; phylum Chloroflexota; class Chloroflexia; order Chloroflexales; family Chloroflexaceae; genus CAKZQX01. The sequence goes on from DAOTUI010000033.1 coordinate 19,966, forward strand.
GCAGCGGCCTGCCGAAGCATGTGCATGAAGCGCCGGCGGGAATGCTGCTGGGGCCGGGTATTCCCTCTGTTTTAACGGTGCTATTCTGCCTGGGTTTGCTGCCGGCCGTCAGTTATTTCCTGTCTCCGGCGGCATCGCAGGTTGCGGGTGAAACAATCGAGGTACATCTGCATCTATGGGAAGGAATTAATCCGGCCTTTCTGCTGACGCTGCTGATCATTGCGGTTGGCACGGTTATGACGCGCTTTGAGCATCAGATTGTCACGGCGCGATCACCGCTGCCGGGCCGGCTCAACAGTGATTACATCTACAATGCAGCAATTGATGGCCTGCTCCATGGAACGAAAACGTTGACAACTACGCTGCAGTCCGGCAAGTTGCGGTACTATCTCACGATTATTGTGCTGGCGGTCCTGGGGATCATCGGCCCAACGTTCCTCCTCTTTGGGCTGGACGAGATGCGGATGCCGGCCATCAACGACTTGATGCTGCATGAGGTTATCGCGGCGTTGTTAATTCCGGTAGGCGTGCTGACCGTCATCCGCGCCCATTCGCGGGTTGGTGCCATTATCGCTGTCGGCATGGTTGGCGCAATGGTATCGCTCTTCTTTGTGTTCTTTAGCGCACCGGATCTGGCGTTGACGCAGTTGCTGATTGAGGTGTTATTAACGGTCTTCCTGCTCCTGGTCTTCTCGGTTCTGCCTTCCGGCTTTGCTCAATTCTCTTCGCTACAGGCACACCGACGCGATAGCATTATCGCTATCTGCGTGGGCGCGTTGATGATGGGGTTGACGCTGGTGGCAGCGACCAGTGACCTGTTCCCCTCGATCTCGCCCTACTACCTGGCCGAGAGTCTGCCGGGCGGCAAGGGCGCAAATGTGGTCAATGTGATCCTGGTGGACTTCCGCAGCCTGGATACGCTGGGAGAGATTACGGTGCTGTTTATTGCGGCATTAGGTACCTATGGTCTGCTGCGGCTGCGTTCCCGTACGCCTCGCTCAGAGGACATACCATCCGGGACCGAAGATGCCGAAGATAGCTATCAGCCTGCGTCGACAACGGATATGCACAAAGCGCAGCCGGTGCCGGAGTCGGTACCCGCCGAGCCGGGATCGGGTTAGTCTGATCAGTTGTGATTGCTGCTTTCCGGGAAAGATACAACACAGGTAATGGAGATCACTTTGATGTATGACTCATTAATTTTACGTACCGTTGCACGGCTGATGCTGCCGATCCTGATTGTGCTCTCGGTGTTTATGCTGCTGCGAGGACATAACGAACCAGGCGGTGGGTTTATTGGCGGTCTGCTGGCGGCCTCGGCGATTATTCTGCGCGTTGTGTCAGACGGCCCCAGAGCCGCGCAGGAGTTGCTCCCGGTCAACTATCTGACGCTGGGGGCAGCGGGGGTGTCCCTGAGCGCTCTTAGTGGACTGATAGGGCTGCTGTTTGGCAAGCCGTTCTTAAAAGGTCTCTGGTTTGCACAGGAGATCCCGGGCGTTGGCAAAATCGGTACGCCATTGATGTTCGATATCGGGGTCTACCTGACCGTGGTTGGCATCACGGTCCATATCGCGTTGATGCTGGCCGAGGAGCCGGAGTTATATCCGATAGAAGAGCAGACGTTCGAAATGCATGACAAGAAGATGTAAAGCGGGAGTCACACAATGGTTTTGGTCATGGCTTTTGTTATTGGGGCACTCTTTGCCGGGGCAACCTACATGATCCTCCGGCGCAGTGTGGTAAAACTGATCCTCGGATTGATGCTGTTAAGCCATGGAGTCAACCTGATGATTTTCGTCGTTGGGGGCATTCGCCGGGGCGCGTCACCGATCCTGGGGGTAGCAGAACAGCTTGCGCCTGATCTGACAACGTCGGCTGACCCGCTGCCGCAGGCACTTATCCTGACGGCGATTGTCATTAGCTTTGGGATTACGGCCTTTCTGCTGGCACTGGCATACCGGGCAGATCAGGCCATCGGCACTGATGATCTTGATCAGATGATAACCACGGACGTCCTGTAAGGCTGTGCTTGTTGTAGGAAAAACCCATGCATAATCATTTGTACTTACCACTCTTGACTCCGCTGTTTGGTGCGCTCCTGGCGATTGTCTTTGCCCGCAAACGTCGGCTGGCCCGCCGCATTATCATAGCAACAATTGCCGGGCATCTGGTCTATAGCACCTGGCTGATGGTCAGCTTTGCCACGAACCCGGCAGTACCCCGACAGGTCGCTTTTTCCGGCGGTTGGGCAGCTCCGTTCGGGATCTCCCTGGTGGCCGACCCGCTGAGCGCGATCATGCTCTTCCTGGCCGGGTTACTTATGCTGACGACGCTGATCTTTGGCTTTGCAACCCTGGATCGGCGACATGAGCACTTTTTCTTCTATCCCATGCTGCTGCTGCTACTCTTTGGCGTCAGTGGCGCCTTTATTACCGGCGATCTGTTTAATCTGTATGTCTGGTTCGAGGTGCTGCTGGTGGCCTCGTTCGGGTTGCTGACACTCGGCTGTGACCGAGGACAGGCCGAAGGTGGCCTCAAATATGTTGTCATAAACCTGATCGGTAGTACGCTCTTCCTGATTGGCTGTGGGCTGGTGTATGGGGTGGCCGGGACACTGAATATGGCCCATATTGCCGAACGTTTTGCTGGTCTGCCTGCCACGGAGCCAACCTTTATTACCGTGCTGGCATCGCTGTTTATTGTGGCGTATGGCATCAAGGCGGCGCTCTTCCCGCTCTTCTTCTGGCTGCCGACCAGTTATCACACGCCGCCCATTGCGGTTACCGCGATCTTTGGTGGACTGCTGACCAAGGTGGGGGTCTACTCGCTTTACCGGGTACTCGGGTTGATCTACAATGGCGAACTGCCGACGCTCGCACCACTGCTGTTGATTCTGGCAGCACTCACGATGGTTGTCGGTGTGCTGGGCGCAGTAGCGCAGATGAATGTCCGGCGCATTCTCTCGTTCCATATCGTGAGCCAGATTGGCTATATGATTATGGGATTGGGCCTGGCAAGCGTCTTTGGCCTGGCAGCGGGAATCCTGTTTATGGTTCACAATATCATTGTGAAAACGGCGCTGTTTCTGATTGGTGGTGCGGCAGAGCATATCTCCGGTACCGGCGATATTAAGAAAATGGGGGGCCTGGCAAAACGTGAGCCGCTGCTGGCAGGACTCTGGATGCTGGCGATTCTCTCGCTGGCGGGTATTCCGCCGTTGAGTGGCTTTTTTGGGAAGCTGGCACTGCTGCAGGCAGCGATCACGCAGGGGCAGTACCTGATTGGTCTGGTGGCGACGGTGGTGAGTATCCTGACCTTCTTCTCGATGTTGAAGATCTGGAATGAAGTCTTCTGGAAGCAGTTGCCGGAGTCGGCACAGGAACCGCAACGCGCAACACCGGGATTGATTGTTCCGGGTGCAATTCTCGTTCTGATGAGCCTGCTGATGGGCTTTGGTGCGGGGCCCGCAATGGACTACAGTATACTGGCGGCAGATCAGGCGCTTGATGTGGCCGGCTATGTCACCGATGTCTGCGGTGCGACCGGATGCGAGCCATCGGCACTGGGACAACCGGTTGACCCGACGAATATGCGCGCATTGACGATGGACATAATCCCGGAGATGAGCGAGTAGGACAACCCTACCCGACCCATCCGGGCACAAGAGGAGGCCACTATGCATATGGCGTTACTCAATTTCGTTCTGGCACTGGTCTGGATGGCGCTGAGAGCATCATTTAGACCGGTGGATTTTGTTGTCGGTTTTGTAATTGGGTTCGGGATTATTATGCTGACCCATCGTGCGTTTGGGGCCACCTCAAGCAATTATAGCCGGAAAAGCTGGCAGATTTTTCGCTTCATCGGCTTTACATTCTGGAATATCATCAAGGCCAATGTTGCCGTTGCCAGGATTGTGCTTTCACCACAGATGAATATCCATCCGGGTATTCTGGCCGTAACAATGGACTCATGTAATGATATTGGGATGACCTCGCTGGCAAATCTGATTACGCTCACGCCAGGAACAGTTACGCTTGATGTGGCGAGTGATAAATGTACGCTCTACATCCACTTTATGAATGTTGACGATCCCGATGCCCTGCGAAGCGAAATCAAGAACTACTTTGAGCGGCGGGTCGTGGAGGTGTTTGGATAATGACCCTGTTTAACCTGTTCATGACGATACTGCTCACTATTCTGGCCCTATCAATGGCGCTGTCGGCACTACGGTTGCTGCGCGGGCCAAGCATTCTCGATCGGGCACTGGCTTTTGATGTGATTATGACCCACGTTGTGGGCCTGATTGCGCTCTATGCCATACTGGTCCGCGAGGCTCTCTTGATCGATGCCGTCATTATCGTAGCGGTTCTGGGCTTCCTGGCAACAGTAACTATTGCGCGTTATGTCGAACGGGGCGACGAGCGAGGGGGAAATTGATGGTATTTTTACAAGAAGTTGTAACGGTGCTGCTAATACTGGTTGGCGTGGGGTTTATGGTGATCTCGTCAATCGGGTTGTTGCGTCTGCCCGATGTCTACACCCGTATGCACGCCGGCGGCAAGTCGAGTACGCTGGGGATTATTGCCGTGCTGCTTGCGGTTGCCGTGCATACCGGGACGCTGGTGGCAGTTGGGAAGATGGTCGCGCTGATTCTCTTCTTCTTTATGACGGCTCCGGTTGCCGCTCATATGTTGGGGCGGGCCGCCTATCGCACCCATGTCCCATTTGTGGTTGAACCGCTCCAGGATGAACTGGCAGATCACTATGAACAGGAGAATCGTGTCCCGCCCCCCTCTCAGGTTCGGCCTGAGCCGGAGATGGGAGCAGAGTAGGTCTGTGCAGCAGAACATTGTCTAGTTTCTATCACCCTTCTCTCACCCCGGGCAGGTTCTGAACGGAGCTGCAGGCGGAGGGAAGGGTTCTATCGCACCTCTACTTCCCCGTGATTGCACCTACCTCTTCCCACCGAAGACGCACGCCATCTCAATGAAGACTTACTCCGTAAATCTTACAGTTCTTCTCTTCTTTCTCTCTGGCACGGCTGGTACACAGATTGCAGAGTCGGCAGTGTTGGCAGGCACGCCGGTGTACCGATACCGATGATTTGCTGCCGTACCACTCCCGAAGAGCTCGTTCACATCCTGCTGGAGGCTGGTTGTCCGCATTGCAGCGAAGAGAAAGGAGATCTGCGCTGTGAAAGAAGACGGTATGGGCATGGTGACTCTCAATACGCTGATTACACCAACGGTGTTGATAATATTGTTGAAACGACAGGGTGAACTGCAAGATGCATCAGTACCGCAGCAGGTGTAACCTGCCGGTCGTGCTGCTGATCAGTCTGCTTCTGCCGGCAGCATGCAGCACGACAACCAATCCAACCGACACGACTGATTCTTCGGAGCCGGGTTCCCCGGCAGTGTCTAACCTGACGCTGCCCGCCGGTTTCCGCGCCACGGTGTATGCGACCGGGTTGCGCGGGCCGACTGCAATGAACTTTGGACCTGAGGGCGCGCTGTTTATAACCCAACTAAACGGGCCGGAGAATGCCGGAACCGGGCAGGTTGTGCGGGTTGACGCTCCCGGTGCGGAGCCGGTGCCGGTTCTGGAGGATCTGCTCAAGCCGACCGGACTGGCCTGGCGGGACGACGCGCTGTTTGTGGTGCTTCAACGCGACGTGATCCGCATACGCCGGGGGACTGACGGGCAGTTGGGGGAGCCGGAGATGATCGTGCGCGATCTGCCGTTTAACAGCCGCTCAACCGGGCAGATCACCCTGCTGCCGGATGATCGCCTGCTGTTCGAGTCGTCCGGCACGCTCAGTAACCCGGATTCGGGCAAGCTATTGACGCTTGCGCCGGGCGAGGAGACGCCGCAGGAACTGGGGCGTGGCCTGAAAAATGCCTATGCCCACGCGGTTGATCCGACGACCGGCCAGATCTACACCACTGAGATCGGCGATGGGCTGATGGACGGTGAGCCGCCGCCGGAGGAGATCAACCTGGTGCAACCGGGAGCGCACTATGGCTGGCCGCGCTGCTATGCCGACCGCGAACCGGCCGCGAATAACGGCGGTACCGAGGAGTTTTGCGCAACCACCGTGCCGCCGGTCATCACCTTTCCGCCGCGTACCACGCCGACCGGACTGGCATTCTACGCGGGTGAGGATTTCCCGCCGGACTATCGGGATGCGCTCTATGTGGCGCTCTGGCAGGGCGACCCGCCGCGGGTCTGGCGGGTGACGCTGACGGAGGAGGATGATCGGGTGACGGGCGAAGCGACGCCGTTTATCGACGGCATGGAACGCCCAATGGACCTGCTACCCCACCCGGATGGCGGGCTGCTGACGCTGGATTTTGGGGCGGGGGTGGTGTATCGGATAGAATGAAATCGGTCAGGCTGCATTGGAAGTCATCGCAGAAATCAAAGCCGGTACAACACTGCACCCAGGGCCAGAATCGCCAGGACAAGGCCGACTACCAGATAAAACACGGCGAAGAACCAGAACATCAGCGGGTTTTCCTGACGGTGCGTACTACCACCCTTCATAGCCAACCGTCCGCTGCGTAGCCCTTCATCCACCGTGTAGAACAACCCACCCGCCAGGAAGAAGATAAACAGTAACCATGCGCTGTTCGCCGGCGTATCATCCCACCATAACCAGTTCAAGCTCGCCAGCACCAGACCTACCAGCATGATTAGAATGCCACCTATCCCAAACGGCGTTAAATTGTTGCCTGAGTTGGACATATGTATGTTGCTTTCGTATATCATTGACACGAGTTACGCGGTGGGCGTTCAAACTGCACGTTTGACAAGATGAAAGGTCGAATCGCCTGCGGCAGCATGGTACTTTTTTATCTTTTTCCCAAAAAAGTTGCTCTGTGAGCAACTTTTTTGGGAAAAAGACGGTTCAATTTCGATCTTTTTGGAGAAAAAGTGGCTCGGAGCGCCACTTTTTCTCCAAAAAGGATGTCCGGTACCACCCTGCCGGAGGCGGAATGACCTGCCTGGTCAGGGACCGCGTAACTCGTGTCATTGTCGAACGTTTGAACGTTATGTCTCAGGGCATTCGTTCGGGCTATGTTGTAGTATATCACCGGTCCACATGCTTGAGTGAGCTACAATGCGCGAACGGTTTATTCCTCCCCGATCTGGTATTTCTCCAGCCGATAGAGCAGTGTGTGGCGGGTCAGACCGAGCAATTCGGCTGCCCGCGATTTGTTGCCACCCGCCTGCGCAAGTGCCTGCCGCAGCAGGGCTACTTCCACCGCTTCCAGTTGCAGTCCCTCCGGGGGCAGGCGCACCGGCTCGTCGGGCAGTGGGGAGGCCCGTACTCTGGCCGGCAGATGCCGTTCTTCAATCGGCGCACCCTGGGCCAGCGTTGCCGCCCGCTCCAGCACGCCGCGCAACTCGGCGATGTTGCCGGGCCAGGGATAGGTGTGCAGTATCTGCGTAACGGCGGGAGTAATGGCGACTGTGCCTAACCAGGATTGGGCCAGCAGCAACAGGTCATCCAGATGGTCACGGAGTGGCGGCACCGGCACTTCCACGCCGGGCCAGTTGCGCAATTCCGGCGGCAGCACATCACCCGACCCGGTTACAATGAGCACGGGCCCGCGCTGCTGCTCCATGCGTTGTTCCGTTAGCCGGGCCAGGGCTGCCGCGCCATCAAGACTAAGGGCGGTGATATGCCGCAGCAGCAGAGTGCCCTGTCCAGCCTGCGCCCATGCGCCGCCATGGGTCGAGGTACCTGCCAGCATATGCACCTGCTGTGCCGCCGGCAAGGTATCCAGGTCAAGTTCAACCAGAGGAGACTGCCGACGGGGTGCAGTTGCCTGGGCATAACGGGCAATGGTTGCCCGCCCGCTGCCGGCCGGACCGATCAGGTGGAGATCAAACCCCTGGGCTACCGTGTGCGTTGCTGTTTCCACGGCGCGCCGCCACGCCGGGTGCGAACCGGGCAGCGGCGACGGCTGGTTGCTCCGCAGACGCTGTACCTCGTGCTGCAATGCCTGCCGTTCCAGGGCACGGGTAATCTTGAACAGGATTTCTTCCACATCAAACGGCTTGCGCAGGTAGTCAACGGCTCCGCTTTGCAATGCCTCAACTGCGGTTGCCACCGTGCCATACGCCATCAGGATGATCACCACCACCTCCGGCCAGCGCTGATGTAGCGTGCGCAATGTCGCCAGACCATCCATGCCCTTCAGCTTTAGATCCAGGATGACCAGATCAATCGGGGTGGTTGACAGCAGGGCCAGCGCTTCCGGTCCCGATGCAACAGCGTGGGGCATGTGTCCCGCTTTAGACAGCGCTTCTTGCAACACCCAGCGCATATTGGGTTCATCATCCACCACCAGTACATGGGCCACCGTCTCTATCCTTATCTCTCATTTCCCAGCCGGCACCGTTTGTACTGCGGCTTGCAAGCGCTCCGACTGCGGGACACCGAAAATCCGTGTCTGCACCCGTCCAGCGTCGTCGAGGAGCACAATGGTGGGGTGACCACTTACCCGGTAACGTGCCGCCAGCGCCTGACCGCGCGCGCTGGTGAAATCCAGCCGCACGATATTCAACTGATCGCCATATTGCTGTTCAATCCCATCCACGATGGGCGCGGTTTCCGCTCAAGGTGGTCACGGGTCGGTGAAAAAGAAGAGCAGTGTCGGGCCGTCCGGGACATCAACGGGGGCGGTGGGAGTAACCGCACCACCACATGCTTGCATGCCGACACCGGCAAGCATGCATACCAACAGGGTTCGCCAGAGCATTGATACATACATCGCGTGTTCTCCTGATCACTTTGGTAGACATAGTATACCGTCTCACCCCGGTAGACACAACTACTGCGCATACGGTGTGAGCAGCGTCCATTCCTCTCGTGCCGAATGTAGCATATCCTACATTTCTGCGGGATTTGCTGCATGTCACGGTGCCAATCGGGCTCTACACCGTGGCCCATACCGGATTTATTGCGTTTGAGCGCTGAGTATGCGATGCTACTGACGACAGTTCAATCGGAACAGGAATAACGGACAACCCGATGAACAAACAACGAGACGGCGGTGACGATCAGCGCAGGCCGAGCATATGGGCAAGCAATACAGAAGCAAAGAAAGGAACGTGAATAGACAGTAATGAACCGAACGCACCAGCCGACGCGGTGAACCAGAATGCGCCGCGCAGCTTCACTGCCGGCATGGGCCATATGGAATGGCTGCTCAATGGGCGTACCTTTGAGATGGAAGCAGTGGCCAAGGATGAAATGGTGCAGCTTGGCACCACGGAAATTTGGGAGTTTGTGAACCAGGAAGACCCGGGCGGCATGATGAATATGATGGGGATGGCGCATCCCATCCACGTTCATGGTCTGCAATTCCAGATCATCGAGCGCACACCTCCAACGAATGCCACACTCAAAGCCAACTGGGAAATGGTACGGGCGGGCTTTGTGGACGAGGGCTGGAAAGACACGTTTTTGCTGATGCCGGGGGAGCGCGTGAAAATCCTACTGCGCTTTGCTGACTATGACGGGCTATATCTGTACCACTGCCACAACCTGGAGCATGAGGATGGCGGGATGATGCGGAATTACCGGGTACAGGCGTAACCGGTTCACAGAGAGCGAACGCGAAGACAAATACCATGAAAGGCTGACGTATGCGGTACATCACTATCGGAATCATCGGGTTATTGGCAGGCATCCTGCTCACGGCGTGCGCAACACCGGCCAGCGAACAGGCAACGGACGATCAGACAGTACGGACGATCCTGGTCTATCAGTCACCCACCTGTGGCTGTTGTAACAACTGGGTGAGCTATATGGAAGAACAGGGCTACACGGTGACGGTTGAGGAGGTGATGGATCTGACGGCGATCAAGGCCGAGCACCAGGTACCGACTAACTTCCAGTCCTGTCACACGGCGCTGATTGATGGCTATGTGATCGAGGGGCACGTCCCGGCAGCGGACATTGAGCGGTTGCTGACCGAACGCCCCGCGGTGGTCGGGATTGGCGTTCCGGGCAGTTCGATCAGCGCACCCGGGATGGGGATCGAGGGAGCCGCGCCACAGCCATTCGATGTGATTATGTTTGATGAGACCGGGACCACGGAGGTGTTTTCCAGCTATAATCAGTGACAGGAGTTACGCGGTGCAGCCTGTTCCGGCCTGGTGTCAGGTCCGAACGCCAGTTTCACCTGCGGCAGCATGGTACGTTCTTTTCTTTTTTCCGGAATGTTTTGGCTGAAGGCCAAAACATTCCGGAAAAAAGAGGTTTTCTTCCGCCCTGCCGGAGGCGCATCCCATCCGCTGGATGGACGACCGCGTAACGCGTGTCAGTGACAGGACTTACGCGGTGTAGCCAATTCCGGCCTGGTGCCGGACCCGAACGCCGGAATTCGCCTGCGGCAGCATGGTACATTATGTAGCTTTTTGCTAAAGATTTTGCACAACGTGCAAAATCTTTAGCAAAAAGCTGGTTTCTTCCGCCCCGCCGAGGCGAATCGGGCTGTTCATTCCAGGCGACGCTGCCTTTCATCTGATCAAACGGAACGTTTGCCTACCCACCGCGTAACGCGTGTCAGTGACAGGACTTACGCGGTAGGCATGCAAACCGGACGTTTGAACAGGTGAACGGTCGATTCGCCGGCGGCAGAATGGCGCTTTTTTATCTTTATTCCGTCCTGCCGACGGCGCTATCCGCTTTCAAGCGAGGGACCGCATAACGTGTGTAACAGACAACCATGCAAACATTCTCACACTTTCTGATAACGGCCTTTGCCCAACAGCAGGCGCAACGGCGGGGGTGGCTCCCCCGCCGCGTACCAACACCCGCGCTGCTGGTGGGCGCAGTGTTACCTGACATCCCCTTTACGCTACTCACCCTCGGCTATGGTCTGTACTACTGGTGGCAGGGAACCACACCTACCGGCGCGAGCCCGATGGTCTATATGCACTTTACGCTGTTTTTTGAAGACCCGGTATGGATTGTGAGCCACAATTTCTTTCACTCGCTGGTGATCAACACGCTGCTACTCCTGTCGGGTTGGTGGGGTATGCAGCAATCCCACCGCTGGGGGCGACCACTCTTCTGGCTGGCGGTGGGTACGCAAACCCACACCCTGATTGACATCGTGACGCACCACAGTGACGGACCGCTGCTGTTGTTCCCGCTCAACTGGTCCTACCGCTTCCCTGCACCGATCAGCTATTGGGAAGCGGACTACTACGGGCCAGTGGTGATTGTGGCTGAGAATGTCATAAATCTGTTGATTCCGGGCTATTTCTTCATGCACTGGTGGCGGCAACATCAGGTACAATTAGCTCGTGGAAAGCCAGGAGATGAATAATGCACACGCGCAACCACCGGGCAAGACCGACAGCCCTGAGCGGGCTGCAATGGAACCTGCTGCTGTTGGCTACCCTGCTAGTCGGCGGTCTCTTTATTGCCGCAACCCGTGTCCGTTCTGATGCACCAGGGGCCACTTCCAACCAGCGGCCGGCAGTAGCGGCGGCACCGGCTCCACGCGCAAACCACCCTGCACCGGATTTTGCCCTGGCTGATCTTGCCGGCACTCCGGTGCAACTCAGTACCCTGCGTGGCCAGGTGGTGCTGATCAACGTCTGGGCCACCTGGTGTCCACCCTGTCGCGCTGAAATGCCGATCATCCAGATAGCCTACGAGCAGTATCGCGATCAGGGGTTCACGGTACTCGCGGTCAACCTGCGCGAAGAGTCCCGCACGGTGGCCGCCTATATGCAGCAGAGTGGCCTGACCTTCCCGGCACTGCTCGACAGTGATGGTACGGTCAGCGACCACTACCAGGCGCATGTCTTGCCCTCCAGCTTCTTTATCGATAAAGCCGGCGTCGTGCGGGCAGTCTACCGCGGCCCAATGACGCGTAGCGTGATCACCGCAATCGTCGCGCAGTTGCTTGCGGAGGAGCCCTGATGTACCCACTCGTACGTATCGGGCCACTGAACCTGAGTAGCGGCGGCCTGCTGCTGCTGCTGGCGATTGTCGTTGGCACAACCTTAATGGAGCGTACTGCCCGGCGACGCAATGGCGCGGTGCCGGCCGACCAGGCATCGCGCGTCACCTTCCCTGCATTAGTTGGAGCGTTCATTGGGGGACGGCTCTGGTACGGCCTGTTGAACTGGGATCTGTATGGCGCGAATCCTGGTCTCTTCCTCGCGCTCCGGATCACCGATCTGGCCTGGCCCGGCGCATTGACTGGCGGTATCCTTGCCGGCCGGCTCTGGTGTCGGTGGCGTACCTATGACGCTTTGGCGGTGGCCGATGCGGCGACACTGGGCCTGCTGCCCGCTCAAGTGATCGCCTGCGTGGGACTGCTCCTCAGTGGTGAGGCCCTGGGTATGCCAACCAGACTGCCCTGGGGTATCGCCCTCTTTGGCGTGACCCGCCATCCAACGCAGATCTATCCGGCACTGGTGGCGCTGCTCAGTTATCCGGCACTTGTCAGATTACCCCACCGTACCTGGCCGCCGGGGATGCTGTTCATGGCATATCTGGGGATACAGGGGTTAACGCTTTTGCTGCTGGAGCCATTGCGCGCCGACTCGCTCCTCCTGCCATACGGCATACGCACCGCACAGGTAGCCGGCATGGGATTGTTGCTGGCCGCCCTGGTCTGGTTGCGTACGCACACTCGACGAGCGGAGCCGGTTGGTGAACTGCTGCGCGAGGCCGGATAAGCCATGCTCGGCTCCTCGTGGATCGGAGGTATGCCGGCTTCCGCTCACGGTGTGACTCCTTCAGCAAAAACCGGTTCCGGGCATGCGCCGGGGGCCAGTGGCAGCCGCAGCCGCACCTGCGCCCCCTGCCCCGGTGTACTCTGCATCTCAACCGTACCGCCATGGTCGTGAACAATCTGCTGCACAATACTCAACCCCAACCCGGTTCCATCGTCGCGGGTAGTGAAGAACGGGTCGAAGATGTGCGGCAGAATATCCGGCGCGATGCCCTGCCCGGTATCGCAGACCGTCAGCAGCACACTGGCGTGCTCAGTCTGGGCCGTCAGACTAACCGTGCCCGCCGGTGGGGTGGCCTGAATGCCGTTGAGCAGCACATTCACGACTGCCTGGTGGAGCAGGTCGCCGTCGCCCATCAACCCAGGCAGGTCGTCGTCCACTTGCGTGGTCAGCGTCACCCCCTGCTGTTTGGCGTAGACCCGCGCCAGCCCGCTGGTTTCTTCGACCAGAGCCGCGACATTGACCAGGGAACGCTGCAAGGGACGTGGACGGGCATAGGCCAGCAGTTGCTCAACCAGGCGATCAACCCGGTCGATTTCGCTCTGAATGACCCGCGTATACTCGCCGGGTTTGCCCGCATCGCCCAGTTCGTTCTGGAGCATTTGCGCGGCGGCGCGGGTGATACCGAGGGGATTGCGCAGTTCGTGGGCCAGCCCGCCCGCCAGCCGCCCCAGGGACACGAGCCGTTCGGCGCGCCGCATCTGCGCTTCCATCGCCCGTCGCTCAGTCAGGTCATCCAGCACCAGTACCGTGCCGACCTGTTCCTCCTGCACACCCCGCAACGGTGTGCCGTGCAGTCCGAGCGTACGTTTGGCCTGCGTCACCTGTTGATAGCCCTGGGCCCCGGCCCGCAGGTAGTCCTGAACGCTTTCCGGGAGAGACCACGCAGTATATTCATTCCAGTCGAGCAGGATGCGGGCGGCCGGGTTGAGTGTTGTTACATGCCCATCCGAGTCAACCGTCAGCACGCCACTGTCGATGCTCTCCAGAATCGAGGTAACGGAGGCGCGCATGCGCTCGGCTGCTTCCGCCTGGGCCTGCTGCTGTGCAGCGGCCTGCTGCGCACGCTGCCGCTGCCGCCGTTCAGCATCGGCCAGATAGCCGGTCAGTCCGGCGACAAACAGAAATGCGCCACACTCCAGCAGCGTATCAATCCCGCTCATGCCGGCATGCAGTGCAATCAGTGTGTGCGGAATGTAGAGTATGCAGATGATCCCGGCCGTACTGAGTCCGCCCCACAGCCCCCAACGCACGGCGGCGATGGCGATGGGAATGTAGTAGAGGCTGCGATAGATTAAATGGTAGGGCACAAGCTGGACATCCGTCAGGTAGTGCAGCGAGGTAATCGCACTAACCATTGCCGCCACAATCCATAGGCCCGGGTCGTGCAGTCGGGGAGGAACGGACAGAATGATGCGATTGGTAGGTTCCAGCGGACGCATACGCTTCCTCGTTCTTCTGATTAACCGAATGATGCTGTGTATCGTAGCACAGGGAGGGTGTAGGCAGCAATCTCGTTACCGGACAGCGCATCCGCCGCACAGCAGGTGTGGCATATCCGCTTCTACTGTATGATATGCCACAGATTGGTATGCCCCGGTGCATATCGGCATGGGCATAGATCTGGGGGAACCGGTAGGATCCGCCGGATCGAGGTACCATGCACCCGGAACATGCTACGGCAGATGTGCTATGCTGACGACTGGGCTGTAACAGGCCATGTGACAGAGACAAGACATTCACGAAAGGAAGATACTGCATGCGAGTCGTGTTGTTGACGCTGCTGCTGAGTATGTTGGTTCTGGTCATTCCGGCAAGAACCAGCGCCCAATCTGGACATCATGCGTGTGATGCATCAACCATTGCCGCGCTCCGTACATGTGTCGGGCATGCCGCCGACATGGGCCATATCGACAACCCGGGCATTGCGCGTAGCTTGCTTGCCACACTGAATGCAGCCCAGGCGGCCTATGATCGGGGACAGCCGGCAGTTGCCATTAATCAGCTTCATGCGTCTATCCATAAAGTGGTAGCGCAGGCCGGGAAGCATATTGAGGCAGACCATGCCCACCATATGCACCATCATGCCGAGGCGGTCATTGCTGCGCTGGAAGCGGAAGCAGCACACGAATAGCCGTTATCGGTATCACAGAGAGCCGGCAGAGCAAAGGAGCAGGGCGCAACCCTGCTCCTCTCCATATCACGCTATTATGTGGTCATCACTGCCGCTGCACAGTATGTTTCTGAAGATGGTGGATAGCTACACCATATCACTGGGTATGAGCACGCTTCTATCACACTACGCCGGCGCATCCGGTGTGTGAGACGCAAGCCACTGCTCCAGGTCGTCCGCGCTGCTGAAGTCCAGCAACGCATCCGCCAGATCCAGCAATTGTGTTGCGCCAAACTGCTGCACCCGGGCCGTCGTGTCGGCACCCAGCGGCCCGCACCGCCGGGCAAGTTGCCGCAGCAGCAACTCAAGCTGTCCTTCTTCTCGTCCTTCTTGCCGCCCCTGCTCACGCAGTTTGCGCATCATCGGCGTTTCGGGCAGCCCATAGTCCTGGGTGATAATTTGTTCGGCCATCGTTACAATCTTCTCAAACGTTCGAACGTTCGAACGTTTGAACGTTGAAACGTTTGAACGTTATGTCTCGGGACATCTGTTCGTTTCATTATAGTATATCATCTGCCCGTAATTGTACCACTCCACAACCTGTGCTACTATAACCTTAGTGCGAAATGATGTCCTGAGACAGCATCAGACGAGGAAATGTATGCAAACCGAGAAACGATACCGGATTACCGGCGGACAGCAACTCAACGGTACTATTGCCGTCAGTGGAGCGAAGAATGCGATCAGCAAACAACTGGTGGCCTCACTCCTGACCGACGAGCCCTGCATCCTCAGCAATGTTCCGCGTATCTCCGAAATCAGTGTTATCCTGGATATGCTGGAGAATATCGGCACGACCTACGAGTGGCTCGACGAACATACCCTGCGGGTGCAGACGGCGAAGATTGCCGGTAGTGCTGTCAGCCAGAAATATTCCGGTTTTAACCGTATCCCGATTCTGATGCTCAGTCCGCTGCTGCATCGCACCGGAGAGGTGACGGTGCCGACGGTTGGCGGCTGCAACATTGGTCCCCGCCCGGTCGATTTTCATATCAAGGCGCTGGAAACCATGGGCGCGGAGATTGTTGACGAAGGTGACCGCTACAAGGCGACAGGCCGGGAGTTGCACGGCACAACGGTACGCCTGCCCTACCCCAGTGTCGGCGCAACCGAGAATATTCTGATCGCCGCAACGCTGGCGCGGGGCACAACCGTCATCGAGAATGCCGCAGTCGAGCCGGAAGTGATTGACACGATGCTGTTCCTGCAAAAGATGGGCGCACTGATCCAGGTTGATGTGGACCGCACAGTTATTATCGAAGGAGTGCCACGGCTGCATGGAACCAGCCACCACGCCATCACTGACCGGATCGAGGTAGCTTCATTTGCGGCGGCAGCGGTTGCGACGAATGGCCGCGTCACGATCCGGAATGCACAACAGGAGCATATGATCTCGTTCCTGAATATGTTGCGCAAGACCGGCGGGGATTTTACCGTTGATCGGGAGGGTATGACCTTCTTTCGGCGGGAGGATCTGCTGCGCGGAACGCATATCGAAACGGATGTCCACCCCGGCTTTATGACCGACTGGCAGCAGCCTTTTGTGGTCTTGTTGACCCAGGCGCGTGGTGTCTCGGTTGTGCATGAAACGGTCTATGAGAATCGCTTTGGCTATACCGAGGCGCTACGCAAGATGGGCGCGGATATTGATCTCTCGACGGCCTGCCTCGGCAGCAAGTTCTGCCGCTTCCGCAATCATGACCATCTGCACAGTTGCATTGTGCGTGGGCCGACGAAGCTCCAGGGCGCAGAGATTGCCATCCCCGATCTGCGCGCGGGGTTTGCCTACCTGATTGCGGCGCTGGTTGCGCGCGGCACAAGTGAACTGAGCGGCATTCGCTACATTGAGCGGGGTTATGCCGATATACCCGAGAAACTACACGCAATCGGGGCTGCGATTGAGGTGCGGCCGTAGGTCGGCTTAGTTGTTCAATAGCGATGTGCCAGAAGCGTTCCTGCCGGAGACCCAATCCACCTACAGGCAAACAACCGCGTAACGCGGGTTAATCATTATCATCAATAAAGTAAGAGTCATCCAGGTCGGGGTTGGGGATAAACTCCGGCCAGCTTATCCAGATGCGTGAAGGTTCGAGCTTTTGCTCAATTCGCTTGCGCGCGCTGTTGATATCGCTGCATACCTTGTCCCACAGACAGAAGCGATACTGCTGGAACCAGTCCATCAGACGGTTAAAGTCCCGACGGCGTACTTCACTACTCTCGGCCATCTCCTTAAATACCGCGACCTTCTCCAGGATCAGGCTGCGCCGGATCTGGGGCAGCAGGTCGGGGAAGATATCAATCGGCCCATCCTCCGAGACAACCAGCGCCACGCAGCGATGCCCCAGCGTGCGCGCTGTCTGCACATAGCGAATAGCCGAGTTGTAGCGCGCACCACGCGAGGCCGTGCCCCGGTCGGAGGCCAGTCCATCCAGGATCACACCGATCGCAAAGCAGGTGCCGGTCTGGTCAATCAGAACCGCACCATCAATCGCCGTTACTGCTTCCATCAGTTGCGGGTTGAGCATCACCGGGTTGATCAGCATTGCCTGAGTGGAGAGACGGATCGCTTCGCGCCGGGCCTGATCCGAGATAACCAGGATCGTTCCGCGACCCTGCCGGGTCGCGGCGTGGGCCAGTTGGATCAATCGCTCCAGGTCCAGCGTCTCAACCCCATCGAAGACGCGCCGGATAATGGACTTGAACTGCGTCTCGTCCAGGGCGCGGGTGGCGAGGAGCGGTTGACCATGGCGTACGCGCATCAGGATATTGCCGGCATGGGCCAGTACCCAGGCATGATAGCCGGTAAAGGTGACGATAAAGAGATCTTCGCGGTCCTGGTCGTACGTACCGACGACCTGCCCCAGGCCGTAAATGCGCGAACCATCGACCAGGGCGGCGAGATTCGTGCGGGTCATCTGCAGGGTTTTGCGCACCGCGCGCATGTCGGTCAGGGTAATGGGCCGGTTTAAGCGCACAATAACCTTGATATTCGGATGGTTTTGCGGCGCAATCAGCATATCCCCGTGGCTGTCGGTGCCTTCGTAGTGGGTCGCCGAGAGTTCGGCCAGCGAGTCGTACAGGGTATCGATCAGTTCATAGTTTTTGCAAGCCCGAGCAACGGTATGCATCAGGCGGCGGCCCGCGTTGCGATGGAGTTCATCCCGAGCCCGATCAATGACATAGCGCATACTGCCGGGATTGGGCAGGATCAACGCCCGCGTGCAACCCTCCAGAAACTCCTCAACCAGCGCATACAGCAGCGAGCGCGAAACCGGCACGGCGTCATCGGTCAGATTCCGCTTGAGTGCGTAGTAGGATTCCCAGGTCTGGCGCGACAACTGCAGCACACAGAAGACCAGATAACGCTCGACTTCGACCGGCCAGGCCACAAACGACCGCCAGCCCCGCTCCACATCCTCGGCCCAGAGCACCTGCTCCATCGCCTGCTGCCAGGCGTGCAGATCAGTCTGGCTCAGATGGCTCATGCGTGACATGGGGTAGGGGTAGAAAAAATCTTCTTCGGTAGCAAACGTCTCCAGCGTTGCGGCGATCCCCGGTACCTCCTCAAAGCACTCGGCAACATAGTCGCAGGTACCCGGTTCGATGCAGATAGTATGATCCATCGCATCGGACTGAAGCCCAAACCCCACGACAAACACCCGCGCTTCAAACGACGCGTCAATATCGCCAAACGCTTCCTGAGCGCCGGCATTTACCGAGATCTGGAAGGCGCGTTGATAATCCCACATGCAGAGATCGAGTTCTACCATCTGATCAGCTCCCCAGCCGTATGCAGGCTGTCTGGTTAGCACCCGGGTGGGTGCATCTTATCTGGCGGGTATGGACGTGCCAGGCGTTACGTACGCGGGG
Source organism: Chloroflexaceae bacterium (assembly GCA_034437035.1). Classification (GTDB taxonomy): domain Bacteria; phylum Chloroflexota; class Chloroflexia; order Chloroflexales; family Chloroflexaceae; genus CAKZQX01. The sequence continues at coordinate 38,783 of DAOTUI010000033.1, forward strand.
TTTCCCTGTGTGCAGTTTCTAGTATACTCTTTTTAACCGATGATTGCCATGCTTTTGGAACTTTTCCGCGTTCCGCAGCCGGGATTTAAACCGGACGTTTGATCAGATGAAACGCAGACGGCGCTCATTCACCAACATTTCGCGCCGAATATGGCTGATCAACGCTACGCGCGCGGGTCTCCGGCTTGCCTTCCGTCAGGTTGTGGTAAAACCGCTGCGTGGGATAGGCAAAATCAATATCCGGGCAGCGCGCAAACTCCTCGAGGATATCTTCCCAGATTGCCTGGGTGGTGCCCCGCCGCTGGCGTGGATCACACAGGTAGCGAATAGTCAACACAACCCCATACTCTCCGACATCCGTGTAGACGGTCGGGGTATACTTGGAGTAGAAAATCATAAATTTGCGGGCGGCCTCTTTGACATTATGTTTGGCGGCCTCACTGACATTGGAACCGTGGCGCACGGCAACCGTGTGCAAGATCTGCTTGGCGCGCTTCCAGTTACTCTCAAAGGTGATGGTCACCGGGATCTCATTCCAGATGTACTGGAAGCCGCGACTGTAGTTTGCCAGCACTTCACTAAAGACCTTGCCATTGGGCACATGCAGGATTCGGCCGGTGCTCTGATCGGCCGCCACCCAGTTGCCAATCTCCAGCAGCGTAAACTGAAAGAGCCGCAGGTCGATCACATCACCAGCATGGTTGTTCAGTTGCACCCGGTCGCCGACATAGAACGGCCGCCGCCAGATAATAAACAACCAGCCGGCCAGGTTGACCAGCGGCCCCTGCAGAGCAATTGCCAGACCCGCCGAGAGCAGGCCCAGGTAGGTCAGCGCATTCTGCAACCCGGCAAACCACATCGGCCCCGCCAGAAAGATGACCAGGATCATGGCAGCGTAGCCGGAGTAGGTGCGCCACTGATATCGGATGTGAATATCTTCGATATGGCGGTTGGCAATAAATACCAGCAGTGTCCGCACGAGCCAGACCGCGACAATAATGACCACAGTAGCAATCAACTTATGGATGGTGACCGAATTGCTTATCAATTCTTCCAGCCAGCGTAACCATTCTAACCATTGCATTGTTCTATCCATTTCTCATCAGGTGCGCCGCTACCCGGCGGCCTATCCATAGGGAAACATCCGTCGGCAGCGCACCGGCCTATGAGATACCATGTGTGTACATCTATCATAACGCTAAAACCGGGGACCGGGGACAGAATAGGCACACACTTTGCGGTTTTGTTTTCAGGTTACTATCAGATATACGCAGTCTGTGGTATACTTCGACATACACACATTTCGTCAATAGAGCATGTGACGTGCAACCGTTGTGCGCTTTTCTACCGGGTATATGGCTTTGTCGATGCAGAGCCGACACCCGGTCGGTTGTTACGCACTACGCAACAGGCCGTGCCATTCAATTGCTCCGCGTGGCCCTGGTGTTCCCTGCTCCGGCGCAGATCGTTAAGACGGTTGCTGTGAGTAATTGGTATCACACCGGTACCAGGTGGCGGCTGAGGGGATATTGCGTGATGGCATCTCAACTTGATATACTGCTATCGACGCTGCATGGATTTGAACGTCTTTTGATCCTGCCCCATAACAATCCTGACCCGGATGCTATTGCCAGTGCTGTCGCGCTGAAAGAGTTGCTGGAGCACACGAGTAACACCGCCTGTCAGATTGGATACAAGGGCATCATTGGTCGCCCGGAGAATCGCGCCCTGGTACGCTATCTGCAGCGGCCCATGCGCCGCCTGACGACCGGTGATCGGCGGCAGGCAACAGCGATTGCTATGGTTGATACGCAACCGGGCACAGGCAACAGCGCCCTGGAAAATGGAGCAGATGTACGCATTGTTATCGATCATCATCCCATAAGTGATTACGATAAAACGGTGACATTTGCCGATATTCGCCCGCAGATCGGCGCGACGGCGACGATTCTGACCGAGTATCTGCAGGAAGCGGGGATCGAACCGGCTTCCACATTGGCAACGGCACTCTTCTATGGCATCAAGACAGATACGCTGGGCCTGGTGCGCGGCGCGACCTCGGCGGATATCGCGGCCTATCTCTATTTGCAGCCTCTGATTGATGTTAATGCATTGATTGCAATTGAGAATGCGCAGGTGCCGCCGGCCTATTTTCGAGAATTGAATGATACCGTTCAGGCGGCGCGGGTCTATGGCGATGTGGTGATTACCTACATCGGCTCCATGGAATATCCCGACCTGGTTGGCGAGATGGCCGATCTACTGCTGCGGCTCGAGGGCATGCAGTGGAGTATCTGCATGGGTGTTCACAATAATCAACTGATCATGTCGGTGCGCAACCGACGGCGGCGCGGCGGCGCCGGTCAGTTGGCGCGGGCAGTGGTGGGTCAGGACGGCACCGCCGGGGGCCACGGGATGATGGCCGGCGGTCAGGTGACACTGCACGACCATGACGCGGCGCAGATGGCGCACGAGTTGATGCACCGGATTCTACGCTACCTCGACGTACCGCCCGAAACCAACGGCGTGCCGCTGCTGTCGCACTCACCCCAGAAGGTTCACAGTATGCAGGTTCTTCCGTAACCATTACACAAACTTTCGCTTTCAAGTATTTTCCCCGGTCAGGGGTTTCTCACTGCTTCACTACATCGTAGTACTGAGAAATGCCCTGGCTATCTTTATGCCATCCTGGAGGTGATATCGCTATGGTGACCAATTCGCCTTCGACGGCGACACAGCGTACCATTCGCTTTAGCCGAACCGTTTCACTCTGGCGAGCCATTGCGCTGGGGAGTAGCCTGACGGTTGGCCTGGGTGTATTTATTCTGATTGGTCTCTTCCTCCAGCAGGCCGGCTCTCAGACTCCCCGCACCTATCTGCTGGCGCTGCTGCTGTTTCTGCCGATTATTCTAACCTATGCCGAACGCGCGGCGGTGACACCCGGTACCGGCGGGCTCTTTGCGCTGGCCCGGGCGGGCAGCCTGAACTGGCGCACCTATGCCACCGGCTGGCTGCTGCTGGGTGGGCATCTGGCGCTGATTGCACTACTGGGGTGGGGTGCGGCCCTCTACCTGAATATCAGTCTGGAGCGCCTGCTGAACGTATCCGTTACGCTGCGCCGGCTGGCTCCCGGCATGGTTATCCTGGTTGCGCTCAATGATCTGATCGGGACGCAGGGTACCTGGCGGTTGCGCACCCTGATCGTCTATGGCAGTCTGCTGGCACTGCTGGGCCTGGCGGCGTGGGCCTGGTTTCAACCAACAGCCGCCAATGCACCACTACCGGAAGCCACTACCGCGTCGAGCGGGCTATCGCAGGTTCTGGCGCTGATGGCGGCGAGTCTCTGGGGCATTCATGTGCTGCTCGACAGCCGTGACGAGATGCGCCGGCCCGAGCGGGTTATGCTGCCGGCACTGCTGGTGCCGCTGCTATTGAGTGGTGGCCTGGGCGCACTGGCCGCAACAGCCGGCTTGCGCCTGGTTGGTCTGAGTCTGGGTGATATGACTCCACTGAATACACTGGCCGTCAATGTAAGCCTTTCCGGCGATGCGCTGCTGGAAGTGATTATCGTCACGATGGGGCTGATGATCAGTGTTATTGCGCTGGATCGGGCAATGGTGACGATGCTGCGCCTGGTTGGAACGATGGTCCGCGATGGCTTTCTCCCGGAGCAGATGCTGACGATTTCGCCGGGGTTTGGAACGCCGCTGATCGCGCTGCGGCTGCTCGCCCTCGTGAGCGCGCTGGCGGCGGCGTTTGTGCCCAGCCTGATCCTGGTCAGCCTGGTTACGCTGGCCTTTTTGTGGACCTCGCTGCTGCTCAACTTGCCCTATGTGCTGCGGCTGATCCCGGCCCGGTTGCCGGAACAGCGCTGGTTGAAGCTGCCGTTTTTCCCGCTCTTCCCGGCGCTGACGAGTGTGATCTGCCTGGTGCTCTCAGCCGTTCTGCCACTGACCGCGATCCTGGTTGCGCTGGGATGGGGGCTGGTGGGCCTGTTCTACTATGCGGGCTATGCGCGCAAGGGTGAACTGGCAACACGCCGCCGGGAGTCGGTTGTCAGCGACATGGGGGTGGTTCCGCCCAAAAAGGTCTACACGGTGCTGGTTGGTATTGCCAATCCGGAAACCGCACCCGCGCTGATCCGGTCAGGCGCAATGTTGGCGCGATCACGCGGGGGCCGCGTGCTGGTGCTGGAGGTTTTTATCTTTCCGGACCAGGTGCCGCAGCATATTCAGCGGCAGTTGGCGCAGTCGCAACTCCAGGATTTGCAGCACATGGTTGACCAGGCCGGTGTTGGCAAAGTGCCGGTTGAGGTGCTGGTGCGCCTGGCCCAATCGCCGGTTGATGGTATTCTGGGGACATCCCAGGAGGAACGGGTTGATCTGATTCTGCTGGGCTGGGAAGGTGAGCATACCGGCGGGCCGTTTGACCTGGGGCCACTGCTCGATCCGGTTGTGCGTACCGCGACATGTGATGTTGTGGTGCTACGCGGCTGCCTGCCCGAGCGGATCGAGCGCATCCTGGTACCCACCGCCGACAGCCGGAATTCAATGGCGGCGATCAAACTGGCCCAAAACATGGTTGATGGGCAACCCGGCCGGATTGTTGCGCTGAATCTGGTGCAGGAAGCCTACCTGCCCGATAGTGTCGAGCAGGCCCGTCAGCGGCTCCAGGCGATGATCAGTCGGCACGACGGCGTCAGCCCGGTTGAGTTGCAGGTCTTTCCGGCAGAGGATGTCCGGGAACGTATTCTGGAGGCCGCCCCCAACTTTGACCTGGTGATCCTGGGAGCTTCGCGCGGCGGCGTGCTGGATCAGGCGATCTTTGGTGGGCTACCGGTCGAAGTTGCCCAGTCGTCACCGCGCCCGGTGCTGCTGGTCAAGCATTACGAAGGCGCGCGCCGGTTCTGGGAACGGCGTGCCTGGGAAATTCTCTCCGCGCCCTTTCCCAAACTGACTATTTTTGAGCGAACCGAGATCTCCCAGCAGATGCGGCAGTCGGCTAACCCCAGCATTGACTTTTTCATCCTGATTAGCCTGTCCGCGACGATTGCGACGATGGGCTTGCACCAGGGCAGCCCGGCGGTGATTATCGGCGCGATGCTGGTGGCTCCCCTGATGAGTCCGATTCTGGCAATGGCGATGAGCATTGTGCATGGCGACCTGCGGATGCTCCGGCTGGCGGCACGCTCAACCTTCTCCGGGATCGCTCTGGCCGTTGGGCTGAGCATGCTGGTGACTGCCGTTACGCCCACACCCATTGACACTACCGAGATTCTGGCACGCACGCAACCCACGCTGCTTGACCTGATTGTGGCACTGGCATCGGGGGCGGCCGGGGGGTACGCCGCCGCGCGGAAGGAAGTGGCTGCGGCCCTGCCGGGGGTGGCGATTGCAGCGGCGCTGGTGCCGCCGCTGGGGGTGGTCGGGTATGGCACGGCTATCGGCGATCTGGAAATCGCGGGTGGTTCGCTGCTGCTCTTTACCACCAACTTGATTGCCATCGTGGTGGCGGCATCAGTCGTTTACTTGCTACTGGGGTTTCGCCCGGCGCGGGCGCGGTTGCGTGGGCAGGTTCGGCTTAAATTTATGGTCTCTATCCTGGCGCTCGTGTTGATCTCGATCCCGCTGGCGGTGCTCTCGGTTAATACGATCGACCGGATTACCCGGCAGACGCAGGTCGAGTCCTTTCTGAGCCGCGAGGTTGCCGCTGCGCCGGTCCAGATTACCGATGTGATCGTGCAAGAGCAGGAGGATGGGCTGGTGATCTATGCGACGATCTATGCGCTGGAGGAGTTTAGCGCGGAGCAGATCGCCGCTATTCAGGCACAGTTGAACAGCAAGTTTGACCAGCCGGTCACGCTACGGGCAACGGTGCTGCGTGCCGTCATGCTCCCGGAGTTGGAGGACCGCGCGCAGCCAACGGCTGAACCGGGGCGGTAGGGCAGTATGAAGCGGATGTGAAGGCGAGATGCAGGGAGGGTGAAGAGCTGAGCGAAACCTACTTCGCCGTAAAAACTGCTACAATACACGGAGAGACAAAACCGAAGAAGTGAGGTTCCCTATGTCCCCATCCCGCCTGGCCCGCTATCGTGGTGCGCTGCTTGGTCTGGCTGCCGGTGATGCCCTCGGCACAACGCTGGAGTTTAAACCGCCCGGCTCGTTTACTCCGCTTACCGATATGGTTGGCGGTGGACCGTTCAATCTCCAGCCCGGCGAGTGGACCGACGATACCACCATGGCGCTCTGCCTGGCGACAAGCCTGGTCGAGCGGCAGGGGTTTGATGCGCATGACCAGATGCAGCGCTATGTTGCCTGGATGCGCCACGGAATGTTTAGCGTCAAGGGCTACTGCTTTGACATTGGCATCACCACCAGCGCAGCGCTGAGCCAGTTTGAGCAAACCGGCGATCCCCTGGCCGGTTTAACCGATCCGCAACGGGCGGGGAATGGCTCGATAATGCGCCTGGCTCCGGTGCCGCTCTGCTTCGCGGGCGATCCCGGCGCGGCGATTGCCTACGCCGGCGAGAGTTCCCGTACAACCCATGGCACGACAACGGCGGTTGATGCCTGCCGCTACCTGGGTGCGCTCCTGGTCGGGGCCGTAAATGGCGTGAGTAAGGCGGAACTACTGGCGGCGCGTTACACCCCGATTCCCGGCTACTGGGACGCGCATCCGCTGCACCCGGAGATTGACACGGTTGCCGCCGGTTCATTCAAGGAGAAGCAACCCCCGGCCATCCGGGGCACCGGCTATGTCGTCCAGTCGCTGGAGGCGGCACTCTGGGCGTTCCACCAGAGTAACGATTTCCGCGAGGGCTGTCTGCTGGCGGTCAACCTGGGGAATGATGCCGACACAACCGGTGCAGTCTATGGGCAGCTTGCGGGTGCATTCTATGGCGAGGAGGATATCCCCACAGCATGGCGCAACAAACTGGCCATGCGGGGGCAGATCAGGCAGTTGGCCGAACAGCTTTATGCCCTGGCAGAGCGATCCGCCGGCTGATCAAGCTCCTACACTTCCTCGTCCGGCAAGCGCGCACCACGCAACCGCGCCACAAATGCCGCATGCTCCGGCGTGGCGATCCCGCGCTGTACCGCAGCCGGCAGCGCCGCCAGGTCGTCCCGCCAGAACGCCGCCGGATCGAACCAGAGACCGGGAAAGATCTCACTCCGCAGGATGCCGGCTGCATCCGGCGCAAGCGATGTGTAGACACCCTCACGCAGGATAAACCAGTCCACCCGCTGCTCGTAGATCTGCAGCACCAGGTATTCTTGAACGCCGTTGCGGGCATACACCTGCCGCTTATCGTGCAGATCGTAGGCGGCACTGCCGGCGGCAACCTCCACCAGCAACTCCGGCGAGCCATCGATGTAATCATCCGTAGTCACCCGCGAGCGCCCACCCTGATCGGGTTCGAGCCGCAGCAGCGCATCGGGCTGCACCTCGGTCTCGACGTCAAGCAGCACTATCGTATTGTCCGCCCCGGTCACGCCAAGCGTAGCAGCGCGGTACAGGCCAAGCCAGGTGACAATGTCGCTATGCGGCTTGCCATGTTGGGTAAATCGTACGGGTGATGCCACGTATACCACTCCTGCAATCAGTTCGGCCCGTCTAATCTCCGGGTGGGCCGCGTACCGCCGCGCAAACTCGGCCCGCGAGAGCCGGTCGCCCGAGTGCAGCGGCGGCGCGTCGATAGCGGGAGCCGGATTCATCGGCATGTCGCTTCCTCCTGAGCTGATCCTTCGCTCCAGTGTACCATAGCCCGATGTCGGTAGGGACGCGCAAAAGCGCGTCCGCCGGATCTTGCCCAAACCTACCGTTATTCCAGACACCGGGCGGACGCGCTTCTGCGCGTCCGCCCGGCTTCTTCCAATCTTACCGGCTTTCAGCCAGCACCTGCTCGCTCACCGCCAACTGCTCGGCAAAGCGGGCCACCAGCGGCTCACGGTCGCGGGTGAAGACAAAGCGCACGGTGTGGAGTTGCTGCCGCTCATTCCGGTAATGCACTTCCAGGACCAGCAGCAGCGTCCGCCGGTGCAGCGCCACCGAGGTGATGCGCTCCCGTTTTAGGCTCCAGGCACGCAGCCTGAACCAGCGGGAATAGGTAAACGTCAGCGTATCGGCGGCCAGCACCAGGTAGCCACGTCGCCCGCTCATCTGCCGGATATTCTGTGCCCGGCAGCGCGCGACAAGCCGGGGCGTTTGTTCGCCCAACAGCGCGGCATGCTCAGAGGGCAACCGGTCAGGTTGCTGCACCTTGTGGGCAACGGCTTTGAGCCGCGCCAGAATTGCCCCGGCCGTAAACCAGGACCAGCGCAGCAGCAGCGGCACAAAGATGACGATAACCACCAGCAACGTGATCGAGATAACATTGGCCGCCAGCGGGAACAGCAGCGCCAGAAACACCACCACCGCGACCAGCAGATCCTCCAGCAGGCTGATCACAATATTGGAGAGATTCTCCGCCGGACTGGTGATGTTGACCGCAGTACGCGTGCCGGTCTTGCCGCCATGCGAAATCAACGCTACCCCACCGGCAATAACCGCCGCCACGATGCCGATTCCCGGATCGACGCCAACCATCCCCGCCGTGGCATCCAGCACCTCGGCCTCGATTCCGGTCAGGCCGGCGGTTGCAATGATCACCGCGCCAACCGGACGAATAAAGGTATGAATGATATCCCACAGGTTATCAACAAACTGGATTTTGTCGGCAAAGAATTCCAGAATATAGAAAATTCCTGCGCCAATCAGCATCGGGAGCGAGGCAAAAACATCCAGACCCGGCGGCGCATCCGGCACCCAGTCGAACCGCACGCTCAGGCCAACGACGAGGATCGTGAGATAGAGATTAATCCCTGAGGAGAGAGCCAGCGGCAGCACCGACCGCAACGTCTGAAATGCCTCCATTGCGTATGCTCCATATTCTGTTTCTGTGTGATGTACCTGATGAAGTTTGAAACATTAATTCCGGACATTGCTCCCGGAGTCCCCTCTCAAGTGTAGACTTTTTTGCCGGATTGCATTGGAATGCGGTTGGTTGGACTGGCAGAAACCATCGCTCCAGCAGAACATTTCCCGCATCGGGACAGGTAACGGACGCGCGGAAGCGCGTCCCTACCACAAAAAGTCTACACCTGAGAGCCCGGAGTCCCGGCTTCAGCCGGTTGACGACCGCAAACCGGCTGAAGCCGGGACTCCAAACGTTTGGGCTGTGTGGTACATGCCATCCGACCACATTCCATATCCGGACTATTTTTCAACGTTCACAAGCTGGGACTCCTGGACCTTTTATATCCGGACTAATTTCTCAACGTTCATCAGGTATTATACCGTGATAACGAACGAGGCCCGGGATGCTCCCGCGCCTCGTTTTACTTTGAACGCTATCGTCAATTGTCCTACCGCTGAATCTGCTCGCCCGTGTAAGGATCATACTGCCACTCACCAGTCGGATCTTGCTCCCGGTTGGGCAGTTGCTGCGGCGGCTGCGGGTTGGAGAAGGTTGTTCTGGCCTCAGGCATCACAATCCAGAGGATCACATAGATCAGCGGGCTAATGCCGCTCAGCACCGCCAGCACAAAAACCAGGCGGACGATGGTGCTATCGATGTTAAAGTAGTGCGCCAGACCGCCACAAACCCCGGCAACCATCCTATCGTTCCGTGAACGCACTAAGCGATCCTGCATGATTCGGCTCCTTTCCTATGCATAGTGTCCAATTATCGCATCGTTCTGTTTCGCCAATGGGACGTTGGCACCATGCCTAATGTTGCAAATCCCGTTCCACGGTAACTTCACGCCCGCTTCACAGCTTCTTCACACCGCGCCGCTATAGTGTAGAGCGAACGGGATAGCCGTTCATTCATAAATCACATGAGTTACGCGGTTGCTCACTCAAAAGGGATTTTCGCCTCCGGCAGGGCGAAAGAGACCATCCTTGTTTCACGAACATGTTGCACGTTGTGCAACATGTTCGTGAAAAAGATAAACAAGTACCATTCTGCCGCAGGCGAATCGGGACGTTCATCCAGACAACCGCCTCATTTGGAACCAACCACGTAACGCGTGTAAATCACACAAGGAGAAGACTCACATGAAACGCACACTTCTACGCTATGGCATGGTACTGCTGGCCGGTATCGCCTTTATCGGTGGGTTTTTCTGGAGCTTGCCAGACATAACCCAGGCGGCCATCGAACCACCCGATCCGGTGCAGATGCAGGCTCCGGGCGAAGAAACCCCATCTAATCCGACAGGTCCGGCGGGACGCCAATCGAAGCGACTGGTGCGCGGGCTGATCGGCGCGACAGCCGAGGTAACTGGACTGGAGGCGGGTGAAGTGCTCGATGGTCTGCGCGCCGGTCAAAGCCTGGCGGACATTGCCACGGCGCAGGGCCAGAGCGGTGATGCAGTGGTACAGGCCGTCGTTGACAAGGCGCAGCCGCGGTTGGACCGCGCGGTTGCGGCCGGCCGGCTCACCCCGGAGCGCGCCGATCAACTGCTTGATCAGATGACGGCAACGGCAACCGATCTGGTGAATGATGCCACACTGGGAATACAACTGGAGCAGCGCCAGACAGAACACCTGGAACGCGACACCCGCCGCAACCTCATTCGCACCACCGCCGACATGACCGGGCTGCCGGTCAGCACGGTTGCGGAGCGGGTACGCAACGGCGAGAGCCTGACCGCGATTGCTGCGGCGGAAGGCCAGAGTGGTGACGCGATTGTGCAGGCCGCTGTTGACGAATACCGTGATGTCGTCACCCGCCTGGTGGACGAGACGCGCTAACCTGGTCACAACGCGGATACCACCGTCTGCTACAATATTCCAGGCTTCCGGGATGATTGGACCATCCCGGAAGCCTGACACTGTTCAGGCAGTTCTTCCTGGATTCTGTGCAGGCACGTCACGGCAGAACCTGCGCAACCCGTACCCCGTAACCCACAGACAACGGACAATGCCCATGGCACAGCGCATACTCATTGTCGATGATGAACGCAAAATCGTGCAAGGTCTGGTGGCCTACTTCCAGCAGGCGGGGTTTGAAACCCTGGCAGCCTACGATGGACGTAGCGCGCTGGACCTGGCCCGCCGGGAACAGCCGGACCTCATCCTGCTCGATCTGATGCTGCCGGAGATCGATGGCCTGGATGTCTGCCGGCAGATCCGGCGCGACTCGGCGGTCCCGATTATTATGTTAACTGCGCGTGTCGAAGAGACCGATACGCTGATTGGGCTGGAGCTGGGCGCGGATGACTATATCATTAAACCCTTCAGCCCCCGCGAAGTAGTTGCCCGCGCCCGCGCTGTGTTGCGGCGAACCAGCGGCACCTTCGCCGCGCCAACCAGCCTGCGGAGCGGCCCGGTGCTGGTAGACCTGGACCGGCGGCAGGTGACGGTCAATGATCACCCGGTCGAGTTGACGCCGACCGAGTTCGCCCTGCTGACGGCGCTGATGCGCAACGCCGGCCGGCCACTTACCCGCGCCCAGTTGCTCGACGCGGCCCAGGGAGACGCCTTCGAGGGGTATGAGCGGACGATTGACGCGCACATCAAGAACCTGCGCCGCAAGATCGAAGCGGACCCGGCCAACCCCGGCGCGATCCTGACGGTGTTTGGCGTGGGGTATAAATTCCGGGATGACCGATGAAGACCCTGCGCCGACGGCTGGTGCTGACCCACACGCTGGTGGCGCTGCTGGCGGTGCTGCTGGTGGCACTGCTGGCAAGCGGCCTGATCCTGCGCGCCTACCGCGAGCTAATCCGGCAGCAGAACCGCAATATTCAGAACCGCCTGAGTATGGCCCTGATCGATTACTACCGCCAGAATCGTGGCTGGGCCGATGTCGATCAGGTGCTGGCGGAAGGTCTCGCCGAGCGTACATTGCTGGAAGCGCGCCGGGTTGTGCTGGCTGATCGCCGGGGGCAGGTACGCTTTGACAGCGCCGGTATCCTCGCAGGCCGCCAGTTGCCGTTGCGCCTGCGAAGTCTGGGGATGCCACTGCACGCGCTCCCGCGTCCCCCCGACGGAGCCCGTCCACCGCCGCCGGTGGGCTACCTGGCCGTGCTGCCCGATCTGGGGGGCGAAAGCGATGCCTTTACCCGGAGCATTATGCGGATGGTGCTGCTGGGGAGTGGCGTTGCCGGCGGCGTTGCCTTCGCTGTGGCCCTGCTGATTGCGCGCCGGGTTACGCGTCCGCTGCGCCGACTCACGCACGCGGCGCAACGGCTGGCAACCGGAGCACGGCATGAGCCGCTGCCCATCCCGGCAGAGGTGGAACTGGCCGAGCTTTCCCAGGCTTTTAACAGCATGGCCGCCGATCTGGCCCGCCAGGAAGATCTGCGCCGCCAGTTTGTCGCCGATGTAGCCCATGAACTGCGCACGCCGCTGAGTGTGCTACGGCTGCAGACCGAGGGACTGGAGGATGGCATCGAGGAGCCCACCCCGGCGCTGTTTGCCTCCCTCCGCGAAGAAGTTGACCTGTTAACGCACCTGGTCGAGGATCTGCGGCTGCTCTCGCTGGCCGATGCCGGGAGGCTGACCTTTGCCGGCGAGTCCCTGGATGCCTGTGCCATGCTGGAGCGCGCTGTTGCCGTAGCGTCGCCCCGTGCGCGACAGCAGGGCATTACCCTGCATGTCGCCTGTCCCGAAGCGCATCCACACCTGCTGGCCGATCCACAGCGACTGCTGCAGATCCTGGGCAATCTGCTGGAGAATGCGCTACGTTACACTCCCCGCAATGGCAGCGTCACCCTGCGCGCATTCCCGTCGGGACAGCCTGGCACCGCTCCCGGTGAGCATGTCGTGATCGAGGTCGCCGATACCGGGCCGGGCATCGCGGCGGAAGATCTGCCGCACATCTTCAACCGCTTCTACCGCACCGACCGGGCCCGCGCCCGGGAGACCGGCGGCAGCGGCCTGGGACTGGCGATTGTGCAGCGCCTGGTGGAGGCCCAGAACGGACAGGTCAGCGTGAGCAGCACGCCCGGCAAAGGCACGACATTTCGCATCCGGTTGCCGGCGGCGACGGACGTTGTAGTGGCACAGTAGCCGTCGCCACTGCTTAGATCGTTGATGAGGTAGGGGCGCAGCATGCTGCGCCTCTACTGGAAATACACATGACGCGCTTTGTTCTCGGTTTTCGTTCTCGGTTCTCCATCCAATACTACTGCCCACCCGCGGCCCGTTCGGCCTCGATCACCTGCTGGAATGCCTCAAACGGCTGTGCGCCGATAAGCGGACGGCCATTGATAATAAACGTCGGCGTACTCTGAATACCAATCGAGCGCGCATCCATGGTCTGGTTCCGAATAAGATCGGTATACTTCCCGCTATCCAGACACTCATTGAAGGTCGCGGTATCCAGATCTAAATTGGCGGCGAACTGCTTGAGATTCTCCCGGCTAAAATTGCCATTGCCCTGCGCCAGTTGCGCAAACAGCAGATCGTGGTACGGCCAGAAATCCTCCTGGTCCGCCGCACACTCGCCGGCCTCGGCTGCATGGATCGACTCCTCCGACAGGATGGCGATACTCTGGTAGCCAAAGCGCACCAGGCCGCTCTCGATATATGCTTCCTCCAGTTGCGGACTGGTCTCCGTCGCAAACCGCCCACAGAATCCGCATTTGAAATCGCTAAACTCAACAATGGTGATCGGAGCGTCGGGATCACCCTTAAAGTGGCGGGTCTGCTCGGCAACCGCTTTTTCCAGGGTTTCCCGAATACCCTGGGGTGCGCCGGTATCTCCGCCTGCCGCCGGGGCAGGTTGGGCGGCAGTGGTTTCGGGGCGCGAGGTGAAGAGGGTGGTGCCCACAATGCCCAGCACAGCGCCAAGCAATAAACCGACGGCGAAGATCGCCAGGGTGCGAGGGAATGTGGCCGACGTTTTGGGGATATCCGGTGATTGCGGCGCTGTTTCAGGTGTGTCCGGCGGTTGCACCTGGGTCTCGGATGTGTTCGAGGTTACTGGTTGCTCTTCATACGAACTCAACTGCTGCCTCCATCGTTTTAGCGGTGAACATAAAAAGTGCTACCATTGTACTCAAATTTACCCGCTTCTACCAGACCAGTTGGGGAGAGAAATACGCGCAATTGGGGATCAGGTAGTTGAAGCGGGAGTCGCGGCTGCCGCCTGCGCATTAACACTGACTTCGTGCAGAACCAGGAGCAGCAGCGCCAGCAGCAGCATAAACGGCCCCAGGATCTCTAACCCCGATCCCCGGGCCAGCACTCCCGCCAGACCGGGTAGCCCCGCCGCTCCGACATTTGCGGCAGCAACCTGAAAGCCGATTGCGTGGGTGGCATAGGCCGCACCCAGGCGCGCCGGTGTCTGCGCAATCAGCAGTGGAAAGATTGGAGCCAGCATAAAACCGATCAGGGCTAGTCCCAGAAAACTCAACAGCGGCAGCGGATTGAGCCAGAGCAGCAGCACACCCACCAGAATGCCGCCCATACTCCCGCGCAGCAACGCCGTGGTGCCGAAGCGCTCGGCAATCAGGCCAAACAGGAGCCGCCCCACCGTCAGGCTGCCCCAGTAGATACTGATCCAGACACCGGCAACGTCCGGGACAACCGCGCGTTCCTCGATAAACAGACTGTAGGACCACTGCCCGGCGGTCACTTCCAGGCCAGTGTAGATAAAAAAGATAGCGATACCCAACCAGACCAGCGGTCGCCGCAGCGTTGCCCCCATACTGACGATCGGTGTAGTTGCGGGCTGCTGTTCGGCTGCATCCAACGTCTGACTAGCTTGATTCGCTTGCCAGTGCCGCCGCGTGGCGCCAAAGCAGATAACCATGCCGCTCAATACCAGCCCCGCCAGCGCATAGCCCCAACGCCAGGAGTGATCGCGGCTCAATACAAAGGTCAGCGCCAGCGGCCCCAGCGCCGCGCCCAGCCCATAGCAGGCGTGGAGCCAGTTCATATGCCGACGGGTGAAATGGGCGGCGGCATAGGCATTAATGCCGGCGTCAATTGTCCCGCTGCCCATCCCCAGCAGCAGACTCATCCCGACCACCGTCCACCAGGCGGGGGCCAGGGCATATCCAAACAGACCCGCCGTCAACAGCAGACTGCTGCTGAAGAGCACACCGCCAACTCCCAGGCGCGCTACAAGTCGCCCGGCATTAAAACTGGTGAAGATAAATCCGATCGTAAAAACTGCCAGCAGGATGCCCAGGTCACTCAGCGGGCGTGTAAAGGTTGTGCGTAGCGCAGGCCACGCCACCCCCGGCAGGCCGTCGGGTAGTCCCAGGCAGATAAAGGCGAGATAGGCAATGCTGATCAGCAGAAGCGACGTACGTTTCATCGTGATGATGTTGCTTCCTTCAATTACGCACGTTACGCGGTCACGAACCCGGAAGGAGATGGGTATCTTCTCAATAATTGGGGGTAAACGCGAATTTTACCAAACGTCGATGGCTTTCTGATGCGATTTATATTCTCGGTTTTCACCCTTCGCCCCTAATTATTGAGAAGATACGGAGATGTCGCCTCCGGCAGGGCGGAAGAAACCATGCTTTTTCACAACATTTTTGCACCATGTGCAAAAATGTTGTGAAAAAGATCAAAACGTACCACGCTGCCGCAGGCGAATCTGGCTTTCATCTGGTCAAACGTCCGGTTTGCATGTAACTCCGTAAGTCCTGTCAATTACGCACGTTAGGCGGTTGGTTCCAAACCAGGCATCTGCCTGGACAATGGCCCAACTCACCTCCGGCAGGGCGGAAGATCCATGCTTTTTCACAAACATGTTACACAACGTGCAACATGTTTGTGAAGAAGATAAAAAAGCACCATGCTGCCGCAGGCGAACATTCCTTTTGGGTGAGCAACCGCGTACGTCGTGTCACTTAAGATTTTTCTGTATCCGGCCACTCCGTGACGACAAATTCCCCCTGCGGATCGATCTGCACCGCATAGAGCATATCAAAGCCTTCGTCGTACACCGGCACCTGCATCTGGTTGCGGGTGGCGCTGATCGCCTGTGGGGGCACGCGCGCTTTACCGGTACGCTGTTCATTGCGCCGCCGGCACTCCGCGACATCGGCCAGAAAATAGTAGCCGGCGATGCGAAAGCCGGCCATCCGCGCCGCCCCGATGTAGACCGCGCGTGCCTGGATCGTTGGGTTGGTATTATCTACGACGAATGACTGCTGCATTTCGATACAGGCATGCAGCAGCAGGCGCTCGCGGTGGCGCGTTTTGAGCATATCCAGGTTGATCCGGATATGTGTATTGAAAAAGCACTGCTGGTAAAATGTCGATTTCCCTGCTGCCTGCAGGCCAACCAGGATCACCGCTTCCATCGTACCGCTGTCCTCCTGCCATACCTGAAGCATGCCCATGCATAGGCATTGTGGTTCCGCATGGTCTGGTTGCATCCAATATCTGCCGGTAGTGTAGCACACTCCCCCGATGAACATGGCAAGCGACAGTTTCAGGTCTGGTACAATAGGAGAGTTGGGATTATACAACAATTTGGAAACAGTAGACATCCACGAGAGAGCAGGCTTAACCTATGACGCTCCAGGCGAAATTGCGCCAGGTTCCCCTGTTTGCCAACCTGTCCGATGAACATCTGGAATGGTTGATACAGCGTGGGGAGGAACGCTGGCTGGAACCGGGAACCCTGTTGTTATCGCAGGGTGATCCCGCCAACTACTTCTATGTAATCCTGGCGGGCGAAGCGCGCTTTATGGTCTCCAGCGGCGGTCAGGAGACCCATTTTATCAACCATGTGACCGGGGAGTTCTTCGGCGAGGTGCCGATCCTGATTGGCCGCCCGCATATGGGCACCGGACATGCGATCCATGCCTGCCATCTCTTCCGCCTGCCGGTTGAGGATTTCTGGGAGATGCTGCAAACCGTCCCAACCACGAGCCGCATGATTCTGAGTGCCACGGCGGAGCGACTCTATAAATACCAGGGGTTGATGCAGCAGCAGGAAAAGCTGGCCGCGCTGGGGCGACTCTCGGCGGGGCTGGCCCACGAGTTGAACAACCCGGCTGCCGCCGCCCAGCGCGCGATCAAAGATTTGCGGGAAGCGCTGGATCGGCAGGAGACGCTGGCCCGCAGCCTCGAAAGCCTCGGGCTGACGCCGGAGCAGCGCGAACAGTTGGCCGGGTTGCGCCACTCCGCCCTTACCCAGATTGCCGCAGCCACGCGGCTTGATCCATTTATGCAGAGCGAACGCGAAGATATGATCGCGGACTGGATCAGCAATCATGGCGTGCCGGATAGCTGGCAACTGGCACCCACGTTTGTATCGGCGAACCTGGACACCCACTGGCTAGCGCGGGTGGCAGCACTGGTCCCGTCAACCGTGCTGGGCGCGGTGTTGATCTGGCTGGAGGCGGCGCTGGCGGTTGATCTGCTGCTGGCCGAGGCCCACCAGAGCACGGCGCGGATCTCGGAACTGGTGCGGTCGGTGAAGGCGTATACCTACATGGACCAGGCCATGGAGCAGGATGTTGATATTCACGATGGGCTGGAGAGTACGCTGATCATGCTGCGCGCCAGGCTCCGGGGGGTCACCATCATTCGCGAGTATGACCGTAGCCTGCCACATATCAACGTGTATGGCAGCGAGATCAACCAGGTCTGGACTAATCTAATTGATAATGCGATTGATGCGGTGGATGGGCGTGGCTGCATCTGGCTGCGAACCCTGGGTGAACCGGGCTGCATTCTGGTCGAGATTGTCGACGACGGCCCCGGTATCCCGGTGGATATTCAGTCACAGATCTGGGAGCCGTTTTTCACAACAAAAGCGCAGGAGAAAGGCACCGGCCTGGGGTTAGATATTGCCCGCCGCATCGTCATTGGACGGCACGGCGGGGACATTCAGGTACATTCGCTGCCGGGACGAACGCGCTTCCAGGTGCGGCTACCACTCAGGTAATACGAGGTGCGCAGTGGACGGTAAACCAGGAAATTCACTCGATGACACGCGTTACGCGGTAGGAGTTTGGACCACGAACAACACGACATGAGCGAAACCCGCGAACCTGCCAATGCTGACATGGATCAGGCGATCCTGTGTTTGACGCGGGATATTGCCTCCGGCAGGGTGGAAGAAAACATTTCTTTTGCACAAAAACGTTGCACTTTGTGCAACATTTTTGTGCAAAAGCATAAAAAGTACCATGCTGCCGCAGGCGATTCTGCCTTTCACCGGATGAAACGCCCGGTTTGATGAACCACCACGTAACGCGTGTTAATGATAGGAGTTACGCAATCCCTCTTCGGGAAGGAGATATCGAGGAGATATCGCCTCCGGCAGGGCGGAAGAAGCCACCTTTTTTCACAAAGATTTTGCACATAGTGCAAAATCTTTGTGAAAAAAATAAAAAAGTACCATGCTGCCGCAGGCGAAGACTGCCTTTGTAGGAGTACGTGTCTGATTTGTACGCCCACCGCGTAACTCGTGTTAATGATAGGAGTTACGCAGTAGGTTCCAACCCAGGCG
>DAOTUI010000034.1:0-15934 GCA_034437035.1 Chloroflexaceae bacterium
CTCGCGGGTCTGGGGCATTGGGCCGTCGGGAGCCGAAACCACCAGGATCGCGCCGTCCATCTGGGCCGCGCCGGTAATCATGTTCTTGATGTAGTCGGCGTGACCGGGGCAGTCCACATGGGCATAGTGCCGATTCTCGGTCTGATACTCGACGTGCCGAATAGCGATGGTAATCCCCCGGGCGCGCTCCTCCGGTGCATTGTCGATCTGGTCGTAGGAGGTATAGGTCGCCCCACCGGCCATCGCCAGCACCTTGGTAATCGCGGCGGTCAGGGTCGTCTTACCATGGTCAACGTGCCCAATCGTGCCGACATTCAGATGCGGCTTCGTGCGCTCGAACTTTTGCTTTGCCATAGGTTAATTCCTTACTCAAATAGTTGACGATTTACTTGACATCTGTGCGACAGAAACACAAATCATGCGGACACGCTGTTTTACCCCGTGCCCTGCCGCAGTGTTATAGTGAGAATTGAACGGTATTGGAATTGATTGTACTGGTGTGCCGTGTATTCGTGTTGCTGTATGGGAGGCGTGCTCCCATTGCCCTTAGTAAAGCCTGGAAGACAATCCTGCCTTCCAGGCTTCATGATCCGTACCACTCATTTTAACGGACCGTAAATTGGATCGTGTGATCGATCCGTTATGTTGAACTCCAGCGCGCATAGAGCGCGGTAGGCAATAACCGTTGCGCTGTCGTATCACGTAGCGCCAGTTCCCCGGCGGATATATTCCCGACATAGGAGTGCATCACCGCTGCCAGGGTGTTATAAAGTGCAATCGACGAGAAGTTCGTCGCATAGGCATTCACCAGAACCCCCACCGGCTGTTCGCTCAAAATTGACGTGCAGAGCGTGAGCAGTTCTGGAAGCGCTTCGCCGAGTCGCCAGATCTCCCCCTTCGGCCCACGCCCAAAAACCGGTGGATCCATAATGATCATGTCATAGCGTGAACCGCGCCGGATCTCGCGCCGTACAAACTTCATGACGTCGTCAATGATCCAGCGGATGGGCCGCTCCTGTAGGTCCGAGGCTTCCTGGTTGGCCTGGGCCCAGCGCACTGCCGGACGTGAGGCATCAACATGACAGACCCGCGCACCCAGTTGGGCTGCAAACAGGGTACTGAGCCCGGTATACCCAAACAGCACCAGCACACTCGGTTGCCGTTCTTCTGCCGACAACTGCCGGCGCATCCACTCCCAGTGTGCCGTATGCTCCGGGAAGACACCCGTATGCCGGAACGGTGTTAATCGCACCCACAAACGCAAATTGTCATAGTGCAGCAACCACTGCTCCGGCAGTGGTTGGTTCTGCGCCCACTCACCTGGACTATCATCGTGGCGAGTCCGCCGAAACTGCGCATCTGCCCGGTTCCACACGTCCAACGGGAGTGCTGGAGCCCAGATTGCCTGGGGTTCCGGCCGAACCAGTCGATAGCGACCAAACCGTTCTAATTTCTGCCCATTGCCTGCGTCGATCAGTTCATAATCATCCGCGGAAGGCGCAGTCAGCAATACCGGCCCGGTTATCTTCTGATTCGTCGTGTGATCCTCCACCGCTCCCGCCGATTGTCGTGCCTGTTGTGCTCCAGATACGTTCAAAGACCGCTTAATCTATTAGCCTACGAACTACGCTTCGCAATGATTTCCTGAGCCAGATAGTCCGGCATTGCTTCGTAGTGGTCAAACTCCATCGAAGATGTTGCCCGACCCTGCGTTGCCGAGCGCAGATCCGTGGTATAGCCAAACATCGTCGCCAGTGGAATCATTGCGCGCACAACCTGTGCATTCCCCCGGCTATCCATCCCCTCAACGCGCCCGCGCCGCGAGTTAAGATCACCGAGAACAGTACCCAGGAAGTCCTCCGGCGTGACAATCTCCACCTTCATAATCGGCTCAAGCAGGATGGGCTTGCCTTTGCGCACACCATCCTTGAGTGCCATTGACGCGGCGATTTTAAAAGCCATTTCAGATGAGTCTACCTCGTGGTACGACCCGTCATAGAGCGTCGCCTTCAGATCGACAACCGGATACCCGGCGACAACCCCCGTCTGCATGGCCTCTTTGATGCCACTCTCGACTGACGGAATGTATTCGCGCGGAATAACACCACCGACAATCGCATTCACAAACTCAAAGCCGCCGGATTCCATCGGCTCAAATTTAACCTTGACATGCCCGTATTGACCTTTACCACCGGACTGCCGCACAAAGCGTCCCTCGATATCTACCAGTTGCGTAATCGCCTCACGGTAGGAAACCTGCGGCTTGCCCTGATTGGCGTCAACCTTATACTCCCGGCGCATCCGGTCAACGATCACCTCAAGGTGCAACTCGCCCATGCCCTTCACAATCGTCTGCCCCGTTTCCTGGTCAGTATAGACCCGGAAGGTCGGGTCTTCCTCACTCATACGGGCCAGCGCCATCCCCAGTTTATCCTGGTCGGCCTTGGTCTTAGGCTCAATCGCCACCTCAACCACCGGCTCGGGGAAGCGAATACTCTCCAGGACGACCGGATGGTCCGGGTCACAGATCGTATCACCCGTGGCACTCTGCTTGGGCCCGACCAGTGCGGCGATATCACCGGCATAGATCTCCGGCACATCTTCGCGGTGATTTGCGTGCATCTGCACAATCCGCCCAACGCGCTCCCGCTGACCGCTGATGGTGTTGAGTACATAGGAGCCCGATTCGAGCCGCCCCGAGTAGACCCGGAAATAGGCCAGTTTACCCACATACGGGTCGGCGACGATCTTAAAGATCAGCGCGCTAAAGGGCGCCTTGTCGTCCGTCTCACGGGTAACGACCGTGGCATCCTCGTCTTCGGTGGTCTTGGTTGCCGACAGGGTTCCCTGCACCGCCGGTCGATCGAGCGGCGACGGCAGGTAGTCGATGACGGCATCGAGCAACTTCTGTACACCCTTATTCTTAAGGGCCGAACCACACAGCACCGGCACAAGCTTATACTCCAGCGTTGCCCGGCGCAGACCCCGCCGCAGTTCCTCGGTGCTCAACTCTTGCCCTTCGAGGTAGAGCAGCATCAACTCATCATCGGTTTCGGCGATTGCCTCAATCAACTCCTGGCGGGCAGTCGTAACTTTATCAACCATCTCGGCGGGGACATCAGTCACCTGCCGTTCGCGCCCAAGATCATCGGTCCAGATAACCGCGTTATCCTCGAGCAGGTCAACGATACCCTGGAAGTCGCTCTCCAACCCGATGGGAAGCTGAATCACAGCCGGTTTGACACCCAGGCGATCCTTGATCATATCGATCGTGCGCTCAAAACTGGCCCCGATGCGATCCATTTTATTCACAAAACAAATACGCGGCACCTTATATTTATCAGCCTGCCGCCACACGGTTTCGGACTGGGGTTCTACCCCGGCGACCGCATCAAACACGACAACACCACCGTCAAGCACACGCAGCGAACGCTCAACCTCGACGGTAAAGTCCACGTGGCCCGGCGTATCAATAATATTAACCTGATGCTCATTCCAGAACGCAGTTGTGGCTGCCGAGGTAATGGTAATACCACGTTCCTGCTCCTGCGGCATCCAGTCCATCACCGCCGTACCCTCGTGAACTTCGCCAATCTTATAGGTACGACCCGTATAGAACAAGACGCGTTCGGTCGTTGTTGTTTTCCCGGCGTCAATATGGGCAATAATACCAATATTACGAATTCGATCCAGTGGTGTCTGGCGTGGCATGACGGTATCCTGCTCCTGTTCGCATTAGGCGAGATCTCCTCGCACCTTCGGATAATGGCCTGATAACGGCTTGTCTAGCAGGTCGTCGCTGACCAGAAAAAAACATCTGACCCACGTACAGATGTAAGACACGCTGTCACAGCATGGTGAAATCAGCGCCTATCGAAACAACCTGTTATAGTCTAGAAATCTGACTAAAGCCGACCGTAATGCGCAAAAGCTCGGTTTGCTTCGGCCATTTTATGTACATCTTCTTTGCGCTTGATGGTGTTTCCCGTATTGTTGTATGCGTCCATCAACTCGGTTGCGAGCCGCTCGTGCATCGGTCGCCCGGCGCGCGCGCGCGCGGCATTCAGAATCCAGCGCATTGCCAATGCTGCGCGGCGATCACTCTTCACCTCGACCGGCACCTGGTATGTTGCGCCACCCACCCGCTTGGGCTTGACCTCAATTGAGGGACTGGCATTACGTAGCGCCTGCTCAAATACCTCAAGCGGTTGCTTCTTCAGGCGCTCTGCCGCAACATCCATTGCGCTGTAGACAATCCGCTCGGCGAGGCTCTTCTTTCCGCGCTCCATAACCTTGTTGATAAACTGCTGAACCGCAACACTGTTGTAGCGCGGATCAGGCGCGGGAATACGCTTGGTAATTGTTCCTCGGCGTGGCATAGTTTTTCCTCAACATAAATATAGTGTTTCAAATCTTGCCGGAATTCGGTTCCGGGCATCCAGAGCGCTCAATGCCGATATGCTGCCCGGCAACCTGGCTTAACGCCGACCAGTCTGGACGCCACCCTTCTTGGTGCCATACTTTGAACGTCCCTGCTTCCGGTTGGAAACACCCTGCGTGTCAAGCGTGCCCCGCACAATGTGATAGCGCACACCGGGGAGATCCTTTACACGCCCGCCCCGCACCAGAACCACCGAGTGCTCCTGCAGGTTATGTCCTTCGCCCGGAATATAGGCCGTAATTTCCAGACCATTTGAAAGCCGCACACGCGCAATTTTTCGCAGGGCCGAATTCGGCTTCTTCGGCGTCACCGTACTGACCTTGGTGCATACGCCCCGCTTTTGTGGCGACCCTTTCCCGCGCGTCAATTTTCCGCGTAGCGAGTTGTAGGTGAACCGCAACGCGGGGGCCTTGGTCTTCTTTACTACCTGCTTGCGCGGCTTACGAACCAGTTGATTAATGGTCGGCATCTATCCTCCAATTAGCCAGATATATCAACAAAGACCAGATATTAAGACACAAAAGAATATCATGGCCCTTGTATCTGGTCGCAGCTTGCGGCTGTGCCTTAGAACAGGCCAATTTCTTTCGATACGTTTCAGTGCTAGACATGAAAAGACGTGCGCTCTACGCACGACATTCGCGGAGTATACCACTTTCCGATGGCACTGTCAAATGATTATGGCTCGTATTTGGATTTATCTCCGCGCAACACGCCAGAGTAACCAGGCGAGTTGTCGATAGGTAGCAATGCGTAACCAGACGCGCTCCCATGGGCGTGCCAACCGCTGATCGTGGAGCGCCTCCAGGTGCAACTGGAACGGCGTTCGCATCAGGCGGTAGTTGGTCCGTCCATGCGCCGTGGGCAGATGGTATTCGCCCCAATATATCAGGTTGTGCAATGCCTCCCGGGCTGCATGCAGCGCCATGTTCAGGACAGCCCGCGATGGTTTGCGCTCCGCCAGCACATAGAGTCGTTGCCGCACCATGATAAAGTGCAATACCTGCACACCCAACTCCCACTCGGTCTGTTCTGCTGTGAGATAGGCTGTATCGGCGTGGGCCTGAGCGATCACACAATCCCAGGCCGACCGGCCGGCAGCCGGCATCGTATCGGTAGCCGCCAATAACTCCAGGCGGCGTTCGCGCAGTGAGCGTGGTGCGGTCATATAGTCTAACACATCCATGGGCGGATGGGCAAATAGATTGCGCCGCGCCGTGGGCATATCGCCGGCGAGCGATTGCTCTTCCGGCAGGAAGTCCAGGGCCGGACGCCAGGCATCGGCCAGCGCATTGTAGGCGGCAACCAGAGCCTCCGGGGTGCGGGGGGCGCGCACCGCCGCGTACTGCTCCAAGAGATGCTGCGGCTTCTGCTCCGGTTCCCAGGCTAGCCGGGCAAACAGGTAGGCATTGATCGGTGCCGCCAGCCAGGGCCGGTCGCCGGTCATCAGCGCCTGCACGGTATGCACGCCGGCTTCGCGGTAGGCGCGCAGGTCGGCCTGCAACACCTCGGGCAGCGGCGGCGGCGCGGATTTGAAGAGAATGCCGTCGAGGTAGTATTCGAAGACGCGCTGTTCTTGCCCGGCGGTGGGGGAGCGAAACAGGTCAAGGTTGGTTGTGAGTGCCTGCCACAGAGGAGTGTTCACCCGACTGGTGGCTTCGGCGATGCCGTGCGCATAGCTGCGGGGCCGAGGTGCGTAGGCCAGGACAACATTCGGGCGTGGCACAATCTGCGCGGGTGGCGCGGTCGTATCGTGATAGGCCAGGTAGGCCAGCCGGGCTTGCGGGTGCAGCTCTTCCAGCACCTCGGCCAGTTCATTGGTTGCCAGCAGCGCCTGATCCGCCGCCGACAGACCGGCACAACGCGGGCAGTGGCACCAGCCGCCACCCAGCAGATCGTCCGGCCAGAGGTGCAGGATCTGTGCCTCCGGGTGGGCTTTGAAGAAGGCCGCGCCTTGCCTGCGCAGCATCCGGCGTGTGTCGCTATTGCTGATGCAGAAGTTGTAGTCCGGTGTGCGGCGGGTGCCGTCGTAGCGGAACATCTCCGGGTTCCGGCGGAAGAAGCGGCGTGGCACCAGGTCGGGCATCCCGTGGCCGCCCAGTTCCAGGAGCATCCCGCGCTCGTGTAGCAGCGGCAATAGCTCGTGCCGCCGCGCATGCCAGCGCCGCAGGTAGCATGCGCCCAGCGCCGGCCGGGCATTAATTGTATGGATGAAGATGGTGTTCAGCCGATTACGCGCGGCCCAGATGATCCACTCTTCGGCATCGTCTAGAAAGAAGTCATGCCCGAGGACCAGGCAGCGGCCGGGAAGTGCAGGACGCTGGGCCACGGCCATGCGTGGTAGCGTGATCTGCTCGTGGCGTGGCAGATGTTCCCCGGTGGGACCGGGCGCAACCCAGCGGCAACCCAGCGTCTCCAGCAGATCATAGACGGCGTAGAGCAGTCCGCGTGGGCTATCTGCCCGCAAGGTCAACCCGTCCGCATCGGGAGTGCGCACAAAGCCATCGCTCACAGCTCTATCGAGATTACTGTCACTACAGGCCAGCGCAATCCGTGGTCCGGTTGGGCCGACGTCCGCCGCTACGGACACAATCGGCAGGGGCGGTGCGCCAATCCGCTGCAGGGTGCGCCGCAGCTCCTGGGCCGCAAAGCGCGCCACCGGATCGGATGAGGCAAGCATAATTGACCAGGCCGGCGTCAAGGTATCATTTGCGGAAGTGGACATACATTTCTGTAGATAGACCGTCAGAAGCAATCATTATACCAGATGGCTGTATGTCTGTGTGGGCATTCTCCCGGCGGCTACCGGCCAGGCGTTGCGTGAAATCGGGTAACGAACTGGTAACTGCCGTATGCTACGGTAGCATCTTGTGTTCTCCGTGTATCAATCAAACAGAGGAGGTTCGATGATGACACAGCCGATGCGGATCTGGATGGTCATGGCACTGCTGCTGATCCTGACGCTGGCCGGTTGCGCTGGTGGCGCAAGCGATCCCCCGGAAGTCTCGCAAGCAGCCACGCCAACTACAGCAGAGACAACCCCCACCGAAGCGGCCACGCCGACCGAGGCGGCGACCCCGACGCCCGAACCGGTGGAACTGGCGGCGGACGCAATGACCGTGGAGACCGCCGACGCCGTTACGCAGCAGCGCATGCTGGGGCGCGGCAGTCTGGAAGTGGTCGCCGTCGCGCCGGATGGCAGTGTGGCGGCTGTGGGCGGCTCGGTCGGGATCTGGCTGCATGATCCGGCCACGTTAGAGACGCAGGAGTTTATTCCCACCGGATCTATGGTGAATGATCTGGCTTTCACGCCGGACAGTGCAACCCTGGCGGCCGGGCTGGAAGATGGGTTTGTGGCGCTCTACAGCGTTGCCGATCAGAGCGAAATCCGCACGCTGGACGATGACACCCTCTCGATTGATGCGATTGCAATTGCCCCCGATGGCAGTCTGCTGGCGGCCGGGTCGCTCAGCCAGAGCGTGCTGCTCTGGCGGTTGGAGGATGGCGCGCTGGTGAACACGCTCGAGATTGGAAATGCTGTAAGCGATGTGGCATTTGCACCGGACAGCGTGACGCTGGCGGTAGCACCCCGCGCACCGGATATCCAACTCTGGAATGTGACCGATGGTAGCCAGACCAGCACCTTCACCGGGCACGAGGATCAGGTGCAGGCGGTGAATTTCTCGCCGGATGGTAGCCTGCTGGCATCGGGTGATTTTGGCCGGATCGTCAAGATCTGGAATGTGGCCGATGGCAGTGAACTGCAGAGCTTTGAGGCCGACACACCGCCACAGAGCCAGGTAGCCTTCTCGCCGGATGGTAGCCGGCTTGCGGTCGTGTCGAATAGCCGCGATCTGGGTATCTACAGTCCGGTTGATGCCGCGCGCTTGCAGCAGTTGGAAAATCCCGGTAGTGTGCGCAGTGTGGCCTACACACCCGACGGTGCGGCGCTGGTTGCCGGTTTGAGCAACGACGGTGTGTCTGTCTGGGACACGGCCGACGGGTCGGAGATACTATCCGCCGAGCCGGAAGCGCTGGGGGTGATCGAGGATGTGATGGCGCTGGCGGTTGCGCCTGATGGTGAACTGGTTGCTACGGGTGAGAGTGATGGTACGTTGCGGTTGTGGGATACGGCCGACTTTAGCCTGAGCGTGACTGTTGCCGAGGCGCACGACACACAGATCAATAATCTGGTGTTTGCCCCCGATGGTGAAATGTTCTTCACCGCCGCGCTAGACGAGTCGCTTAAGATGTGGAGTAATGACGGTAGCGAAGAAGCGCTGGTCGAAGCCGCACACGAGGATGATATCCTTGATCTGGCAATCGCGCCGGATGGCAGCATGCTGGCCACAGCCTCAAGCGATGGTACAGTGAAGCTGTGGGACACAAGCGATCTGAGCGAAATGGAAACGCTGGAAGGCCACAGTGATCGGGTGCATGCGGTGGCGTTCTCGCATGACGGTAGCATGCTGGCGACCGGCAGCAACGATGAGACGATTATACTCTGGGATGTGGCCGCGAGCGAGGAAACCGCTACCCTCGAACCCGAGTCGCTTCCGCTGGCGCTGGCCTTTGCGCCTGACGATAGCCTGTTGGCGGCGGGACTGAACAACTCCATTGTCGCCGTATATGATCTGACTGACGATAATGCGGTGACCATGCTCGAAGGACATCGCGGCGCAATTAACAGTGTCGCGTTTGGTCCGGGGGGCAGTCTGCTGGCCTCCGGCTCGGCGCGGGGTGATATCCGGCTGTGGGATAGTGCTGAAGGTAGCGAGTTGGTCCAACTCACCAACCACACCTCATCAATTACCGCGCTGGATTTTGCGCCCGACGGCGCGGTGATGGTATCCGGGTCGCTGGATCAGAGTATGCGCGTCTGGGGCGTTGGCGCGGGGGATACAGCGGCAGACGCAATGGAAGACGAAGCAGCGCCCGAGGCTGCGGCGACACCTGCCGGTGAGGCCGGGGATGATGTCGGCGAACCGGACACGCCCGATCTGCTGGGTGGCGGGCAGACGGCGGGAGAGACCGTCACGAATGATGCGGGCTACTCATTTGTTGTGCCGGAGGGCTGGCAGGTCTTCGCCAACACGCGCCTGGAGGATGCCGGTGTTGTGCTAATGATCCCAGCCACGGCTGACCCGGAAGCGCCCCCGGAAGACACGCTGATTGCCGTGAATATGGGACCGCCGGAAGTCGTCTTTGAGGGCACACCGCTGCCGGATGCGCCCACGCTGGACGATCTGGTGGATGCGTTCATGGCCGACGCGGAAGATGATGTCACCCTGAGCGAGGTTGAAACGGTGCAGATCGATGGCCTTGAAGGACGTTCGGTTGAGGTCAGTGGTCCGCTGGCCGGTGGTGATAGCGAGGGGCAGGGGCGTGTGGTGGTGGCGCTGCTGGATGATGGGCGCGCCCTGGCGATTATTGCGGCCGCCACGTCCGATGACTGGAACCCGGCCGCCCTGGATACCCTGCTGGAGACGCTGGAGTTTGGGGAAGCTGCCGCCGACAGTGACGCGGACGCGAGCGGCGCAACGGCTGCACCGGCGGAGGATGCCGCGAGTGCCCCGGCAACCGGCAGCGGTGCGGTAGGCGAACTGGATGCGGATGGGCAGGTAACGGAGAATACCTTCCCGCTGCCCGATGATGCCGGCAATGTCCAGACGCTCTTCTCCGGGGCGGGTGGGTCGGTCAACTATGAAACCGCCCTCAGCGCCGAGGAGGTCGCTGATTTCTACCGTGAGCAGCTCACGCCCGATGGCGCGGTGGAGCGGGAGATCCTGACGCAGATAACCGATGGTATCCTGAACCTGGTGTTCGATGGCTGGGCCTATGCCGATGGTCGCGCCGTCGTAATCCAGACCGTGCCGCTTGGCCCGGATGTGATGAATGTCAATGTACGCTTTGAGGATATTTAGCGCATCTCATAGAGAACACAGAACAAAGAAACAGAGAACAAAACGTCGCTGGTGCTCTGTTATCAAACAATCGGTTTG
The DNA here is from genome assembly GCA_034437035.1 of Chloroflexaceae bacterium. Taxonomy (GTDB): domain Bacteria; phylum Chloroflexota; class Chloroflexia; order Chloroflexales; family Chloroflexaceae; genus CAKZQX01. The sequence goes on from DAOTUI010000034.1 coordinate 10,444, forward strand.
TTCTGTGTTTGTCTGTTCTTCCTATAACACGAGTTACGCGGTGGGCGTTTGGACCACGAACAACACGACATGCGCGAACACCGTGAAACGGCCACTGCTGCCATGGATCAGGTGATCCTGCATCTGGTGGGGAATATCCCCTGCGGCAGGGCGGAAGAAACCACCTTTTTTCACAAAGATTTTGCACTATGTGCAAAATCTTTGTGAAAAAAGATCAAAAAGTACCATGCTGCCGCAGGCGAAGACGGCCTTTGTGGGAGTACGTGTCTGATTTGTACGCCCACCGCGTAACTCGTGTCATCTTACAGGAGTTACGCGGTCGGTTCCAAACCAGGTGTCTGCCGGGACAAACGGCTCGATTCGCCTCCGGCATGGCGGAATGGGACATTCTTTTTCACGAAAATTTGGCTCCTTGAGCCAAATTTTCGTGAAAAAGAAAAACGAAGTACCATGCCGCTGCAGGCGAAATACGCCGTTATCGGGAGTAAATGGCCCGTTTGAACGCGCACTGCGTAAGTCGTGTCATCTTATACGAGTTACACGGTCCTCCGAGGTAAGGTGTTCTTCGTCTCCGGCAGGGCGAAAAGATCAAAAAGTACCACGCTGCCGCAGGCGAAGCCGGGCTTCCGCCTGGTCAAACGTCCGGTTTGGATCTCAACCGCGTAAGTCATGTAAGGTGAAATGATCAGATTGAAAGCAACCGCCTCCGTATTACCGTGCAACGGAGGAGGTTGTGGTTTGGTGGGGAATTTCCTGGAAGTGGAGTCGTCGATGCCGGATCCGGTTGACCTGGATGACCTGCATGCGCCGCTCGTACCGCTCTTGCGGCTGGTGCCGGCGCAGGTGCCTTCGGGCCATGGCCGGGTGGTGCTGGATGTGGCCTGTGGTACCGGGCTCAAGAGTAGCTGGCTGGCCGAGGGATTGCTGCCGGAAGGTCGGGTGATCGGGATTGACCGGGATGTGGCCGCGTTGAGCGTGGCGCGGCGGCATAACCCGGACATGCCGTTTGTCTGGCTGGCTGGTGATGCGCAGGAGCTACCGCTGCGTGCGGACGTGGCAGATCTGGCCTGGTGTGTGGCCGCATTGGGCCTGTTCGCCGATGCGGATCTAGCATTGCGCGAACTGCGGCGAGTGCTAAAGCCCGGCGGGACGGTTATCGTGGCGACCGGCGCACAACTCTGGGTACGGGCGCGGCACTGGCCGCCCGATCTGGCCGCGCTGCTGGCGGCGGCCTATGCGCAAGCGCCGGCTACCGGCAGCAGTCCGGTTCCCCCTGCCGATGATCTGGGGGCTGACCTGGCGGCGCAGTTGACCCGCGCAGGCTTTGCTGCGGTGGTGGTACGGGCGTTTTTGCCGGAGTCATCGGTTGCGGATGTCCCGCCGCAGGCGGCTGAGTTTGCCCTGACTGACTGGTCGGTGCTGCGTACGCGCGTTGCACCCTGGTTGAGTAGCGCTGAGCTAGAGCGCTGTGACGCCTTCGCCACCACCGAGCCGGAGCCGGAGATAGCTACGGTGCTGCTGGTGGGAATTGCTATGAAGTCGTAGGGGCTATGAAGTCGTAGGGTTATCCACTCATGAGTAGAACACGACCAGCATTAGGGTATGTGGTCAAAGGTACCTTGTAACTATTGATCACTTTTCGCTTTACCTCAAGCTTAACTTCGGCGATGTATTCGGCTTTCTGATCGGGTTCATATCTTGTAATGGGAAAGGTAAATTGGACTCTTATTGGGCCATCTTCAGTTATATACTTTTCTGGCCTAAAAATGATGCCCTGAAAGTTGGGCATCCACACAATGTTGTAAATCTTCTTCTCTGCGTTGGTAGTGAAAGAGTAATTTGCTTCAGCAAAGAAAGATGCTCCGCCAGATACGGAATGTTGATTGGAAAAAGTTTCCTGTAATGCATCACCAACTATAACTGTGTTATCTAGAGTAACGCCATTACTTGGGCTTATTTTGATGTACACATCCTGATGCTTGCCTGACTCAAATACAACCGGGACGACTAAATTTGCTGGACCAGAATGACCCTTAAACTCAACCCTTATGCCCTTGGTGTATAAAGAAACTCGTGGCTGAGAAGTCATAGTAGACCTCCTCTTTGTGGTTGGTGCAAGTCAAATGTATGAAAGCAACAAAGTGACTCTCATTATACACCAGCTATGCATGAGCGCCGCCGAACGGTGGCCTTCACCGGCGCCGCCGGCAGCCGTCGTGACCAATACCCAGCGTCGGCACCGTACCACCCGCCAAAGTCGCGCCCACGTTAAGGCCGCGCCAGCAGCGTCGTGCTACAAGCGGATGGTGGACGGCAATAGCGCGAATGCCGGAAGTCGGGAAGCATGTAGCGGTCGTTGGCCGATCGGTTTGCCGTTCCCACGTCCTCGTACTACCACACGGCGCAGGCACACCATTGTTTTAGGGCATATAGTGGTAGCGTGCTTGCACAAAGTCGATCCGATCATGACTCACGACATACACCAAGCGATGTTCTTGGGTAATGCGGCGCGACCACACGCCACTGCCCAGATATTTCAGCGGTTCGGGCCGGCCAATCCCCGTAAACGGATCACGCATAATGGCTTCAATGAGCGTGAAAATGCGCAATGCGGTGCGGCGATCGGTTTCGACCCAATACCGCAGATCGTCGCGAAATTCGGCTTGAAACACCGCATCGCGTTCGTGAGGTACATCCGGCGGCTCATTCGGTGGCGTCAAGCTGTACCTCATGGCGGAATTGATCGATAGTTTGCGCGGTACCGAGACGTTGGCGCACACGTGCTAACGTTCCAAGCAAGCGATCAGCATTGGCGGGCGAACGCAGTAAATGCACCGTTTCCATCAGGCCAGCTAATTCATCTGCCGCGATCAAGGCGACATCCTCTTCGCCCCGTCGCTGAATAATGACAATTTCACGATTATGGGTAACTTCTTCAAGTAAGGTCGCTAATTGTGCCCGCGCCTGCGTATAGGTCGTTTGGATCGTCATGACTACTCCTTTCTGTACAGGAGTACCGTACGACTTTTTGCCGCCCATGTCAAGCGGTACGGCATTACGCCGTCCAACGACCAGCATCAGCCGCGCCACTGGCAGCATTGATACATCGCAACACGGTTTGAGCGATACCGACGTTGCAGACTCGCCGCGAGTCTTGGGCCGCGCCGGCGGCGTCGAGCTGCACGCGGTTGTTGGGCGGGTGGAGATCGCAACGGTATACGCTGCGCCGTGCAAGCGCTTGCCCGCCACCAGGCGGCGGGCAAGCGGTAACCAGCGACGGCGCGGCCCGCGACACGCCGGGTCATTGCGCGGCGCGACTCCCACCCCACGCACGCAGCGCCTGTTTCGGCGTCCGGGCGCTGTCGGGTGGGTTACATTCAACGAGCCCTGCGAATCTCGTCCTCGATCTGCCGGCGCAGCGAAGAATCCTGGATGAGCCGAGCGAAGTTCTCCGCCTGGTTGAGTTCAAGTTCCTTCCGATTCGGCGCGGATCGGGCCGCCTGGATGTGAGCTTGGGCTGACTGAGCGTTGCGTCCGTCTGAAGCACTGGCCATGAGATGTCCTCCTACGTTAGTGAAGCCGCCGAACGGTGGCCTTCACCGGCGGCGCTGGCAGGCGTGGAGATCGAGGCGAGCGTCGGCATGGAACCACCATCCAAGTCGCGCCCAGGTCAGGGCCGCGCCAGCGGCGTCAGGCTGCACGCGGTTGTTGGACGGCGTTTTAAGGCGATGTTGAGGAAGTTGTGTTTTGTTTAATAGGCTCAAAGAATGGTATATTTGCCATCTCGGCTTTATTTTGCAGGTTGATATCTGTTGTCATTACAATAACAGTTCCATATGGGTTTTGCCTCTGTATTTCTAATACGCTTGCAATAATCCGGTCATCCTCGTTTGTTTCAACAAGCCATCCTAAAGTACGGCTAAAATCGGGTTCGCTAGCCACCATTTTGACAGTAACAGTTTTGTTGACGGTGACACCCGCAAGCAACCTACCTTGACTCCTTAAACCTTTAATTCTACGGATAACTGATTCTACTTTATTTCTAAAATCAGGGTCACGGTGAACAATCTTCAATTTATCCAACTCTGCCAACACTGTTGGCACTATTACCACTGTGTAGGTTGATTGTCCTATTTCTGTTGCATATCGCCCTACATCTGGCGCGAAAATAAGTGCATTAGTGTCAGGTACGACAATAATAGACGATTTATTTGCCGCGTTTAACATATTTAGTAAATCAGAAAATACTTGGGTCTTGAGTTTGAACGTCTTTTTAGCTTCTTCAATAGTCGCCGGAATGTCGTAACTACTCTCCTTTTGAACCCAACTCATTACAAACGAGTGGGTTTCTTCTATCTGATCCTGCACTTCTTTCGACGAACCACTCATCAGCAACCTGAAATGTTGCACCCAATCAGTGTAGGCGCGCAATATTTCCATTTGAAGCAACTTTTGCTTTTCGTCAGTTTCGCCCCAATAATATGTAGGCATTACAAAAAAGAAGTCACTATCTGGATCATTCCTAAAAACCTTGATGCTAGATGTTTCAACCAACTCCGTCACTTGTTCTGTAATATGTTGAAACCTTATTTGTAGCTGCCGTGCGTAGGAGATGATTTGGACTGACATTTTGTTTCTCTTGATTTAGAATTATTGATGTTGCTTTTAACATTATAGCCAATGCCAGATCATTTATCAATCGATCAAGCATCAGGGCTTAAATACGCCGTCCAACTATTTCTTAACCAGATTCCGTCTTTTATTCCATATATCTTACTTAGGCGGAATCTGGCTACGTCACCCCACGCTTGCTTGTTACGGAATCTTTCCGTAGAATGTGCGCGTTGCGTCGGTATTGCCGAACGGGGTTCCGACCAGGGAATGATATAACTGAATCCGTCTCTATGTCAAGAACGTGTTGGGAAGATGTACCATGGAATCGAAGAAATTTCTGGATCAGGTACGGGACGTTACCCGCCGCAACCACTATTCGATCCGTACCGAAGAAGCCTGGGTGAAGTAGTGTCTAGCTGCCTGATGCCCTCGAACGCACATGCCCCAACGCCAGCCGCGAGTGGCTCTGGGTGAGTGTTATGCGCGACAAGAGAATGGCCAGTGGTTGCTTCACGAGGCGATTGGGATTGAGTCTGCCATTATCATCCACTCCATCGAATGCACCCTTGCACGCGAAGATGTCTACGAAAAAGTCGATATGACGCCAGAAAACCCAGGTATTCCCCGATAAATCTCTCCTGAGTAGCACGACCAACCAGAGCATCCGTGTCTCTGTGGTGAATCTTTTCCCCCAGGTCTGAACAGTTGCATACTATGGTAGTATTGACCACCGTGTATCTTCCGTCACATAACACGACTTACGCGGTGGTTCCACAAACTGGACATTTGCCCAGGTGGACGCCCGATTCGCCTGCGGCAGCATGGTACATTTTGATCTTTGTTCACAAAAAATTTGCACAAAGTGCAAATTTTTTGT
>DAOTUI010000035.1:0-5335 GCA_034437035.1 Chloroflexaceae bacterium
CGCGCCACCGCTTCTTTATCCGTCGTAAACTCATAAAAGTTGTTATAGTTGGTAATCTGCCAGTACGAGTTGAGCGAATTGCCCAACTCATCCGTCTCGGTGCTGACCTGCAAATCTTCAGGCACTTCGGCGGCACCCGGACGGCCACACGCCCCCAGCACCAGCGTACTCGCCGCCAGCGCACCAACTCCGCGCATAAACCTGCGCCGCGAGAGGTAAATATGTTCGGGGGTAATCTCGGAAGATCTGATCTTGATCATAGCTCATTCAATCCTTCTGTACATCCTGTACATCGGTATAACATACACAACCCGGCTACCAGTATGCCGGGCCAAGATTATCAGCCGGTAACGTAAATCTTACAAGTGTATAACTTTGGAGAACAGAAAACAAAGGAACAGGTAACAACGCAAGGCGCGTGTATCTCCATTTGCGGAACAACCCTGGCTGCTCCTTTGATTCTACACCAGATCGCCGCGTATGTCCGGCCCTTTTGGAGAAAAGTTGCTGAGAACATGCTAAACCCCGGTCTCCTTACGAAACCGGGGATGCGATAGGCGCGTGCTACTCTGGGCTAATGCTCCCGCACATTCCTCCGCTTTGCCACCGAGACAGGCGGACAGCGGAAGAATGTGCGGAACGTGGGGTGTTACTCGTTCACAATCTCATTGCCCAGCAGACCCAGCAGCACCTTGAAGTTATCGGGGTTGTCCGGGTGCCACTCGAAGCGTGCTCGCTCAAACCACTGGGTCATCACCGTGTCGCCACTACTGTTCGTCTCCATGCGGGGCTCCGTTATCGGCATACCAAAGAGCGACAGGCTCTGATCATAGGAGGCAAGTTGCGGATCACGCAGCCCGTTCTCCTCCCAATAGGTCTTGAAGCCCACGCCCGGAGCCTGATCACAGATATTATGTCCCGTCTGTTCAAACCAGAGACAACCCGACTGTTGGCCCCCGGCACGCGGCTCTTCCTGCCAGACACGATTCAGTAACAACAGACGTTCCTCGCTCAAACGACCGAGCAGCACATCATAAGGGCGCGCATTTTCCGGGTGCAACTCCAGCCGGTTGCGCTGGAACCACTGCACCTGAAGTTGTTTGCCTTCGACTTCTTCCGACTGCTGCGGGCCAACCGGGTAGCCAAAGACAGCCAGCCCACCATTCTGCTCCCAATACTCGCGGATACGCCCGGCAATACAGAAGCCGGTCTCATCAAAACAGCGCTGCGGACCACTCGGTGTTTCCGGTTGCGGCTGCGGCTGCGGCTGCGGCTGCGGCTGCGGTTGCGGTTGCGGGCTACTCGGCGGTTGCGGTTGCGGCTGTCCGGGAACATACCGCAAGAAGATTGGATTCTCCCCGACTGCAAAGGTAAACTGACCATTGCTTGCCGTTACCGTCTGGCTTTCGCCCCAGAGTTCCACCCGCGTTCCCTGATTGGAATTAGTGGGAACACTAACTTCGGCAAAATCAGGAGCCCAGAGCACATCAACTACTTCGCCGCCCTTGTTAAACCGTGCAGCATATGCTTTTGGCCCCGTTACCGCCGTTACATCATCCAGATATACTGTACCTGTTCTTTGTGGGTTATCATCAGGATCATCATCAAGAACAATCGCTTCCAGACGAATCGGGAAATCAACACGTCCAGTACCACCCGGTGGGTCAATGCGCTCGGCACTATCTGGAATTGCCGCTACCACAAACTCCCATCCAGGAGAACCGATGATGCCTAAACGAAACTGAAGCACTTCACCTTGAGCGTCACGGATCCAGACTTTTAATGCATGACGACTACCATCGCCGTACACCCACATTCCCAACTGACTTGGAGTTCCCGGTATGGCTGGTTGGGAATTCGATCGAAACACGACATAATCATTACCATCACCAGGGAAATTATAGCTCAATTGAGCCGCCGCACCACCGCTGTGAACCTGAGCGTTGCTCTGTGTAAACGTCCCATTGGGCTGATCCCCGCGCGCCCAGGAGCCAAAATTCTCAAAATCGAAGACAACGTTGCGCTGCCCCAGATCTACCAAACCCGCCGGGGTCGTCCCGGCAAGCTGCTCATTCATGGTTTTGAAGGCATTGAACGCATCTTTGCGCGCGTTATAATCGGTATTCCCGCCGCCATAACTGATTAAACCCAGCCCATGGCCGGGATCACTGTCCTTAAAGTTGTACCAGAGCACCCGTTCAACACCGGCGGCCCGCAGCAATGCCGCACCCCGCACCAGATAGTTCGCCTGAGTTGCAGGACTGACAACATTTCCACCGCGATCAGCCGGGCCGGTTGACCAGCCATACTCGGTGGCCCAGATCGGCTTCGAGCCCAGTCGGTCAGCCAGGGCTTTTACCGCACTCACACCTACACCAATCTGACCCTCTTCAGGGCTCGCCGGGTCAGTGTAGGGATGAATCGAGATAATATCAAAGGAATTCCAGGCACCATTGTCGGCCAGGGTTTGTAGAAAACTTCCTGCCGGTTCCGGCGAAACCAGGCCGGCAACCAGAACTTTGGCATTCGGATCGGCATTTTTGATAGCCGGATAGGCCGCCTTGAGCAGATTGGCATAGGCAACCGCGTTTGGTCCCGGCTTCCAATAGCTGGCATTGTCCGGCTCGTTCCAGACCTCCCAGTAAGATACTTTGCCTTTATAGCGCGAGACAACCGCGCCGGCAAACTCCGCAAAGAGTTGCGGGTCAGGTGGATAGAAGTCATTGCCGGGATTGCCCGGTGTGGCCCAGGCGGGAGTAGGACCATTCAGCACGCCGATAATTGTAATTCCACGGGCAATCAGTTCATCAACGGCGTTATCGTGAAATGTCCAGTCATATTGTCCTGGCTCCGGTGCCATGCGGTGGAACTGAAAATCCTCACGCGCCCAACCCGCGCCCGTCTGGGCCAATACTTCCGCCGGCATATCGAGACTTGATGGATCGGGATAGCGGGTGGCAATATGACTATTCAACCCAAAGGCCGAATCACGCGGCGCGGTAGCGGGAGCAGAACGGGTCACGCTCCCAGGAACCGCCAGAACGACAGCGAGCAGACCGAGAATGATCAGATTGAACGTACGCTGCATGGGGTTGTTTTCCTCCTCGCACTAGAAAAAAGAACGCGCAACAGGGACTACATCCGGCTATCTGGTATCAGGACCTTCCCGTTCGCTTATTTTTTAAAGCATTAAATGAAATTCTGGCTCCACTTGAACACGAAAAACTGGCTAACTTTAGAACATGTTCCCCACTATGGCTTACACGATACCGAAATGTGTCAAACATTTCGACAACAAGAGCCGTCAGGTGGAGTGACACGTCGCAAAAATGACCATTTTGGATCTGCTGGTGGGGCAATTTCATGAACCGCCTCTAGGAATAAGCGAACGGTGAGAACAGCTTCGTTGTTCAGATTCTCCCATAATGGAATTGGCAGAGACGCCATTTTCACTTACAATACGGACACATGCATACACTCTTACTTCCATAGTAGCGGGTGTTGACATTTTGAGATTACCAACCGGGACACCGTGTCGCCTGACGGCAACAAAGCTCGATCTTTACTGAACCACAGTTCACTGGAAAAGCTGACGGGGTTACCATGAAAGAGTCTTGCATATGTATGTCCTCCGAAGCTCAGACACCATCATCAATGTACGACAGTGTATTCAAACATGCTCAACATTACCATATATTTCTCAGATCTTTCCTTGCGCAAATGGTTGATTATTACAACCCATAAGTACTACTCCGGAAGAGGACCATTGGAATAAGTTTACAAACAATTAAAGAATATTTATAATCATTAAACCCTTTTGAAACTCACGAGTACAACTCATAATTTTGTACAAGACCTACAGAAGACAGGCGATTATGCTATAACCCGGCATCATCAGCAACCACTATCACGTTGTCCAACGCATTGGTGAGAGGAAGACAGACTGTTATGCTGCAACCCAACATCGTCATCAACAATCGTTATCGCGTTGTCCGACTCATCGGTGAGGGCGGCATGGGCGCGGTCTACGAAGTTATCGATCTTAATCTTGAAGCAACCCGCGCGTTAAAACAGACGCTCGTGAGTGGTGAGTCGTATAAGCGCGCCTTTAAACATGAAGCCCGCCTGCTCTCGCAATTACGCCACAAGAGTCTGCCCCTGGTCACGGACTTTTTTGTTGATACAACGGGAACGTTCCTGGTTATGGAATTTATTCCCGGCCAGGATCTGGGGACCATGCTGGGACAGCGCGATACCCCCTTTCCCATCGCGGAGGTTCTGCACTGGATAGATCAGTTATTGGATGCCCTCGATTTCCTGCATTCGCAAGATCCACAAATTATTCATCGTGATATTAAACCGCAAAACCTGAAAATCACTAACAATGGCGATATTATTTTGCTCGATTTTGGGCTGGCAAAGAGTGCCGCGGTCGCAAATATGTATACGACCAACCAGATGAGTATACTGGGATTCACTCCACAGTATGCTCCCCCTGAGCAAGCGCAACAACAGGGAACTACAACCCGCAGCGATCTTTATGCCCTCGCCGCGACGATGTACTGCCTGCTCAGCGGCACGCCCCCGACCAGTGCGCTGGAGCGGGCCACGACACTGGTCAGCAATCAACCGGACCCTCTGCGCTCGCTCCACGAGGTCTATCCTGAAATACCGCGCAAGTTGAGCAATCTGGTCATGCAAGCCATGGCACTTGACCCAGCCAGACGTCCGGACAGTGCGGCTGCTATGCGTAAGGAATTACGCCAGATCCAATCTCAGTTACAGCTACCAGCATCACCACACCAAGCCACTCAGCGCAAATTTCGTCTATGGATGTTACCCGCACTCGGTGCTATCGTATTAACCTTGTTAATTGTTGCAGTTTTGAATTTTCCGGATTGGTCCTGGCAACCCCTTACTGCAGCAGGTGGTAATACCCGGCCTGCCCAGGAGACAACCGCTTCTGCTCAAGTTGCTATTGCGAATACGACCAGGGGACCAATCGGAACTATGCTGCCACAACCAACTACAACCGCCACGCCTAACCGGACCCGGACTGCCGCTGCTGGTGCTACTCAGACAGCATCAAGCCGTAATCTGGCAGCAGCAGCGACACAAACAGCAGCGACACAAGCGACAACTGCTGCAGCTACGCAGACAGCGGAGGCACTCGCCGCCGAACGCGCCAGCATTACCGCTGAGTTAGCCGAACGCGCCAACCGCCATCGCTCAGGCGCGTTCGGCACCGCAACCTCGCAGTATAATCCCGGCCTGGAAGCCGGGTTGCTCCAGAATGGCTATTATGCCAATATTATCAATATCGGCGGTGTGCGAG
>DAOTUI010000036.1:0-15215 GCA_034437035.1 Chloroflexaceae bacterium
ACAGGACTTACGCAGTGGGCGTACAAATCAGGCATGTACGCCTACAAAGGCCGTTTTCGCCTGCGGCAGCATGGTACGTTTGTATCTTTTTCAGGAAATGTGGCACAATGTGCCACATTTCCTGAAAAAGATGGTCCCATTCCACCCTGCCGGAGGCGAATCGGGCCATGGGTCCAGGCACATGCCTGGTTTGGAACCGACCGCGTAAGTCCTGTCAATAACAGGAGTTACGCGGTTGATCTACAAACCGGATGTTTCACCCAATGAAAGCCGGCTTCGCCTGCGGCAGCATGGTACTCTTTTTATCTTTATCATAAAAAATTTGCACCCTGTGCAAATTTTTTATGATAAAGATCGGGAATCTTCCGCCCTGCCGGAGACGATATCCTCCGTCAAAACCCGGGATCGCCTGCTGCATGCCAGGATTGGCCGTTTCGCGGTTTTCGCTCATTTCGTGTTGTTCGTGGTCCAAACTCCCACCGCGTAAGTCCTGTCAATAACAGAAGTAATGATTTCCTACTCAGTAATGTAAACCATATTTACCGCTCTGTTTGTAAAATTATTGTTAAGACTTGGCCGATAATTATGAACAGGCGTTACGCGGTCACTGACCTGAAAGGTATTTCAGCCTCCGGCAGGGCGGAAGAGATCAAGATCTTTTTCACAAAAAAATTCACGTTGTGAATTTTTTTGTGAAAAAGAAAAATGAGTACCATGCTGCCGCAGGCGAATCGGGCCTCCACCGGGTGAAACGCCTGGTTTGATGAACCACCGCGTAACGCGTGTTATTAACAGTTGCAGAAATAGCCTCCCTGTCTGTGCCCGATCCGGCACACTTATTGCAGTGCAGTGTACGCATATCAAACCGTCACCCGGATTCAGGCAGAAGGAGTGTGTATGCGGTCGCCAACAACCGAACATTACAGCCAGCATCCCAACCAGGCAGATCAGCAGTCGCCCACGCCGGGTGCGGGTAAACAGCCAGTCGACCAGCGCGCCGCCCAGGACATTGCCCGCGGCCATACACAACACCGCCACTGTCATCATAGGCAGCACCTGATCCGTCGTGTAGTCCCGCTCGATTTCGAGATAGCGGAAAAACCAGGCGGCAATCACATTCCAGGGAAAAACGCCAAAAAAGCCCTGCGTGTAGAGTGGCAGGAGCGTGCGGTTGCGTAGCAGGGAGCGGGCCGTACGCCAGTCAAAGCGGTAGGTGACAATAGTTTCCAGATCGGCCAGTTCGGGTTCGGCCTGACCACGGGGCACCTCGCACACCATGCTGAAGATGACCAGCGCCAGTCCGACACCCACGATCCCGGATGAAAAAGACATTGCGCCAGCCAATCTGCGGACCAACCAGCAGAGCCGGCACCAGACCGAGCATATACCCCAGGGGCGCGGTCAGGTTGAGCAACCCATTCACTTTGCCGCGCGCACCTGGGCTGAAATAGTCGGCGACCAGGCTAAAAATACCGGGGTAGCCGGCATCGTCAACCCCGGTCGAAGCGCGCGAGGCCAGAAAGAGCGGAAAGGTGGGTGCCCGCGCACTCAGCCAGGTGGTGGTGCCCCAGATAAACGCAGCCAGCGCCGGCAGCCGCGCGCGGGAGAAGCGGTCATACAGATAACCCCAGATCGGATAGAAGATCGCGCCAACCAGCAGCACCCCGGTAAACACCGCCCCCATCGCCACCTCGTCGATGCCGAAGGTCGTCATAATCGGGGTTGTCAGCGGGCCAATCAGCAGCCGGTCGGTCTGGTGCAGCAGCATAAAGCAGAAAAAGACCCCGACGGCAAACCAGCGGTATCGGCGCGCGGTGGGCACGAATGCGCTCCCCGCATCCTTCATACTGATTTGTTGTCATAGCCACAGCAGTCATAGCAGACGCAGAGGTGATGAACGGGCACATGCAGTCCTGTGGCCGTTGCCCCGTTCCAGTTGATTGCTGGTTTGCCGGCAACCTGGTATCAGGCATTTTTGCCACTATCCGGGTCCAATTCAAGCTCATCGCGTACCAACTGATCCAGGCTAACCTGAAAGAAATCAGCGATTTTGATAATAAACTCAACCCGTGGAGTCGTGCGTCCCGCTTCGATGTCACTGATATAACTGTGGGTGGCATAGCCAAGATCCCGGGCGAGCGCACGCACACTCAGGCCACGCCGCGTCCGCAGTGTCCGTAACTTCTCCCCGAAGCGCTGCATACGGTACCCCATTGACAAACTGACACAGTCGTGGTACTGTACGTTAAATACAGACCATTATCTTGAGCGCCCTACGGCTGGTGCAAGCAGCCGTAGGGCAGCGCACTGGCGGTCGATGCGCCAATGCGTCGCCATTGTACCATGCGGCAGTGGCGCCGCTTCGGCATGGCCGCCTCAGCGCGGGCAGTTGACCCGCAGGAGGCACCCATGAAGAACGGATTATCACACCCGATCAGCACTCCCGACGCAACCGCAATCGGGTACACACTCATCCGGCATGTCGGGCTGATTCTGGATGAATTGAGCAGTCAGGGATTGGATGTCTGGCCGGATGCAGAACGCGGCCGGCATTGGTGCCGGCGGGGCACCGAACTGCAGGCGGAACGAGGCTTCTGGGCGATGGGCGAGGCCATCGTTGATGCGGTGGTGACGCGCTACCCGGCCGCCTTTGATGTCGCGGCAGTTGTTGGTGATGAGTAGGAGCAGGATTGCCCCTTAATCGTTCCACCTGAAAGGGGTGGATAATGGCACAGTTTACATTTCCGGTGGGCTACCATACGCTGCACAAGACCAAAATTATCGACTTCCAACTGAACCGCCGGCATTCGCCGGGCTATGCCCGCCTGGAAGATATGCGCACCGCCGGGGCGCGCATTCAGACGCTGGCCGACTGGAAGGGCGAACTGGTCCGGCAGGCCACGCGAGCATTCGACGAGGGGCGGCGCATGCATGGCACGTTTTACTACCGCGCGGCGGAGTTCTTCACCCACCCGTCCGACCCCGACAAGCAGGCGCTGTATGAGCGGTTTATCGACCTCTTCTACAATGATCTATTTGCGGGCGAGCAGTTGGAACGCCACACTGTGCCCTATGGAGATGCCTTCCTGCCGGCGCTGCGCGTTCCGCACCAGGGCGATACCGCGCGGGGCACGCTGGTGATCCATGGCGGCTTTGACTCATTTATCGAGGAGTTTTACTCCATCGCCTGCTATTTTGCGGAGCGGGGCTATGACATTGTGCTGTTTGAGGGGCCAGGGCAGGGCGGCGCGTTGCGCACGTATGGTTTGCCGCTGGAGTACACCTGGGAGCGGCCGACCCGGGCGATTCTCGACTACTTTGACCTCCAGGATGTCACCTGGCTGGGCATCTCAATGGGGGGCTGGCTCTGCTTCCGGGCGGCGGCCAACGAGCCGCGTATTCAGCGGGTGATTGCCTGGAGCATCGCCTACGACTATATGCAGATCCCGCCCCGCTTTGTTGCCGGCTTTGCGCGCCGGCTGCTCCGGCATCCACGCATGATGAATATCTTGTCGGACTGGAAGATGCGCATGCTGCCGCAGGAGAAGTGGGGCATCGACAATCTCATATACATCACACAGACCAGCACTACTGTGGATGCGGCCCGGGCGCTGTTGCAGTTCAATGCTGAAAATTTACAGTCCGACCGGGTGACGCAGGACGTGCTTATTCTCACCGGCGTGGCGGATCATTTTATTCCGCTGAAAATGCACCAGCTACAAGTGCGAGCGCTGACCCACGCGCACTCAATCACGGAGCGGATCTTCACGGCGGCGGAGCAGGGGCAAAACCATTGTCAGATAGGTAATATGGGGCTGGCACTTACAGTCATGGCCGACTGGCTTGCCGCGCATGCCACAGCACAATCGGCGGTGGCGGGCGTAAAGTAGGGGCGAACCATCTTTCGTCCCGTGTCTATCTTTGTGGCTGATTGCCGTATCAACCTGCATCAAACTCGTGGCGTAGAATACCATAGAGCATGGCATCTTCAAACTGGCCCCGATGGAGGTAGTGCCGGCGCCGGCATCCCTCGTGCTGCATGCCGATCTTCTGCATTACCCGCCCCGATGCTGGATTTCGCTTGAAGTGCGCGGCCCGGACACGCTGCAGATCAAGCTGAGTGAAGCCAAACTGGAGCACCGCCCACGCTGCCTCGGTACAGTAGCCCTGGCCCCAGTAAGGCACCCCGATCCAGTAACCGAGTTGTCCATTGCGATGGGACGGATAGAGCTTCATGGCAATTGAGCCAATCAGAGACTGTTCATCGGCAAGCACGACGGCGAAGTTGATCAGCTTGCCCTCTTTGTAATCAGCCTGCTGGCTGGTGATCCACTGCTCGGCCATACCGTCTTCGTAGGGATGCGGAATAAAGGTACCGGCGGCAATCTCCGGCGCACCGGCCAGGCGCTGAATGGCGGGGGCATCATCTAATGTAAACTGCCGCAATATCAACCGGCGGGTGGTAATCGTCGGAAATAGGTGCATAACATCTCCCTTCGCTGCTGAGTCGTGGGTATTATACAACCAGCGCAATGTAGTAAGATAAGGCGGCAGCATGCCGCGTCTCTACGAGGGATTGGAGGAATGAATCGTGAGAAAGTTTTGGCAGGAGGTAGAGCATGCAGATCACCCTGCGCCCGATAACCCCGGACAACTGGCGCGACTGTATCAGGTTACAGATCCATGAGCATCAGCAGGGCTTTGTGGCCCCCAATGTCTACTCCCTGGCACAGGCCTATGCGTTTGCCGAAGATACACCACTGGCAATCTATGCGGATGAAATGCCCGTCGGTCTGCGGAATAGCCATCATCACTTCTTATTTATCTTCTAATTTCCTTGTCAATTCTGTGATAAAGATCCAAAAATCACCGGTATCAAACGCAGCGAACCAGCTTGCTGCAATGGTGATTTCTGATATGCCATTATGTATTTCTTTTACTCCAATTTTTACTTTCATGATTTTTACAGAGAAATCCCCCAGCAAAGACCCCCTTTCATAATAAGTCAAGTTATTGATTGAACTGATTTTCTTAAAGCCATATGTGGAAAGTTTATTCTCAAGCTCTGCTCTGTTAGCCTTCAAATGAGCAGTTTTTTTATACTTTGGAAGTAAGGCTATGGAAGGTTTTCTATCTCCTGCCCTACGATACGGAATAAATTTGTATAATAAAGTGAAACCTACTAATGCTACGACTACGACAATCATCATATCAAGAATCATATGTTACTCCTTGGTACACATACCGCTTTGCACACCAGTCGTCACAGACGTACAGTAAGAGGCAGCTATCAAATTGCCACGGTATTGTCTTATGTACTGCAGGTGGCCAGGGTGAGTCTCCCGACTAATGCTATGTTTGTCCGAATTTGGCACCAATCATAGTATATCTCTTTGTCGTTGGTTCCACCAATAAAAACCGACAGCAAAAGGTAACTAAAAACAAAACAGATATCATAGTGATCTGTCCACATTGTAGTATATTCCGGCTATTTTAGCAACTATTACTACAACAAGCATTCACTTCCCTTACGCAGGCCAAAGATGGAGCGAATGCCGGGCAGTTCATCTGATGTTGGTCATCTCTGCGCACGCTGCGTCTTCGTGGTGAAAAGAAATTTCGTTGTAGTACTATGATACCACGTACCAATTCGGATCGGGGTGACTGCCGGGCCGGCAGAGGTGCTGGACACTGGCTGTGGACGGCACAAGCAGGTGCCCCGCGCTGTCGGGATCGATCTGGCGCGGCCATGATTGAACAGCGTGATCAGGTTGCCGGGGCCTGCCGGGTTGCAAAGCGGCGCACGCTGTGGTATCATTTGGCAGTACATACAGGCGGGTAGCTCAATTGGCAGAGCAGCGGTCTCCAAAACCGCAGGTTGCAGGTTCGATTCCTGTCCCGCCTGCCAGATACTAATGGTAAGCTAATTCTACTTAGCGCTGTTTTACTGGAGGAGTGGCCGAGCGGTTGATGGCAGTGGTCTTGAAAACCACCAGGTGTAAAAAGCCTCGTGGGTTCGAATCCCACCTCCTCCGCCAGAGTGCTCAGCACGGTTCGGTTTACAAGGTATGGGTGCAGGTGGTATACTGGTAGCGTTGCCTTAGATAATGGGGAGGTCGCATAGTGGCCTAGTGCGGCGGTTTGCTAAACCGCTAGGGGCTCACGCCCCTCGAGGGTTCGAATCCCTCCCTCCCCGCCAATTGCCTGGTATTAAATGAGACCAGGAAATCGTCCCGGCTATGTTCCACAGCCGGGACGTTGCTTTTGACAAGGTAAACATCAGTCGTGCCGCAACTCTCCAACATTGCTCACGTCTCCGCTTCCTCGTCATGGTCGGGCAGCAGCGTCTCGGCCGCGCGTACGGCCCGGAACAGGTAGCCGCTCAGACTCACGCCAATACCCAGCACCCCGACCAACGCGATCAACAGCGCCATCCCGGCCCCGCTGCCGGTGCCGATCAGTCGTCCGGCGGAACCGGCCAGCGCGCCCCCCGGCTGCATTGACGGTTCAAACACAAAATCGGCCAGCGGACCGGCCAGCAGCAGCGCAACCGGCAGGGTCAGTTGTCCGATCAACCGCCGGGCGGCGAAGACGCGTCCCTGCAGGTCCGGCGCAACCTTGGCCTGCCAGATCGCCTGGTTTGCGCCATTCAGGATGGGCACGAAAAACGCCCCGGCGAATGCGCCGAAGGCCCACACCGGCAGCGAGCGCCCCAGGCCCACCACCAGCATGCCCAGCAGACTGGCAAGCGCCATCCCTCCCAATACTCCATGCACCCGGCGGCGCGGCCCACCCCAGGTACTCATCGTCAGGCCGCCCGCCACACCGCCAATCCCGGCGCTTGCAAGCACGGTCCCCAGCACCTGGGCATCCTCCCCGGTGCGGGCCAGAATCATTGGAGACATCAGCGCCAGGTAGAAGGCACTCAAGAAATTCATGCCCAGGAAGACCAGTTGTAGCCCCAGTAAGCTGGGTCGCCGGCGAATATAGTCAAAGCCATAGAGCGACTCGCGCCAGAGCGAGCCGCGCCCCGCCTGCCCCTCTTTGCTGCCGGCCGGTTGCGGCACATGGATCAGGGCCAGCACACCCACCGCAAAGACAAATGTTACTACATCGATTGACATCACACCGCCAATGCCGATCAGTCCAATCAGCGTCCCGGCCAGCAGGGGGGCCACAACCATTGCGGACGACTCGGCCAGCGCCAGCATGCCATTGGCACGGGCATACTGCGTTTTGGCAACCATGGTCGTGATGGCGGCGGAGTAAGCCGGCCACTGAAATGCCTGAAATGCCCCGGTAAACGCCCCCGCCACAAAGAGATGCCAGACCTGGAGATTGTCGGTGAGGAAGAGCAGCAACAGGGCAACCGTGCCCAGACCCGCCGCCAGGTCACTCAGCATCATGACCAGTTTGCGGTTCCAGCGATCCACCAGTGCCCCGGCTACCGGACTCAGAATGATCGTCGGCCCAAACTCGAAGAAGACCACCAGCGACATTACCGTGGCCGAGCCGGTGGTCTGCCAGGCCCAGAGTGCCAGGGCGAACCGGGTCATCTCGGTGCCGACAAGCGAAACAACCTGACCAACCCAGACAATGCTAAACGCCACCATCCCGGTTGGCCGCCTGAGTGCAACTGCCATTGACTTCTCCGTAAGCCGTTGTCCGTCGTCCGTCGTCCGTCGTCCGCCTCACGTTTCACGTATTGTCAGCTCTCCAGGGCTTCGAGCAGCAGGTCGCCCTCTTCGGGGGTGATGCGCCCCTCGGCAACCAGCCGCAGAATCGCCTCGCGCTCTTTCTCAACATTGCGCTGCTGCGGGGTGGCCTGGGATTGCGCCGCCGGCTGCTCCTGCTGCAGCCGGGTGGTCGGGCCGGTTGCGGCGGTGGGTGTGTCTTCCGGTGTGGTAGCTTCGGCAGGGGCGGACTGCTCCGGCGCGGATGGCTCCGGCGGCGGGGGCGTGCCGGGAACATGCAATTTGTTGATCGCCCGCTCCACAGCTTCCAGCGCCTCAGAAACGCCCTCCGTGGCGGCCCGGCGGGCCTGCTCCTTGATCCGCTCCAGCCGCTCCGGGTCGAACCACCACTCCCGGTCATTGAAGCGTACATGCATCCGGGGATTATCGGCATCGGTTTCGGGCTGCTGCCGGGCATGCTTTTCGGCCTGCTTGTAGGCCCGGCGCGCATGCCGTCCGGCGCGCTGCTGCATGCGGTGTGCCCGCCGCCGGGCCTTGCGGGACTGCCGCGTCCAGTCTTCCCAGGGGGGCGTCTCCATACCTTTGCCGCCAAAGAGCGAACCTAACTCAAGCCCCAGGTCGTGCCCCAGTTTGCCCATCTCGCGCCCCAGGTTCTGACCCAGGTTTCCCATCTCGCGGCCAAACTCGCTGATCTCGCGCTCAACATCCGACCAGAGGCCGCTGCTGCTCCGTGGACTATCCGGACTGCGCAGCAGCAGGTTTCCCGCTACCGTCAACTCCAGCCGCGCCGCGCCGGTACCATAGGCCAGGTTGACCATCTTGCCCTCGCCCTGCGCGGCTGCGCCATAGCCACTTACCTCGCCGCCAACCGTTGCCTGCAGATGCAGGTTCGGGTTATCGGGCAGGGTAATCTCGGCATCGCCGCTCACATTCAGGCGGGCATGACTATCGGGCGGGAAGGGAGCGCGCAACTCCAGATCGCCGCCAATGCTGCCGATGGCGATTGTGCCATGCACATCCTGGATCTCGACATCGACGCTAATCTCACCCACTTGCAGACTGGTACCGATGTCGGTAAAACCAGCATCACGCCCAATCCGCACAACCTGCACATCTTCCCGGATGTTGCTCAGGTCACAGTCGCCGCCGACATCACTGACATGCAGGCGGATCGCGCCGTCTACCTCCAGATCGCCGCCAATTGTGTTGATCGTAATCTCGGCATTTGTGCTGCCCTGCAGCTCACAGTTACGCCCGACACTACCACAGCGCAGTGCTGTTGCCAGCCGCTCGACCTCCAGATCACCGCCAACCGAGCCAACCACAAGCGTTTCAACCCGGTTGGCCGTCAGATCGGCGGCAACAGCTTCGATCTCGGCGCGGGTGACATGGGTCAGCATCACATCGCCGCCAATCCCCCCGCGTGCCAGCAGGGTTGGCGTATGCGCCACATCCAGATCTGCCGCCGCTCCGGTCAACTCAACCGTCTCGGCAATATGCTTCAACTGAATATCGCCGCTCACATCGGTCAGATCAACCCGACGCACACCCTCGATTCGGGCGTGGCCCTCCAGATCCGATACGCTTATCTCAGTATTGGCGGGGACACGCAGTTCCAGGTCATCAGCACAACCCACAATTGTTAATGTCTCGCCCTCGAAGTAGCGTTCCTGCATCTCAGTATCGGTGTCGAGGCGCAACGTGGGCATCTCCCAGGCCCGCACCCGCAGGTCGCCGCACACCTGGTTAATAATTACCCGTGGCTCGGCACCGGCGGGGAATATTTGTTCCGTCATCGTTTTATTCTCCTCGCGTGTTATTCGACAAAAATCTCCAACCGCTCGCCCTCTTCCATGTCGTGCAGATCGAGCAGGCGACCCACACTACCCCCGGCGATGGCCCGCAGCAGATCATCGAGCGCAGCAGCACTGAGTTGGGGTGCCAGCCGCAACCCCAACCGCATGCCAACCTGGATCAGCCCGACAGGAATCGTTACATTGATTTTGATCCGGCTGGTTGCCAGATCGGTGACACGCACACGTACCATCCGGTTGCGCGTACGGTTCTGCTCCTCAGTCAGCGCATCGAGGAGTTGCGCCGCTTCCTGGGCCGTCACCTGGTCGGACGCAACCATCTGCAGAATGCGGTCACGCGCATCATTCGTCACGGTCGTGCCTCTGCTCCTTCAGCATGCGCATGGCTTCTTCGACACTGATCTCCTTTGCCGCCAGCCGTCCCAGCACCTCACGGCGGTCGGGGTGGTCACTATCGACCTGCTCCGGGCCCCCCCCCAGCGTGGTGACCAGCGCATCCAGGCGGTTACGCGCCGTGTTGTAGGCAATCTTGAGGTCGCCGGCAACACTATTGATATTGCCGCGATTCTTGACCAGTAGTTCGACAAACTCCAGTTGTTCGCGGGTAAGGCGGCCAAGCCACCCCAGGCTAAATTGTCCCTCGATGACAATACCGCTTTCCGGGCATTCTAGCCGGGTGACAATCAGCTCGCCACCGCTCACCGGGTCGCGGGTAATCAGTTGATGCATGGTGTACCTCCTGCTTGCAGGATGTCGGAATATAGCAAGATCATAGCCGAATCGCCGGGAAGTGTCAACAGAGATAGCAAAAAACTCCAAACCGGTGGTGATTTATGCTATCTCTGTTGACAGAAAAGCCGCAAACGGGGCATGCTCCCCTATGCCATAGATGCGGCCTCGGCTGTGTCATCTGTGCGGCTCATCGCCGTGTTACTACCCTGTAACCCGTGCTGCTACAATAAAAACTATAAATTGTGGAGTTGGCATAAAGATATTGATATTGCTACAGGCCAACCCGCTGTACCTTCCTTACCCACAGGAAGGCCGCCTCTTCCAGCGGTCTTCCTGTGGGGATTTGTGCTGTCCGGGTCTTTACAAGACCAGGCTTGCGGTGTATAATAGTTGCGGTGGCAAGGCAGGGCCACCACAGCAAACCGGGATGCTGCCCGGTGACAGTGTAGAAAGTGGATTTCACGCGGGGCTATGTTGCTCTGCTTAACACAAACACATCCCCAACTGCCCTTACTGATGCCCTCTCCCTTTTCCCTGTGACAAACAGCGAAATCCGTTGGGGAACGGACAAGACTCAAGCGGCGCATTCGTGAAGCGCTGGTTATGATAGTGAGTGAAACATGTTCGCTATCTAAGTGCGGCTACGACGTAGGAGGCGGTTCGTCCGATACGACGATGTACCGGAAGCGTGCTTTGGAGGATCAGTAGCACAGGGTACACGTACTGACGTATGTCTCTATGAAAAGGAAGGTGCAAATGATGAACGAGAATACAACTCTGCTCAATACATGGGTGGGTACATCCCATGGCTATCCGGTTCGTGTCGAAGAACATTGGAACAACCTCTCTTACATCATCGAGTTTTATGATGTAAGTGAGCAGGGGAATGGGCGCTGCATTACCCGCAATCCAATTACGGGTGAAGAGTTGTCGCTGGAGAATGTTCAGCCGGAGAATACATCGATAACCGCGTAAGCCGGCGCTGATAGAGGAGTTGCCGGCGCCTCACGAATGTATCGGTCGGGGATGCTGAGACGATGAGGTTTCAATCCAATAACTCAATATCATACAGAACCGAGCCGCTGCATGTGCAGCGGCTTTCTTTTTGCTATTTATAACTAGATGACAGGAGTTATGCAATCCTCCGTGAACGGGTGTCTTTCGCCTCCGGCAGGGTGGAACGTGTCATCCTTTTTCAGGAAAAAGTCACAAAAAATACCATGCTGCCGCAGGCGGAGCAAGGCGTTGCGGCGATCAAACGTCTGATTTGAACGCCTACGCGTAAAATTCTGCCCATGAAAAAAGCCGTTGCGCCATTGCAACGGCCTGGTCATCGGGAAATTTCGGAAATTGGTTTACTTGCCGTTCTTGTTGTGGCGTGCTTCCCGGCGCATCTTCGCCTCGATCAGCGCCAGCACCTCATCCGGGGTTGACGAGGTCAGGGCTGCGGCCTGGGACAGTGGCAGGCTGCTCGGATCAATGTGATAGTGGTGCAATACCTCACCCGCAACCGGGGTGCGTGCAGCCGTCTCGTTTACCGTCTTGTGCTCATTCTGAATACCACTCATGTCTTCCTCCTTATATCCTCTGTAAATTCTTATCTTTGCCAGAGCAACTGCAATCCAGCTTTACGTTGTATCATCACGGGTTCACGCTGGTTGCGTGCTTGCGCGGCGTCCGTGCTGCGCTGACAGTAATATAATACCACATCATTTGGACAAAATCAACAAATATTCTGGTACTTTAGTTGTACTTTTTGTACAAATCGCATAGGCCGCTGTGCGCACAACCGCATGGTTGCCGCCGCAGTCTCCGCTACGCATCGGCTATGCTCTAGCGTCTGGCGGGGGAAGCGAGTACAATACGCACATCATATTGACACAACTTACGCGGTTGATACTTAAACCAGGCGTTTGACCCGATGAAAGTCAGCTTTGCCTGCGGCAGCATGGTACTTTTTCTCTCTTTTTTTCCAAAACCGTGTAAGTCGTGTTACTGACAGGACTTACACGGTGCGCGTTCAAACGGACGTTTGCTCTCGATAACGGCGGATTTCGCCTGCGGCAGCGTGGTACGCTTTTTGGCTTTATCACAAAAATATTGCACTTTGTGCAACATTTTTGTGATAAAGCATGGAATCTTCTGCCCTACCGGAGGCGATATCCCCCGCCAAATGCGGGATCGCCTGATCCATGGCAGCATTGGCCGTTTCGCGGTGTTCGCTCATGTCGTGGTGTTCGTGGTCCAAACGCCCACCGCGTAACTCGTGTTACTGATTACAGAGGTTAGTAACCACACCAGACCAGGTCAGGAAAGGAACTGCTATGCCGGTTGCAGCACACGATAACGTGACACTGGCTTGTGCGAATCACGGCACAGGTGCGCCCCTGCTACTGCTCCACGGGGCGATGGTCTCCCGGCGCTACTGGCAGCCCCAGGTTGACCACTTCGCCCGGCATTATCGGGTGATCACCTGCGATCTACGCGGCCACGGTGAGTCGCCGGTATCCGCCGATGATTACTCTGTTGCGCAGTTTACCCGCGATATTGTAGAACTACTGGATCACCTGGAACTGGAACAGGTGGTTTGCTGTGGGCACTCACTGGGCGGGATGATCGCGCAGGAGTTGGCGATCAGTTGCCCGGAGCGGGTACATGCGCTGGCTCTAGCGGATACCTGGTACTACCCGCGCGGCATGCCCTGGGAGCCTTCTCCTTTTCGTACGGTGGCGCTCAAATGGATGCTGCGTACACTGCCGGTTTCGCAACTTACGCGGATGATGCTGCGCGGGTTGGGAGCGTTTAACCCGGATATACGGCCCTATCTTGAGACGGAGCTACAACAGCATTTTCAGGATCGCAATAACTCCCTGAAGATCTGGGATGCGGCCATCGAATTTAATAGTAGCTCCCGGCTGTCGGCAATTACCTGTCCAACGCTGATTTTGACAAGTGCGCACTTCCTCTATACCTACACGCAGGCACTCGATATGCGCCGACGCATTGCCAACGCCGAGGTGGTCATGATTCCGCGCTCGGGGCATCTGTTGAATCTGGATAACCCCGATGCATTTAACAGCGCACTGGAGGGTTTTCTAAAGCGGGTCGCGTGGTAGAGAAGAAACAATGTGGCGTGCGCACGAAGAACCCCCGCCGGTTACTCACGGTCAGGATCTGACTCGGGAGCAGACCAGCGGGGGCGTTGCCGATGGATCGCTAGACCGTTCATGCGTATCCTCGTGCCGGTTTCCTCTACGGTTATACCTGAGCATAGCTGTACTGCCGACTCTGCGCCAGATCGCGTAGCGTATCAAGTTCGTTGTCGTTTAGATCATCCGGCAGGACCAGCTTGACCCTGGCGTACAGGTCACCCCGCTCGTCCGGCTTGTCCAGCCGGGGCATGCCCTTCTTGCGCAGGCGAAAGATCTTGTCGGCCTGGGTGCGGGGCGGGATCTTAAGTTTTACGGTGCCGTCCAGTGTCTGGACGCGCGCCTCACCGCCGATTGCCGCGGTGTAGATATCGACCGGCACCTCGGTATGCAGATCGTTGCCCTCGCGCGCAAACTGCGGATGGGGCAGCACCTCAATCACCAGGTAGAGATCGCCCGCCGGTCCACCGGCAAGCCCGGGCCGGCCCCGGCCGAACAGCCGGATGCGCGAGTTGGTCTGAACACCCGGCGGAATGCGAGCCTCGATCCGCTGCTCCCCCGCATGGATCATGCGGCTGGTACCATGCAGCGCTTCCTCCAGCGTAACCTCAACCAGGGTCTCGACATCGCGGCCCCGGTGCGGGTGTGGTTCAGCCGTACGCCCGCCCTGCCCAAACATTGAGCCGAAGATATCCGCGAAGGGCGCGCCCCCGCCAAACAATTCTTCGAGATCCTCCGGCGAGAGGTTGCCGGTTGAGTAGACCCGGCTGCCTGCGCCATCTGCGCCACCCGGCCGGCCATAGCCGGCATTCACGCCGCCGTTGTGCTGCCATTGCCGGTATTGCCGGCGCAGCGTATCATACTGCCGGCGCTTCTCCGGGTCGCCCAGCGTCTGGTAGGCCTCGTTGATCGCCTTGAAGCGCTCTTCGGCCTGCTGATCGCCGGGTTTGACATCCGGGTGGTTCTCGCGCGCCAGTTTGCGATAGGCCTGCTTAATCTCTGTATCGCCGACATCGGGCTTTACCCCAAGTTCGGCATAGTAGTCTCTAATTTCCATAGCTGTGATCCATAATCAGTAGTCTGTAGTCAGTCGTCCGTCGTCCGTCGTCCGTCGTCCGTAATCCGTAGTCCGTAGTTACTCATTCACACGAGTTACGCGGTAGTTCATCAAACCGGGCGTTTCACCCGGTGAACGGCAGAATCGCCTGCGGCAGCATGGCACTCTTTATTCTTTTTTTAAAAAAATTCACGTTGTGAATTTTTTTGAAAAAAGATCGGGTTTCTTCCAGCCTGCCGGCGACTGAAATACCTTTGTGAGCGTACATGTCTGATTTGTACGCCTACCGCGTACGTCGTGTCATTCAAATGTTCTTTTGTGCTGTATAAAAGTGCTGCGGGTTGGGCTAATGCCGCCCGCAGCGTAAACTCTTCTTTCAGGTGACACGATGTACGCAGTGCAGACTGTTCTGGCCGCGTGCCAGGCCCGGAAGCTAGTTTCGCCTGCGGCAGCATGGTACGTGATCTCTCTTGTTCACCAAAATTTGCACTTTGTGCAAATGTTTTGTGAAAAAGGGCGAAATGCTCTGCCGAACAATGACCGCGTAACTCGGGTCAGGTGACGGCTGGTGTGCGGTCAGCGCCAGATGCGCGCAATAATATTAATGATAACCGTCAACTCACCGTTCGCTTATTTTCGAAAGGAGTTCGTAAAAATCCCCCATTAGCCGGTCAAAAACGGCTACTTGGGAAACATCTCGCCCCACATGGCGATAAAAATTGCAGAAATGTTTTACACATTACGGAAACGTGTACACCAAAGTGGGGAG
>DAOTUI010000037.1:0-16745 GCA_034437035.1 Chloroflexaceae bacterium
AGATGGGCAGGATTCGGTGTCGCGCCGGTTCGCGCCGTCGCACATGTGTAAAGTATTTCGTTCTTGAAACACGGAAGGAGACGAACGAAAACTGCTGATCTGGGTGTGCTTGACAATGGGTCCACTTTAGCCTCGACGGCGCTCTGGGGTAACACAATATCAACCTGTTGCCCACCCGGTTGCGCCACAAAGGTCCGGCTGCGGGTCTGTCCCCCGGCAGTTGCGGTAATCGTCACGGTATCGCCGGGCTGGACCGACAGGGGCTCATCATACAAACTGGCGCTAAAGTAGGGCTGACCGCTGTCCGGACCACTGCTGGTCTGGAGCTGGATCGTCCGGTTGTTCAGCGCAATCGTTACCTCAGCGCCGCTGACCGGTGCGCCATTGAGGTAGACATAGCCGCTGACACAGCAGATTACCCGGTCAAAGTCAATCGGGTTGGCACCGCGAATGCATGATCGGCGCAGCGCCGGTGGCGCGACGCTGCTGGGAGTCGGTTCACTTAGCACCACGTTCGCCTCGACAGTTGCTGGCGCAATTGGTGCAGAACTAGCCGGGATGTGCCACGGAAGCAGGGCAAGCAGGATGAGCAGGCTAAGCATACGTTTCTGGCGACGGTGCATCATACTCCCTCGCAAATCATTCAGGTGGTCGGGCGGATGTGACGCTGATGGGCACCACAGACTACTGGCTCCGGGAACCCACGCAGCAGCGGCTGGAAGGCCGCCCAGTAATAGGGATGTCGATAGCCGGCGGCACGGAGCTGCGTCTGGGCATACTAAATTGCCGCCGGTACTGTCATGGCCGCGGTAAGACCAGTATAGAACTGCGCCATCATCTGGCCGGTTGCCTGGTCATCAACCGGCCACAGGCTAGCAACCACGGCCTGAGCCCCGGCAGTGAGAAACGCCCCGGCCAGCGCCAGGGCAATGCCGCCACGTTCAGGAGACACACCAGTATCACATGCACTCAGGGTGACGAGGGCCGTTCCATGCAGGGGGAGATTGAAGGCCTCGGCCAGCAACAGTTCCCCATCTGCCAGATGCAGACCAGACAGGAGCGGTATGCACGGGTTGATCTGTCCATGTGCGGTCATATGCAGGAATGTCGGGGGCAGATCCCACCGGACATCCGACGTAGCAGCCGGATTGATACAGCGAATCTCCGGGAAGAGTTGCTGGAGCAGCGCGAATTCCTGATTGATGGACTGGAGGGGCGGATCGCCCGCATACCCCAGTGCCAACGGTGCATCGGCTGTCTGCGCTAGCGGCGGTAACGCCAGCACTGCCAGCGACGGGACCAGAACGACTTCCCACCCTGTCCAAGATAGCCATCGCCATGCCACAGCGCCGTCCAGGGCACATCAAAGAGCACACCGTCCGGAGCAATCAAGAGGCGCGTCCCAGGTAACCGGGACTCAATGGGAGCAACCAGTGTCTGGTAGAGCTCTGCAAGCACTTTTTCTGCTGCGCCATGTTGCTGTTCCGCCCCATGACGGCGTTGTGTGAGAGTTGAACGTTGTTGGAGGGTCATGCGCAGCAGTCCGAAGCGTCCTAACAGATGTTCTACAGCGACAACCGGGCCAAGATTGATCCAGGCAGGTTCAGCATCTGCAGTAATAACGCAGACATAGATGGTTCCATCGCTCACCAGATACTCCAGCGCACCATCTGATGCGGTCAGGTGTGCGTGAATGGTCGGGACATCCGGCAGTTCCTGCGGCGGTCGCCGGCGTACCTGCCGGCGCGCAGCGCGAGTAAACGCATCTTCCGCCTGGTGTAACCGTGCGCGTGCCAGCGCCAGATCATCCGGATCGCATGCCTGACGATGGTAGTCGTGCCAGTATTGCACGTCCGTTTTGGCCCGGACCCACTCTGGATCACGCGGCACGGGATCGGCCGGCAGCGCACTATCAA
Organism: Chloroflexaceae bacterium; assembly: GCA_034437035.1. Classification (GTDB taxonomy): domain Bacteria; phylum Chloroflexota; class Chloroflexia; order Chloroflexales; family Chloroflexaceae; genus CAKZQX01. The sequence continues at coordinate 1,917 of DAOTUI010000037.1, forward strand.
TCCAGATACTGCCCTTGGCAGCGAGCAGCGCCTGGAGTGCCTGATTTGAGCGCTTCCGTTTGAGATAGGCCGTTACCAACCGGCCGGACAGCGGTGCCAACCCGTGCAGGTAGTGTGCCTTCACCTCCTCGATTGGCATCGTCTGGCGTATCTGCGCAGCCAGGTCCACCGCACGCTGCAACGGCTCCCAGGCACGTGATGGACGCAAGGTGCGGGCCACTCCCTCCCATGCCTGCTGTTCAATGACGAGAAAGCCATACTGGTGGGCCTGATCAATGACCATCCGGTAGCGCGTTTCAGCATCCGGGTGTCGCAGGGTGGCCGCAAGGCTGGCTGCGATCAAACGAGCCTGGGGCAACTCATGCGGCACCCGCAAGTCGTTGAGAACCGCCACAGCATCATCGGCGCGCTGAAGCGCCGCCTGCCGCGCAGCCGCTGTGCGGTGGAACTGCGGATGCGCGGCATAGGCCTCAAGCAAGGCCCGAATGACGGGTGAGAGGGTGGTCTGTTGGACCAACATCCTGGCATGATCCGGATCTCGGCGGGCATCAATTGGTTTCCTGAGATCGAGTGCCAGACGTGTTGCTAACAACCTGGCTTCACAACTCTCCGTCAGCAATCCTGCCGCAGCGAATCCATCCGCAGCCAATCGTGCCAATGGGAACGCCTCCGCAGCCATATGCAGGCGTTCAAAGAGGTTCGCCTCTTCCAACGCAATGGTCGCACGATCAAGCGCATCCTCCGCATCAGTGACGGTATCACCCGCCTGCTGGAGGATCCGCAACGCTGTAAAGAGCTCCCCCCGATACACCGCCAACCGGGCGCGGTTGACGGCTACCCGCACCACAAGCTCGGTTGACCCACAGGTATGGGCAAGTGCCGCCGCCTGGTACAACAGAATGTTCCCTACTACTCCCAGGGGGATGCGGGTTGGGCGAACAATTCCATGCTGACATGCCGGATTCCCATTGGTTCTCATGGTTGCGCACTCACGTCACTGACGATGCTTGCCAGGTTCTATGGTGCAGACAAAAATCCCGGCACGATGAACAGTTGCCTGGGAAATGTTGCCTGTCCGCTGTATTGGAGTAGCTCAAAGGTCCATACATGTAGCAGCGGAAAGGTCACATGGGTGGAGTGGCCAGGCTTCAGCTATACCCGATTGGAACAGGAACTTACAAAGGGACCGGTTATCCTCGAACTCAAACGCAGAGACGGGAACCTCCACTTCATTGTGGTACTGGGCGGTAGTCGCAGTGATCCGGGGAACTATAGTGTGAATGACCCTGGCGTAAAGAATGGCGCTCGCACCACGCTGAGCAAATCGCTGGCGATATTCAAAGGGTACAGTCCTTCCAGCATGCGTCTCTATACCGGGACACCTGCGGTTGCTCGAACAGAGCGCCCGGCATCACTGAGTGAGACCTTACCACGTCTGAGCAGTCCACAGCCATCGACTGATGAGCCGGTTACCGGAGCGCTAGCGCTCTATCGTAATACTGAAACCGATATGGTCCTGGAACTGGCCGCACAGAGTCGTGCGGGCGAAGTGACCGAGATGCAAGTCTGGACCGACCAACATGCGTCCGAAGGGTGGCAGCCGTTCGCAGCATTTGTCCGTGTGCCACTGGATACCACCTATTATGTACAGTATCGTGATACAGCGGGAAATACCTCATCTGAGATTCGTGTAGATTTACCTTCCGCCCCAGAGTCAATTCAAGAAAGCATGCACCAGGTCTACCTTCCAATGCTCATACGCTAATTAGGGCTTCAAACGAACCTGACATCATATTCTCATCTCCCCCGCAGACCCTACGATCTGCGGGGGATTTATCACTGAGAAACAAGGGAGGTTTTCTTAATATACTGTTGTTTCTCCTGCTGTTGGCGGGAATAGACCCACTACGTCTACCACGGCCCATTGCTATGGAAGGCAGGCAGATCCAATACCGCCTGGGATCATTTATTGCGCCCGGCCATATGATGACGTTTGACATAGTTGTACCAGCATTCCTGCTGCATGATGTTGCTCGCCAGGAAACGGTGCATGAAGATCACTGGGGCCGGTGCGGGCGAGCAATGTCGGACAATGTTCGGACTGCCACACAACAGTGTGGCAGTTTCCGCTGTGCTGATGCACATTCCACTGCCCCACCCAGCATGCGCAGCGTCGGACAATGTTCGGACTGCCACACAACAGTGTGGCAGTTTCCGCTGTGCTGATGCACATTCCACTGCCCCACCCAGCATGCGCAGCATGGTGCCGGTCATACCGCTACCGGGTGCCTTTCATCGTGCTCCCCTCATGCATGTTCCTCCGCTCGCTGATTGGTGGCGCAGCGTGTGGATATGGCACCAGCGCGTGATGGAAACATGTCGGTACACATATGTCAACAATCTTATGACCATGCGCAATATCCATGGTTTCCTCAGCCACAAACCGGATAAAGTCAGTATTTCCACTCTGTGACATAACGCTGTTGGCTACGTATGGTACGAACTCCTGCTGCACGTAGCGATACATACTCCTCAACAAACGCAGCACTGCACACCGCGGGTTCACCGCTGGACCAGAGGCAGAAACACCTGCTGACGCTGCGTCGGATTGATATCCGGCCCGGTGGTGGGCACGACGGTTGGACTGGGTGTCGGTGCAATGGTTGGCTCGGCCGTCGGTTCGACCGTCGGTGCAATGGTTGGCTCGGCCGTTGGCTCCGGCGTTGGCTCAGAGTTCACATTACCCGGTACCAGTGGCGACATCAGAATATCATTCGGCATTGCCGGAACATCGTCACCGAGTTGCGGTGGTATCCCATTGGCAATAAACCGCGTCCAGCCGTTATCGCGGGTGACATGAAACAGTTGGTGTTGAATATAGGCCAGATACGCGCTGTTGGTATCCATTGCACTTCGTGGAGGATAGAACAGGCCGATACCATGGGCGTGATCGAGATTGACAACAAAGGTCACATTTTTCTTGCTGTTTGTATCAAACACTGTGTAGCTGTGCGTAGCGTGTAACTCATCGATAACAAAGGGTGGGATACCGTCGGAGGTGTTCCCCTGCACTGCGTCAATCAGCGCGTTGGCCGCAGCATCCACCGAAGGGTCATCCACCTGGGTGCGCACCCGTTCAGCCAAATCAATAATATCGACATAGGCATCCTCCACATCGAGGTCGACCGAGCGCAATCCACCTGAGTCATACTTCTGCGCGGCATCCCGCACACTGCGCACCTCCTCCATACGCCTGGTCCGGTCAGCAGTAACATAGGCCAGCAGCGCATCACCAAAGGCGCTGATACGGGTATCCAGCCGATCAAACTGCGCCATATCAAAAACCGAGATGGTGTAAGCCACATCCCAACTGCTTGCATGGTCGGCATAGGTTGCGGCTACCGCCGTGGCATAGGCGCGGGGACTGGCAGCATTGCCCGTATGCACACGGTACTGGTCATAGGCAAAGATACCCCAGGCTGTCGTTGGGGACGCAATGACATAGTGTGCCAATCCATCGGCAATCGCGGCGGTCTCATACAGACCGAAGGAGCAGCCATCGTAGTGCAGCACATCGATCTTGCGTGCTCCATTGTCAGTGGCCTGCTCCAGCGCGCTACGCAGTTCCAGCGGGGTCAGGAATGGCTTGCCATCCGGCGCGGGGCTATTGCTATCCTCGGCAAAACCGACCACGCCATTGGCATGATCCACCAGGGACAAGACATAGTGATCGGATGTCGGAAATGTCGTATAGCCCCAGGTGATAAAATCGCGCAGCGTTTCCATCTCATCCATGCGCGCTTCCGGCAGCGACTGCTCCGTCCATGCACCGGTGCTGGTCAGAATGTAGCGCCGGGTATCATCAATGCCCGCGCCATCGTAGAGCAGCGCCACCTGCACCCGATCCTGCGGCCCGGCATGCTTCAGCCGGTAGAGCATGCCGCTACTCTCAGGATTCAACCCCATCCAGGGATTGAGATTATTATCGGCGGCCGCATAGATGAGCAGTGTCCAGGTCGTACCCTCCTCGCGGGTGCCACCGTCGGCTTTGCGAATATAGATCGTTTCTTCCATCGGCTGCGACCAGGTACCCTCGTTGTCCTGCACCTCAAAGCGGATAGTCCCCATCCCCACCGGAAAATCGGTGGCCGGCCGGGACAGGCTCGGCTGTGTGTCAAAAACAACTGGTTGTTTGCCATCTTGCAGATAGCTCCAACGGTAGGCACTGATGACATTGCTGCTGTCGGCATCGGCCCCACGTCCTTCAAAGATCATCGTATCGCTGCCCTGACGCGCATCACGCGGGAGCAGGCGATTGATGGTAGCAATGGGTGGCGCTTCGGTAGGTGTACCGATCACCTGATGGACATAGGTGCCACGCACCACCCCACCGGCATCTTCACCACCCGTTGCTACCATCCGGTCATGCTGCACATCGTAGGCCATCCCAAAATGGTGGAGATCGGGAAGCGACGGTGTTGTGATACGCTGTCGCCAGTAGGAACCGTTCCACTCCCAGGTATCGGCAAAGACTCCGTGGTTATCCATACCACCGGCCACAACTACCATCTGCCGTTTGCTATCGTAGATAGTGCTGTGTCCGCTACGTGCCGCAAGCCGTTGCGCCGGGGTGACATTTTGCCAGATATTTCCGTCGTATTCCCACACATCATCCAGCGGCCCGGCACTGCCCGTACCCCCCACCAGCACTGCAACGTTCCGACCGGCATCGTAGGTCAGGGTGGCCCCGGAACGGGCTGCCGGACTGGTGGAGAAACTCCGCTGTGTCCAGTCGGTGCCATTAAATTCCCATGTATCCCCCAGCAGACCGTTCTTGTCATCTCCACCAAACAGCACCCAGACATCGCGCTGCTGGTCGTAAGTCAGGCTATAGTCAGCCCGCGCGGAAGGATGGCGTGCTGGCGTGGCCTGCTGCCAGTCAGTCCCATCCCACAGCCAGGTATCATCCAGATACCCACCACTCACACCAATCCCACCAAACATCAGCAATTGGCTTCCAGCACTGGTACGCGCCAACCGATGATAGTAGCGTCCCGGCGGGGTTGTAGCCGGGGTAAGCCGCAGCCAGCCATTACCCGTCCAGCGGTGGGTGGTCGCCACAGCACTGACATAGTCATAGCCACCAAAGAGCAGCGTGGTACCGGTATGTTCGTATTCCAGCGCCGTACGGAGGCGCACCGGCGGCGCTTGCGAGTTGGTGCGCTGACTCCAGGTTGTGCCATCATACTGCCACATGTCTGCAAAGATGCTGGTGCCGTCACGTCCGCTAAAGATGACAACCTGATTATTTGCGCTGTCATACACCGCACCCGGTTCATAGCGCGCGGGAGGCGCGGTAGTCGGGGTTTGCTGCGCCCAGGTCATCCCGGTCCATTCCCAGGTTTCCTGAAAATAGCGGTTGCCGTCGGTACGCCGATAGCCGCCAAACATGACCACCCGCCCGCGTACCGGATCATAGACCAGAGCATGCCCTTCGCGCCCGGTGGGACTGGTGATCGGCGTGCGGCGGGTCCAGGTTGTACCATTCCACTCCCAGGTATCACTCAGATAAGCATAGGCGCTTTCATTCCAGCCACCAAACATGACCACCCGTTCACGCACCGGATCGTAGGTCATTGCACTGTTCTCACGCCCCTGGGGAAACGGCGTCGAGGTGTGTTCAGTCCAGGTCTGACCATCCCATTCCCAGGTGTCATCCAGGTAGCCGGGCGTACAGCCATACCCACTGCACTGCAGATAGCCACCAAACATGACCACCCGTTCACGCGCCACGTCATACGCCATACTCTGTCTGCCACGCGCGGTCGGACCAGCATATTGTTGAGCGGCCAGAAGCCAGTTCACACCGTCCCATTCCCAGGTATCACTATAGCTCCAGCCGGCCACATCGGAGTACCCCCCAAAGAGCACCACCCGCTGACGGGCGGTATCATAGACCATCACCTGGGCAAAGCGCGGATCGGGCGCATCCGGTGGGGTGCGCTGGATCCAACTGACACCGTCAAACTCCCAGGTATCATTGCGGGGTTGGTTCGTTTCGGGGTCAAGCCCACCAAAAAGTACCAGTCGGTCGCGGGCCTGGTCATAGGCCAGACTGAAGCCAGTGCGGGGCGGCAGATCGGCGCGGGCCCAGAGCGCATCCACGGAGACCCGCGGCAGTACAAGATCCATCTGCTGCCCGCCTTCATGGGCAATGAAGGTATCTGTGACGCTCTGACCATTTGCCCGGGCGATGATGGTAATCTCATCGCCGGGACGCGCGTTCAGCCAGTCGTTTGAGTCGAGACGGGCAAAATAGTATGGTTGGTTGGTACCAAAATCGCGCCATGTTTGCAGGGTCACACTGCGGCTCCCCAGCGTAAGCGTCACCTCGGCCCCTTCAATCGGGACTCCATTCACATAGACATACCCACTCACACAGCAGATCGCAGTGGCATAGTCATCAATTGCGGCTGACCCGCGCCCGCAACCCCGAGGCAATGGCGGCGGCGGAGCATCCGTTGCGGTGGCAACCGGAGGATGGACCGGAACAAGCGTCAGGAGTAGCAGGGCAATCAGGGCGATCCTCAGATGGCGTGACATAGGTGGCGCTCCTTGCAGCAAAGCACAATGCACTGGTTGGTATCATACTCAACCCGCCGTGGGCTATTTTTCCATGCCAGATCTATAACCGATCATGTGGTGGTGGTACCGATACACCCGGAAGGACACGCTCCAGTACATCCACAGGATACTCCATACGGTTGTACCTACCTGCCTTCACTGTAGGATAGCTATAGGCAGGTGTCCATAGGAAAACCGGTGGAATATGCAGTAGTACCACCACCCATCGCACGGCGTGGTCGGGGCCACGCTAGACGCACCGTGCCAGCAGATGAAAGGCGGACCAGGCCAGCGGGTGATCGTCGCCCTGTGCGCGCACGACTTGCTGGGCCTGCTGGAGGGCCTGGGGCAATGGCATGCCCGCCTGCACTGCCGTGTAGAACGTTCCCATCAGCACACGGGTGGTCGCATCTTCGACCGGCCACAGGCTGGCCAACACGGTACCGGCCCCGGCTACCAGGAATGACCCGGCCAGCGCCAGCAACACGCCCCCACGTTCCGGCACCGTGCCGGTATCACAGGCACTCAAGGTCACCAGGCGCGTGCCATGCAGATCCAGGTTCAGCGCCTCGGCCAGCAGAAACGGTCCATCGGCCAGCGCCAGGGCGGAGAGCAGCGGGGCATCCCGCCGGATCTGCCCATGCGCGGCAATATGCAGCAGATCGGGGGCGGTTACGCTGCGCAGGTCATGGGTAGATGCCGGCAGGCGACTGTCCAGCGCCGGGAGTGCCTGCTGCAGGGCGGCCAGCTCCGCCGCAACATGCAGGAGCGGTGGGTCGCCCGCATACCCCAGGGCCAGTGGCGACCCCGCTGGCCGTTCGGGATGGGCCGGATGGGGCAACCCCGGCACGACGGCGGAGGGCACCAGCAGGAGTGGGGAGCGCTCCCCCAGATAGCCGGTCGGCAGCCGCAGCGCCGCCCAGGGCACCTCAAACAGGAACGCATCCGGGGCAATCAGGAGATCACCGGATGCCGGCAGCATGGGCAGCAGCGGAGCCAGCAGGAGCTCATACATCTGCGCCAGCAGCTCATCCATGACCGCCCGCTGACTGATAGCGGCCGCCTGCCGCTGTTCCGGCGTCGCTCCGGCATGGATACTCTTCACCAGCAGACTGAAGCGGCCCATCACCGCCTGGAGCGCGGCCTGCTTGCCCACCGGCACCCAGTGCGGCGGCGCATCCGGACGCAGCAGACAGGCGTGCAGATGGGTACTCCCGACCAGATAGTCGATAAGCACCTGCCCCGGTGTCAGTCGGCTCTGGATCGCCGCCAGCGTCGGCAGCGGCTGCGGATCGCGTGGACGGGTCTGGTGACGCGCTGCGGCGGTCAGTGCTGCTTCAGCCGCACGGATATGCTGCTCACAGACGGCGATATACGCCGGATCGTCGGCAAAGCGGCGCTCCTCCTGCCAGGTTGTCAGATCCGTGCGCGCCGCCAGCCAGGCGGCATCCGGCGGATGGACGGGAGCAGGTGTAGCGAGATCGGCCCAGGGCCCCCCTTTGGCCTCCAGTAGGGTGGTCACCGCCGCATCCGGCCGGCGACTTTTGCGCTGCGCCTCTACCAGTTGCACATAGACGGTATGGGAACCATGCAACAGGCTGGCTTTGAGTTCCTCCACCGGCATCTGCCGGCGCTGGGACGCCAGCAGATCTGCGGCGCGCTGTAACGGACTACAGGCGGCCTGCGGTCGCAGCAGCCCGGCCTGCCCCAGACAGGCGCGCTGTTCCAGCGCAATTAGACCGTGCTGCCGGGCCGTAGCACCACATGTTTCGTAGCGGGTCCGGGCATCCGGCCGGCGCAATCGCGCCGCCAGGTCGGCACCGAGCAGCGCCAGATCAAGCTCTTCCGCCACCGCCCCCAGCGCGTGCAGCGTCGCCGTGGCGGCATCGATCTGCGCCAGCGCCGCCGGCCACTGGGCCCGTGAACGCAGCAGGTCCGGATGCACGGCATACCCCTGCAGCAGCGCCTGCCAGGTGGGCGCGCTGCTGTCGGCCAGCACCTGCGCTGCATCCAGGTGAGCCGACACCTCACGGGTGCGACCCCGCGCCAGCGCCAGTCGGATCGCCAGCAGGCGGGCCTCAACGCTCTCCGGCGGTAGGCCCGCCTGGGCAAAGGTCTCGGCAGCAAAGACCGCCTGCTGCTGCGCCTCACGCAGCATATGCAACCGCTCGTACAGATGAGCCGCCTCAATTGCCACCGTTGCCCGGTCGATCTCCAGGTCAACCGCCGCAAAGCGGGTGCGGGCCTGATCGAGCCGGTGCAGCGCGGCAAAGAGCCGTCCCTGATAGATCGCCAGACGGGCCAGATTGACCAGGGCGCGCCCACCCACCTCGGCTGCCGTATCGGCACGGGCCAGCGCATCAGTCAACAGCGCATTGGCCTCGTCCAGCCGACCAAGCGCCATAGCGGCCATACCCTGGTTAACCAATGCCGATGCCTGGATGAGCCGGTGCTGCCGGTGTTCGGCAGCGGCAACCGCCCGCCCGGCATCGGCATACATCTCCATGTAGCGCCCGCGCAACCCCAACACCAGCGAGCGATTGAGGTAGAGGCGCATCCAGTGGGGATGGTCCGGCAGCGGGGCAAGGTGCTGCATGGCCTCCTGGAGCGCTGTCTCGGCGACATCCAGCCGTCCCAGGAATCCTGCCGCCATGCCATAGCCCAGCAACACCCGCGCACTATCGTCAGCCGGGCCGTGCGCCACGAAGTAGGCGCGTGCGGCCGCGTAGTGCTCCAGGGCGGCCGCATGCGCCCGGTTGAGGAGGGCCAGTCCGCTGCACCAGTGGGCCCGCGCATGGTGCTCCGGCTCCCCCGTCTGCGCCGCGATACGCCAGGCCAGCGCCACGATCTGGTCCGCATCAGTCACCCGGTTGGTATCCAGGGCCGTTTCGATCGCCGTCAGCGCCGTCGTAAAGATTGCCCGTTGGGTCTGCGGATCGGCCGGCAGCAGCAGTGGACCGGATGGGTTGGCGATAGCGCGCTGGATCAGGGGCACAACCAGCGGGTCACTCATCGGTCAGGACCAGATCGCGTACCAGCAACTCACCCTGGTCAAAGGTCGCCAGCAGGTGATAGGTATTCGGACGAAGACGCGGGAACGTGAAGAAACCGGTCGCATCAGTGGTGCGGGGACGCGGCCGCGCGCCGGGAGCTGTCAGCCGCACACGCACCCCGGCGGCCGGCTGCTGTTGCTGCGTGATATACCCTTCAACCGCCCAGACCTCCCCTGCGCGCGGGATAATCCGCAGGGTAATCTGAGCCTGCAACTCGCTGACCAGAAAGGTCTGGTCACGGTCATCACGCACGGGAGCTGCGCGCAATCCCGCCACCGCGCCGACCGGCACCGCCAGAAACTGGGGCCGAGGTCCACGCCGCGGCTGCTGGGCCACGGTGAGCTGACGAAACTCAGCCTCCAATGCCTGATAAGTCGACTGCCCCACCGCGCTCTGACGGACATACGCCGCCACCCGCAACTGCTGCCGATCGCTGGCCTGCCCGGTGATGACATCTATCAGATCCTGGTCGTCAGGCCGATCTACCCCGGCGAAAAGCCGGGTGAACAGCCCGGTGGCGCGGCGCAACGCGTCCAGGTCCTGCCGCAGATCGGGCGACTGCTGCAGCGCCTGGGCAACATGCGGCAGATCCTCGCCGGCCAGGTACGCCAGCAGATCTCCATCGTCCAGTGAACCAGTATCCATGCGTGACACCACCCCCTTTCCACTGCGTATCGAACATTGATGTCGTAGTCTATGGTTCTCAACCGTCAGACATACCGGTTTCCATGGTGCAATCTACGCTTCCAGCATCTCGCGGACTTCCGGGATATCCTTGAGCACCCGGATAGCCTGTTCCACCAGCCGATACACCTCTTTCTTGGTGATACCAAGCGCCTGAGCAATCGCCTCCGGCGGTTCGTCCAGCACAAACCGGTGGTGGAACACCGCACGCTGTCGGGGATCGGGCAGCAGATCCAGCCAGCGGTCCAGCAGCATGCGGCGCTCGACCGCATCAGTGGGCAGCGGTGCTGCCGGTTCAAATCCCGTCGCCGCGTGCAGGGTATCCAGCGACTCCGCCGCCGACTGTTGGGTCCGCACCGTGTGCGCCGCACTCACGCAGGTCAACTGGAGATACACGCGGTAGGCCGCGAAGGTTGTTACCTGGAAGAGCTGGTCGCCCCGATGAAACTTGCGAAACAGGCGGGTTGCCACCTCCTGCACCAGGTCATCATGCATCGGACGCAACGCAGCCGGGCAGCGCTGCAGGATCAGCGGACGCGACATGTGCAGCAGCGCGGCAAAGGTCGCATCATCGGGGGTAGTGGCTGCCCGCCGGACAATCTCCAGGCAGCAGACACTCTCCTGTCCGGTCGAACCGCGACGATAGCGCGCCAGTTCCTGGTCACAGCATGTCTGCAGATCCTCCAGCGATTGGTCAGTCGTTGGCTCCACGTTCGGGCAGTCCTCGTTGGCACATTCATACACCGGCACGTTGGCATATTCCCCATTATACCAGGTGATCTGCGCAACATGCTCACATTCTCACGTTGCAATGTTCCCCATTTCATGGAAAAAGTTCCAACCGGGGGTTAAGCAGCGTAACAGCATTGTCGATCGCAGGAGCACCACCAACCCATGACCGCTCGTTCCGAAGACCCGCTCACCCGCCGCGAACACCAGGTGATGGCTCTGGTTATGGATGGCGCAACCGATACAGAGATTGCCCAACGACTGGAGCTCTCACCACGCACGGTTGCAAACTATGTCCATACAGTGTGCCAGAAGTTCAAAGCCCGCAATCGCACGGCGGCGGCCGTGAAGTATGTACTGCACTATGGCATACCGACCCGTGAACAGGCGCCACCCCCGCGGACCGCGCCGCTCACACCGCAAGAACAGCGCGTCATTGCCCTGGTTGCGCAGGGCCAGACGGACCAGGAGATCGCAGAACAGCTTGGCCTGTCGCAGACCACTGTCGGGCAACATCTGGTGACGATTCGCCGCAAATTCGATGTGCCTAACCGGGTAGCCGCAGCAGTGGAGTACTATCGGCGAGGAGGACGATCAGGTCATGGGGAAATAACAGGTAGCGGAGACACGAAGTGAATGATAAAGTAATGCCGGGTATATATGCGGTATTATCTGGTGCTTCATGGACGTATTCTTCGACTATCAACTATCGCATACAGATATCATACCTATAGAAGCACAGGAGGTCAGGGTATGTTCCGAGTATCCCATTCTACGCCCATCTCTTCTCGCTCATCGATCGGCGCACTGGCGCTGCTGATACTGGTAACAACCTTCCTGAGTTATTCAGGCAGCCCTACCGTTGAGGCCGGCACAACGGAAGTTATCTGTGACAACAAAAGTTCCTGTTTTAGCAAGTATGAGTCAAGCGGCGCGTGGGGCTATGTCCAACCCGGTACCGGCGATAGCAGCAGCGCCTACAGCCAGCATGCCTACTGGACCCTGAATGGACAGAATAGCGCATTGGACTGGGGCAAATGGCAACCCGATCTGCCGCAGACAGGTACCTATGATATACACATCTGGTACCCACACTTCCCCGGCTACTACCCAGAAACCGGCTCGGCACATTACCAGGTGCATCATACGGAGGGCGATCAGTATGTGACCTGGAACCAGGCTACTGGTTATGGTCGTTGGAACAAGATCGCTACAGTACAGTGCAATGCCGGGAAATCATGCTACGTCAAGTTGACCGACGAAACCCATGAAAGCACCGGCACCCGACGCGTCTGGTTCGACGCCATCAAGTTTGTGCTGGTTGAAACAGCCGATCCCGGTGATATCACAATGCCCGATGGCAAAATCACGGCCCCCCTCGATGGTCAGACAATCAACTCTGCAACCCTCACCTTTTCTGCAGAAGCGTGGGATAACGATGGCGGAAGCGGTGTAGCCCGCGTGGAATTCAAAATCTTCTCCAACGGCGCATGGCGGCACGTCGGCACGGAGTACAAAGCACCATACTATATCCGCTGGACGCCACCGACGGATCTGGGCGCACAGCAGCTTCAGTTTGCTATTCATGTCATCGACAATGCCGGCAACCGCCGCATCGATCCGGGTGGTATCAGAAAAATAAATTTCAAGCCCAGCCAGGCTCCTGACAACGGCTTCAAACTGCCTTATCCCGGTGGAACGGGCTACTTCTGTACCCAGGGCAATCACAGTTCCTTCTCGCACAATGGACAGTATGCCTATGCCTTCGACTTTGGCATGCCACGCGGACACAACGTCGTCACGGCGCGCAACGGGCGTGTGGTTGCCGTGAAGGGGAACTCCAACCTGGGTGGCTGTAGTTCCTGGTACAAGCCCTACGCCAATTACGTCCGTATCCGACACACCGACGGTACAGACACGCTGTATGTCCATCTGGACAGCGTGTCAGTGAGCCATGAGCAGTCAGTTCAGCGGGGCCAGGTGATCGGGCGTTCAGGGCAGACAGGGTATACATGCAGTAGGGGGGGAGGACCAGGCCCACACCTGCACTTCGACCGACGCAATGCTGGTGGTTCCTGGACCATTGCAACCCGGTTTCTTGATGTGTCGGGCAGTGTACCACACGCGGGTGGGTGGTACAAGTCAGGCAATTACCGGGGGCAGGCAGTAGCACTGGTACAAACGATAGAACAGCCCGCCTTGCAGGAAGGTGATGCGGTTGGACCCACAGGAGATGTACAGTTCCACCTGACGGGTGAGACGCCCTACATGCTCTGGCTGATGGCAGAAGATGACATGACGCTCCTTGACAACCTGGAGATGCGCCTGGCTGCTTCCGAAGCTGAACTGGAACAGTCCACATGGCAGCCATTTGCCGGCGAAACCACCTGGGATGACACCACGGTCTGGGTACAGTTCCGTGATGCAGCCGGGAATGTATCTGATAGCTATGCTGATACGCTTGACCCGGTAGCGACCAGTCCCGTGACTGCAGCATTTGCGGTTGAATCGACCGTCTGCGCCAGCACAGAACTGAGCATCGAGAATCAGAGTGAACCATTCTGTGAACAGTGCCGGTGGGAATGGAGTCTGGGTAATGGCACCACCAGTATTGCACCTGATCCGGCTCCCGTAAGCTACCCCACAGGCAACTACACCGTCACACTGACGGTCAGCGGAGCGAGCAACGTCAGTAGCGCGACTCGGCAAGTGACCGTACTGCCCGTGCCGGATGCGTCATTTGAACTAACTCGCGACGGTGATACCGTAACCGTCACCGCCGACGCTACCGACGCCACCGCATGGGAGTGGGACTTTGGTGACGGCACTACCGCAAGCGGAAAGACTGCGACCCACACCTATGCAGCGGATGCCCTGGCAGAGGAGCTCCCTGCCATCCGCTTGACCGTGAAGGGAAGTAATAGTTGCTCAGGTGAGGCAATTGTTCAGCTTGCCCCTGAAACACAACAGAATGTCTACCTGCCAATGATCATGCAGTAGGCTGTCAGGTTAAACACCGCCAGCCGAACTTATTCCAGCACGACTGGCGGTGTCAAGTAGATGCAAGCGTAGAGACATATAGCAATCCTATGTAAGCAGTACTACCACTACATAGGCAAGAAGGACGAATAGAATTTTTTGAATATCATGCCATTTTACGTGCATTACTTTATATACGTTTTAGGAGGGCAATTGTATGAGTATTTTCAACAGCCTCAAAAATATCTTCGGCGGAGATGAAAACTCCCCGCGTAACCGTGCTCGTCGCTTTCGCTTACTTCACACGTTCGAGAAACTACCAGATTTCATCGAGAGCCTGGCATTCAGTCCTGATGGAGCGCTCCTGGCAGCAGGTTGCATGTCCGAAGGGGCATGGCTCTGGAGTCTTAAGAATAGGACACTTCTACACATCTTACGTGGACCGAAATATAGACCTGATGTTCGGCGACCAGAGAGAGATTTCGCTTATACCATAGCATTCAGCCCTGATGGACAATTTCTTGTTGGTGGGGGCTTCGCAGGAACCATATGTGTATGGCGAGTCGCTGATGGACAGTTATTGCATAACTGGAAAAGTAATATCAAAACCTCACCGTTCGCTTATTTTCGGAAGGAGTTCGTAAAAATCCCCCATTAGCCGGTCAAAAACGGCTACTTGGGAAACATCTCGCCCCACATGGCGATAAAAATTGCAGAAATGTTTTACACATTACGGAAACGTGTACACCAAAGTGGGGAG
>DAOTUI010000038.1:0-61192 GCA_034437035.1 Chloroflexaceae bacterium
AGCGTGGTACATGATGTTCTTTTTCACGAAAATTTTACACTTTGTGTAAAATTTTCGTGAAAAAGGATGTCCGGTTCCACCCTGCCGGAGGCGAAATTCCCTTTCGGGTCAGGGACCGCGTAAGTCCTGTCATTTGACAGGACTTACGCAGTTGACATGCAAACCGGACGTTTCACCCGCTGGAAGTCCGATTCGCCTGCGACCGCATGGTACTCTCTTTTTCACAGAAAAAGATCTGATTTCTTCCGCCCTGCTGGAGACTGAAATACCTCCGGGTTCAGGACCGCGTAACGCGTGCAGCCTATTCTGGTCTGTTGACCAACCTAAAAGCCGGTTTTGCCTGCGGCAGCGCGGATACTACTCACCCAGCAGGTAGCGGCGCAGCATCTCCAGGCCGAGGGTGCCGACGAAGCCCCAGCCCTCAACCTGCCGCAGATCAAAATGGCGTGTGACATGGCGCGTCGTATCCGGGGCAATCAGCGCAACACTTACGGCAGTAAAGCCCGACTCGTCAGGTTGAGTTGCCGCCTGCACCCCAATCGCCAGATCACTCCGCCAGCGGTTCATTGCCGTTGTCGCACCGGAGCGGGCCAGCGCCTCGGCTCCCGTCTCATCGGCGGGCTCGTCGAGGGGATGGATCGTCACGCCACGCAACCGGGCCAGCCCTTCCGGCCGCACTCCCAGCGCTCGATAGACCGGGGCAAAAGCATTGCCCTCATAGATCGCCAGTGAACATTGCCGTTCGGTCAGCAGGCGCGGCACCAACTTCTCCAGCGGCTCGTCGCCAATCAGGTAGCTGCCCAGGCGGTCACGCAGCGTTGCTTCGACACCGGCGATCAGCGCCTCGGCTGCCTCCACACGCTCGGCCCTGGCTCCGATGCGCAACTCATAGCGGGCAGCCTTGGCCGAAATCCCCACGGTCGGATTGGCCTGATCCATCAGGTCGGCAATGCGCTCGCCGATAACACTCTCGCCCAGGCCGGTGGCATACAGCGTCCGCGTCAGAATAACATCGCGGATGCCACGCTCAGTGCGCAGGTAGGGTAACACCGCCGTTTCGTAGAGGAAGCGCATCTCGCTCGGCACACCGGGCAAGCCGATCACCGTACCACGCTCATCTTCAATCAAAAAAGCCGGGGCAGTTCCCCGGGGATTCTCAATCGCGCGCGCGCCCTGCGGCAGATAGGCCTGCCGGCGATTACTGGGGCTCATGGTGCGGCGAAAGGCGGCGAAACGGGCGGCAACCTGATCGAGCAGTTCCTGGCGAAATTCCAGGGGCCGCCCAAATGCCTGTGCAACCGCCTCACGCGTAACATCATCCTGGGTCGGCCCCAACCCGCCCGTGCAGATCACCAGGTCCGCCCGGCTGAGGGACTCATTGATCAGGGCCGTAATGCGCCCGACATTATCGCCGACCACGCTCTTGCGAAAGACATTCACTCCAGCGGCGGCCAGTTGACTCGCCAGGTAAGCGCTGTTGGTGTCAACCGTGGCCCCCAGCAGGAGTTCGGAGCCGATCGCAATGATCTCTGCATCCATAGATCAATACTCCAGCGGCGGCGTGTAGGGATCTTCGTCGGCTGGTGGGCGCGTAGCTGCCGCCTGCGCTTCTTCGAGACGCCGGCGAAACTCGCTCCAGAGTTCCGCTTCCTGGGCCGCCGCCGCTGCCTGCCCCGCCGCAACCGCCGCATCGACGGCACTGGTCAGGCTCTGACGCAGGTCGTCTCCCGATCGCGGTGTGTAGAGAATAACCGCCGTTGCGCTCAGTGCTGCCCCGGTCATAAAACCGAGAAGGAAGCGTCGCATAAAATCTCCTGAAAGCGAACGTCAGACGGCAGTCGGAACCGGGCTTCTGACCACAGGCTGCTACCATCTGACGACGCCGGCATATCATTATCATGTGCGTGCGGCTATTTCACCCTGCGCCCGCTCAATAAAGGCAGAAATCGGTATCGCGCCGAGATCCTCACCCGAACGCAAACGAACCGCAACAGCATCAGCTTCTTGCTCTTTGTTGCCGATTATAAGCATGTAAGGAACTTTTTGCAACTGCGCCCGCCGGATCTTATTCTGCATCCGATCCTTGCTCTGGTCGATCTCGACGCGCAACCCGGCCGCCTCCAGCCGCTGCCGCACATCCCCGGCAAATTCTAGATGACGGTCGGTGATCGGGATAATCACCGCTTGAACCGGTGAAAGCCAGAGCGGGAACGCCCCGGCGAAGTGCTCGATCAACACGCCAAAGAAGCGCTCCATACTCCCCAGCAACGCCCGGTGGACCATGAAGGGACGATGCGGTTGCCCATCTTCGCCGATAAACTCCAGGTCAAAGCGATCAGGCAGGTTAAAATCGAACTGAATTGTACTGAGTTGCCATTCACGTCCCAGCGCATCACTGACCTTCAGGTCAATTTTCGGCCCATAAAAAGCCCCGCCACCCTCATCAACTTTGTAGGACAACGCATGCGCATCAAGCGCCTGACGCAACGCAGCCGTAGCCTGTTCCCAGTTATCGGGCTCACCGACATGATGTTCCGGCATGGTTGAGAGATACGCGCTAAAATCAGTCAGGCCAAACGCGCGCAGCACATACAGCGAGAAGTCCAGCGCCCGACTAATCTCCGTGTTGATCTGGTCGGGACGACAGAAGATATGGGCATCGTCCTGGGTAAAACCACGCACCCGCGTCAGGCCATGCAAAACGCCACTGCGTTCAAAGCGGTAGACCGCGCCATTCTCAGCATAGCGCAGCGGTAGATCGCGGTAGGAGCGCAGATGGGTCTTGTAAATTTCAATATGGAAAGGACAGTTCATGGGCTTGGCATAGTAGGTCTCGCCCTCGATATCCATTCCGGCAAACATATTCTCCTTGTAAAAGTCCAGGTGTCCCGAGGTCTCCCAGAGATGGGCGCGGCCCACATGCGGCGTGTAGACCCAGTCGTAGCCATTCTGCAGATGCGCCTCGCGGGTAAATGCCTCAACAACCCCCCGGATCATGGCCCCCTTGGGATGCCACAGGATCAACCCGCCGCCAACTTCATCCGAAACACTGAACAGATCAAGTTCCTTGCCCAGTCGCCGATGGTCGCGCCGTTTAGCCTCCTCAATGCGCCAGAGATACTGCTCCAGCTCTTCCTGGCTATTCCAGGCCGTACCATAAATGCGCTGCAGTTGGGGCCGATGTTCGTCGCCGCGCCAGTAGGCCCCGGCCACACTCATCAGCTTGAGACCCTCGGACGGGATCTGCCCGGTGTGCTCCACATGCGGTCCCCGACAGAGATCTTCAAACGTATCCTGTCGGTAGGTCGAAATCACCGTGCTGCCCGAGTCGGTATCACCATACTCGTCCTGACCTTGCTCCAACCCCACGATCAACTCCAGCTTGTAGGGCTGCTCCTTGAAGAGTTCTTTCGCTTCGTCGGCGCTGACCACCCGGTAGTGAAAAGGATGGTTCCCGGCGATGATTTCACGCATGCGCTGCTCGATCTGCTCCAGATCTTCGGGCGTGAGCGCGCGCGGCAAGTCAAAGTCGTAGTAAAAGCCATTCTCAATCGGCGGTCCAATTGCCACTTTGCCTTCGGGAAACTGCTCCAGCACCGCCTGCGCCATGACGTGTGCCGCCGAGTGGCGCAAGCGGTAGTAGGGGTCTTGATTTGGATCGACTGGCATAAGATACCTCCTGATTTCCGCAGTCTGTAGTCCGTAGTCCGTAATCCGTAGTCCGTAATCCGTAATCCGCCTCTTATTCGATCTGCAATACCAACTGGCCCTGCTCGACACGCACATCGCGCACGATCCGGCCCTGGGCGGCAAGCTCCGCATTGATCTGACTCTCCAGCGAGTCGGCCAGGCTGTTGGCGGAAATCACCGCGTTGAGTGGGCCGTCGATCTGCGGATTGTTAAGCACAAGCTGCCCATCCTGCGCTGTCATCTGAGCGCTGGCCCGACTGGACGTGCCAAATGCCTGGATATTTGCGCTGACCTGGCCCGGCGTAAACTGCACAGTCGCCGACTCCAGCGGTTCCAGCGCCTGGGGATTGGCTGCAATATAAGCATTCGCATCCTGCTCCGAGACGGGTAACTCGCCGGAGGGTAGCGCAGCAATAATGCCCGGCACACCCTCGGCCAGTTGCTGCTCAACCTGGGTCTGCACCCCGCTCGGCCCACCCACAAGACTCTGCCCCAGTTGTCCCCCGATAAAATTACCAATCTGGGGACGCACAAACCCGACATAGAGCGCAACCAGAATCACCGCAAACGCCGTCAGCGCCGGCAGCCGGCCCAGGCAGCCGCCATCACGCCGGGAACGCCGCCGGGTCGGCCGCCGGGAAGAATAGTGCCGGCTCATCCTTTACACACTCCTCTAAAGAACACGACTTACGCAGTGCGGACTGTTCCAGTCCTCATGCCAGACCTGCAGGCCGGTTTCGCCTCCGGCAGGCCCGAATCTTTTGCACAAAAAAATTCACGTTGTGAATTTTTTGTGCAAAAGAATACAAAAGTACCATGCTGCCGCAGGCGAATCTGACTTCCATCGGGTGAAACGTCCAGGTTGTAGTCCACCGTGTAACTCGTGTAAAGAATAAAAAAGCCTCCGCCCACACCGGGACGAAGGTTGCTTCGTGATTCCACCCAGATTCCGCTTCTGGAGCGGATAATGGTCCACACCTGATCGACCATTACCGCAGCATCCAGAACCGCTCATTGCACGCTATAACGGGCGCAACCCGCATTCCCCTACTGAAGCGGCAAGCTGTTCAGGGAACGGCTCCGAGGTGGTTTTCGCCGGGCTCCATACCGGGGCGCTCACAGTCACTGACGCTCCCTCCCTGGAGGCGGTGGCCGGGCTACTCGTCCTCGTCATCACGGTACATTCTTGCATTGTATGCCGGATAGATCATAGCACGCGGCGGGGGTCTGGTCAAGTTATCCGCGCAACCCGGCACACCTGCGGGTCATTCCTATGCTATCATAGAGTTTACACAACTATTTGGAGAAATGGAGGCAGTATGCTGACCACACAGGAGATCATGGAGATCATTCCCCATCGGTATCCCTTCCTACTGGTTGATCGCATCCTGGAATTGGAGCCGGGTGTACGCGCCCTGGGCGAGAAACTGGTGACGATCAATGAGCCCTTCTTCCAGGGGCACTTCCCGGACATGCCGATCATGCCCGGCGTGCTGATTGTCGAAGCACTGGCGCAGACCGGCGCGGTCGCCACGCTCAGCCAGCCGGAGAACAAGGGCAAACTGGCCTTCTTCGCCGGGATCGACACGGTGCGGTTTCGCCGCCCGGTGCGCCCGGGCGACACGCTGCGCATGGAGGTCACGCTGGATAAGATCCGGCGTGGGGTGGGGAAAGGTCAGGGCAAAGCCACCGTGGACGGGCAACTGGTCTGCGAGGGCGGGATCATGTTTGCGCTGGGCTACATGCCGCCAACCTCGCTCTAGCCGCCCGCGAAGCGCCGGCAGCACATGCAACCGAAAGAACAGGGAACAATAACCGCCGTGCATCGCAAAGATGTTCTCTGTTCCCTGCCCTCTTCTCGGTTCTCAGTTCTCGGTTCTCAGTTCTGGGCTCTTCACGACTTGCCAAAACCACTCCGGCATGGTATTATAACGGGCGTACTCAATCGGACCTCGTAGCTCAGTGGATTAGAGCGCTTCCCTGCGGAGGAAGAGGTCGCGCGTTCGAATCGCGCCGAGGTCGCCACTACTTATTTGGTAACCCGCAGTAAAAGCTGCGGGTTACCAGTATCAGGTCGGAGGTGCCGGTTGCTTCTGCGCACGACCACGCCGACGCTGATAGCGCATGAAACTGGGGATGCCTGGTGCCAGACACAGCACCAGCACGCAGTTGCCCCAAATGCAGAACCACGAACCCCACGAAATCACGCGAAATGCCGGGGCCGACATGTCTGCGACTTTCCATCCACCCGCAAAAGAGATTTCGCACTACTCATCACCGCAGCACGGCCTATTCGTGCATTCGTAGGCCTATTCGTGGACGGTGTCCCCGGGGTTCCATAATCCCACTACGCGCCAGACCTACCTGATGACCCGGATCGATACCCCTACCTACGCTGCCGCGTCCGGTTCAGCGCTACTATCCGATGACGGCGCACCCGGCGACCGGTCCAACCAGGCACGCAGATCCTCCTGGGTTGTGAAGTCCAGCAGGGCATCTGCCGGCAGCAGCATGGTTGCGCTATCCAGCGCCGCGATACGGGCCGTAACATCCTCTAGGAGGTGGCCGAGCTTGTGCGTCAACTGGCGCAGCACCACTTCCTCTCGTCCTGTCTCCCGAACAAGCTCTTCAAAACTGGTCACCAGAGTCATACCAACCTCCTCGCTTTCAATCTGTTTCATCGCTGCAACGATGGGGTGCGTTAACTCGCTGGGGAGCCGCAACAGATATTCCATCAGCCGTTGTGCCGCCGATCCGGGAAGGAACAGCACTGCGGGAAAAGCGGCACAACGCCCATATACATACAACGCATAAATCCCACGCGAATGCCGGGGAGCAGACGCAGGTTCCGGCGTCATTACAGCATGTTGTACAACCCTGGCGCGGGAAGATGATGGGGTGATGCGATGAGGCGTGAGGGTGCCGGAACACCGCCTGAAGGCGGCACTACAAACGCTGGGACGATGCCGGCCGCTGCGATGCAGCAGAACCGTGCATCGAATGCACCCTACGGCTGCTTCTGCGCTCCCCACTCCCCGTTCTGCGCTCTACGCTCCCCAGTTCTCAGTTCTCCAGTTCTCAGTTCTCAGTTCTCACCGCTTGCGTAGCCCCGGCACTAACAGCACCTTCCCCGCCGACATATTCTCGGTATAGAGATCGATACCGCGTAGCGCATCTGCCAGTGGCAGGGCTGCGCGGACAATGGTTTTGAGTTCGTTGCGCAGCAGGCGCTGCACCATGCTGCCCGCCCGCAGTTGTTCCAGGAGGGACTGCTGCTTGAGCCAGTCCGTCAACCAGAAGCCGTCAACCTGCTGCTGCCGGAAGATCAGGGCGCGGGGATCGATTGGGGCGGGCTCCCCGGAGAGCGCGCCATAGACCGTCACGCGCGCGCCACGGGGCATCGCGCTCAACAGGCGATCCGGCAGTTCCCCCGCAACCGCATCCAGCGCCAGCGTTGCACCAAGCTGGTGACACAACTCGCGCAACTGCTGATCAAACTCCGAGGCGCTGCTGTTGAGCACGTAGGTCGTGCCCTGGGCCCGCAACTCTTCTATCTGCGCCGCGTGTCGCACCACGTTAATCACCGGCAGATCGAACTGCCCCGCCAGGCGACGGATCATTCCGCCCAGCGCGCCGGCAGCGGCCGTCTGCACAAATGCGCGATGGCCCCCGCGCTGCGCCCCGTCAACCAGCGCCCAGGCGGTCATCGGGTTGACCAGCATCATTGCGCCCTGGAAGTTGCTGGTGTGTTTGCCCAGCGGAAAACAGGTTGTCACCGGCACCACTGTGTACTCACTCCAGGTGCCGTCGCCACTGCCCGCTACCCCGCAGGCCACCCGGCGACCCAGCAGTGCCCGTGCCCAGAGGCCACCCCCGGCCGCTACCACCGTGCCGCTCCCCTCGAAGCCGGGAATGGTCGGCAGCGGGCGGCGCACCCCATACAACCCACGCAGAAACATCAGGTCGGAGGGGTTGACCGGGGCCGCCGTGATCCGCACCAGCACTTCAGCCTTACCGGGGCGCGGACAGGGTTTCTCTACCAGCGTGAGTGACGCGTGCAGGCTATCGTGTTCGTAGGAGCGTAGTTCCAGCGCGCGGATGGTCTCCGGTATCCGGTTGCTCATCGCAGGTGTACTCCATCAATACGGATCGATTGCTCTTCATACTGCACCGGCAGGGTAAACGAGAAGATACTGCCCTGCCCGCTGCAGCTCTCAAACCAGATGCGCCCGCCGTGGAGTTCCACCAGCTTGCGCGTAATGCTCAGACCCAGCCCGGTTCCGCCTGCTTCATCCCGCAGCGGGTTGTCGGCGCGGTAGAAGGGCGTGAAGATATGCGGTTTGGCCTCCTCCGGAATGCCCACGCCGGTATCGCGCACATCGAAGCGCACCTCACCATGGCCATTGCAAAGCGCGACATCCACCTGCCCGCCGGGGCGGGTATATTTGCAGGCATTGCCCACCAGATTCACCAGGATCTGCTCCAGGCGCTGCCGGTCGGCCAGCACTGCCGGCAGCTTCTCCGGGATATCCAGCGACAGACTGATGTCCCGCTCATTGAACTGCCCATACAGCCCCTCCGTCACATCGCGCACCATCTCGGCCACATCAACCGCTTCCCGCCGCAGGCGTGTCTCCCCGGCATCGGCGCGGGACATATCCAGCAGTTCGTCCACCAGTTCTACCAGCCGCCCGACATTGTTTTTGATGATATTGAGAAAATCCTTCTGTGCATCGGTCAGCGCGCCAAACGTACCCAGTTTGAGCATGTCAACATAGCCGCGAATGCTGGTCAGCGGCGTGCGCAGTTCGTGTGACGCCGTGGCAACAAACTCACTCTTGAGTTTATCGGCGAGAACCTCGCGGGTGATGTCGTGGTAGACCACCACGCTGCCCAGCCACTCCTCTTTGGCGGAGACCACCGGCGCAAAGTGCGCCCGTAGCGTGCGTTCCCCCAGCGGAATCAGATGCAGACTATCACTGCCACTGGAGTTGTCCTGCAGCGCGCCGGGCAGATCGGCCAGCGCCCGGCCCAGAAAAACCTCCGACTTGATCCCCAGGATCTCCTCGGCAGCCGGGTTGATCAGCCGGATACGCCCCAGACGGTCGCCAACAACCACGCCATCGCCGATACTCTGCAAGATCGCCATACTCTTGCTGGCCTCTTCCTCGCGTTGCTGCACCGTTATACTCAAGCGGTCGCTCTGTTCCGAGACATAGCGGTAGAGCTGCGCCTTGGAGAGCGCGACCGCCGCCTGACTGGCGGCGGCCATCGCCAGTTGCGCATGATCATCATGAAAGTGATTGGTCTGTGAGTGGATCAGGACCAGCACCCCCAGCGGCTCATTCTCGATCAGGATCGGCACCGCCAGCACCGAGCGCGAGCGCATGTCGTAGGTACTGCGCACCTCCCAGCGCGCGTCTTTGGTCGTATCACTGACCAGCGCCATCTGGCGATGCTGGAACACCCAGCCGGCCAACCCGCGTCCATGTTCCAGCCCATGCAGGCTGCTACTCTTGCGCCGGTCAAGCGTAGTGCGGAACACCAGCCGCCCGGTATCGGGCTCAACCAGCATAATCCCGCCGCGCTCCGCGCCGGTTGACTGGGCCACCAGCGCCAGTGCCCGCTCCAGCACCTGCCGCTCATCCAGCGTAACCGCCAGCGCGCGGGCAATATGGTAGAGCACCTCGGCCCGGTCACGCGCGCGCCGTAGATCGTTCGCTGTCTCCTCCAGATCGAGGATGGACTGCTGCACGCGCTGCTCCAGGGTGATAAAGAGCGAGGTATTATCCAGGGCGGCAGCGGCCTGATTTGCCAGCAGCTTGAGCAGCGGCAGCGCCTCACGCAGGGCCGCCTGCCGGGAGCGGGCCAGCGAGACCGTCAGAATGCCATGGATCTCGCCAAACTGCCCGACCAGCGGCAGCAACAGATGCTGCTCATTGCGGATCGAGCGGAAGGGCAGCTTGCTGCAGGTAATCGTCTGCTCATCAAGCGGGCGACTCTGTTCAAACAGCGCCGCAAACTCCTCCCAGGGGATCGTCAGCCCCTCTACCGCAGTGAGACGGCGGCCGCTTGCGCCAATCGCCACCGTGACCTGCGCCTTGCCGACGCGCCACTCCATCCGGCTGAGCGTAACA
Organism: Chloroflexaceae bacterium; assembly: GCA_034437035.1. Lineage (GTDB taxonomy): Bacteria > Chloroflexota > Chloroflexia > Chloroflexales > Chloroflexaceae > CAKZQX01. The sequence goes on from DAOTUI010000038.1 coordinate 9,828, forward strand.
CAATCAAACTCCCCGGCTGCCTGCACCGCGCCGGCGACCTCTTCCAGCACCGTCTGCACGCGCGTCGAAACGCGCAGGCGGTTCGAGACGGCCAGGAAGCTCTGGAGGGCGCGCTCCCGGTTGCGCGCGCGGGTGCGTAGCGTCTCCTGCCCGTTGATGATATGCTCAAGCAGAAAGAGAAACAGCCAGACCGCCGCCGTCTGCAGCAGCCAGACCATGGTGATTGCCCGTTGCGGCACCACCGGTCCCAGCAGGGCCAGCGCGCCATATCCCAGCCAAACCGCCGCCGCCACGCCTACCCCCGCCGAGCGCGGCAGGAGTAGCAGCGCCGTCAATATCGGGATCAGCAGGGCCATCCAGAAGGGGGAGGCATGCCCGCCGCTCAAGGCGATAATGCCCAGGGCCAGCGCCGTATCCACGACAATCAACATCTGGCCGCTAATGCGCTGCCATTTTGTCTGAGGAGATAACAGCGCCCCGGTGAGCGGGGCGGTAAGGAAAAACGCCAGCAGGAGCAGTACCGTTGGGCCAGGCCGGCCGGCTGCTACAGGCCATAGTGCGAGTTCATAAACCAGCAAGACCAGGGCAAATAGCCCGTAGGCCAGGCCGACCCAGCGTGGATCGATGTTGGCGAGGGTGAAGGTTGTTGGAGGTGTTGTCGATTTCGCCATTGATCTAATCTCGAAGATACACGATCGCCGCTCCCAATCCGGCGCAGCCCCAGAAGAGCGCGACCATGTGACTGAATTCGATGTTAAAGAAGTAGTGGTCGGCCAGTCCAACCGCCAGGGCCGCAACCAGGCCCGCCTGCGTGCCCAGGAGCCACCCGGCACGCTCCGCGTCCAGTTGCCACAACTGCTGCCAGGTAAAGAGAAACCAGGCTCCGACGATGCTCAGGAAGGCCAGCAGGCCAACCAACCCCATCCGCTGCGCTATTGCCAGGTAGATGCTGCTGACCCCGGCGACCAGATCGATATCGGGAGCCTGCCCAAAACCAATGCCAAAGACCGGATAGCGCGCGATAATATTGATCGCATTCTGATACTCGGCCAGACGCATCTGCTGCGCCTGATCCTGAAACTGCACCCCCTCGACTACCCGCAGCGCAAACTCTTCGGCAATACCCAACCCGACCAGCAGCCCGAGCAGCAACACCCCGCCACCGATCATGGCCCACCAGAGCCGACGGTAGCGCAGCGTTGCCAGGTAGACGATAGCGATAATCAACCCGAAGAGCGCTGCTCGTGAGAAGGTGAGTAGCAGCGCAATTCCTATTACTCCCACTATACTTGTTAGTTGCCGGCGGCGCAATAGCGGCCGTTCGGCAAAGAGTTGCGCGACAGCCAGCGCACCGACCAGCGCCAGCATCCCGCCGTAGCTATTGGGATCAACCGAGGTGCTGATGGCGCGTTCCAGCCCGCCGGGGTCATCTTCGACATAGCGCAACACCCGTCCGCCGGTGGGGTAGCCGATGCGCCCCAGACTGACCAGCAGTTGCAGTGAGGTCTGGTCGTTCAAGGCGTAGAGCAGCAGGCCCAGCAGGCCCGCCAGGCCGCCACAGATGATGGTGGTACGCAGAATAAAGCGCGCCTGGGCGCGCGTCCGCACACAGTTGACAATACTGAAGAAGAAGAGCACGCCGAGCACAAACTTGGCATAGTTATGCAACGTCAGCGTATCCGGCAGCCCGCGCGCCCCCAGGATCAGCGAGAAGAAGGTGACACCCAGAAACCCCAGCAGCGGCAGGCCTAACGGCGTCATGCGAATGTCGTAGGTATCGCTGCGGGCCAGCAGCCGTAACACCCAGACTATCAGCAGGCCGGCCAGGGCCAGGGTCAGAAAATTCGGCGTGATAATCGCCTTGAAAGGCAGCGTCCCAAAAGGTAGAAGCGTGATGATCGCCACCACAGCGGCCAACCCGGTCGCCACGCTGGTCAGTAGCGCGTAGCCGACGACCAGCCCCAGGAGCGCGGCGGCCACATAAAGCGGCCCGAAAGCCGCCGCACCCCCGATAATGCCACCCAGCGCCAGTGCAATCAGGGCAACGGCGCTATGCGCATGGGGCAGCCACTGGCGCAGGCGATCATCAAGCGGCGTAGATTGAATATTCGTCCGTTGCATTATCCGTTGAGTATTTCTTCCGGCCCCAGATCATAGCGCAGATCGGAGATCCGCATCAGCTTATCCCAGTGATGGGTCGCCTCGATATGGCGTACCGTTCCCGACGCAGCGCGCATAACCACACTATGGGTGCGCGCGCCACCGCCGAAAAACTCGACGCCCTGCAAGAATTCGCCATGGGTAATGCCTGTGGCGGCAAAGAAGACCACATCGCTGCCCACCAGATCATCGGTCAGATAAATTTTTTCTGCATCCAGCCCCTGCGAGACGACCAGCGCCCGCTCACGCTCGTCCCTGGGCCAGATCTTACACTGCATCTCGCCACCCATACATTTTAACGCACATGCAGTAATCACGGCTTCGGGCGCGCCGCCAATCCCCATCAGAATATCGGCCGGCGGCTCCTCGATGCCGGTCATCACCCCCGCAGACACGTCGCCATGCAAAATTAGCTTGATGCGCGCGCCGGTTGCGCGGATCTGGCGGATCAGCTCTTTGTGGCGGGGACGGTCCAGCACCACGACCGTCACATCGTCAATATCTTTGCTCAAGGCTTTGGCGACACTTTTGATGTTATCGGCAACTGGTGCGTCAATGTCGATCGCGCCCCGGGCGCGCTCACCCACGGCAATCTTATCCATGTAGGAGATGCCTTCCCAGGTGTAGAGCGATCCGCGTTCTGCAACGGCAACCACGGAGATTGCCCCGGGCATACCCTCGGCCAGCAGGGTGGTCCCCTCTACCGGGTCAACCGCGACATCCAGTTCCGCCCCTTCGCCCGTCCCGACATGCTCACCGGTGTAGAGCATCGGTGCCTCGTCCTTCTCACCTTCGCCAATGACCACCACCCCGTTCATCGGCACACTCTCCAGGGCAAACCGCATCGCATCAACCGCGGCCTGATCTGCGTGGTTTTTATCACCGCGCCCCATCCAACGCGCACTTCGCAGGGCCGCCGCCTCGGTCGTTCGTACCAGATCCATCCCCAGGTTTCGCTCAATACGCATATTTCTGCCTCCGCACTAGCGCCGTTGCGCTTTCAGCCACTCCTCGCTCTGCCGGGAGTGAACAAAAGTTTATCCCTTCTGGACAGCGATTGTAGCATACCGCTGCGCGACTGTCTACGTGGGAAGAGTCTATAACGACCTGTGCTATACTTGGTGAGTCAATAATCCCGTCATTTGCATAATAACGGTTAACAGTTATGGGTTAACCGTTAACCCGTAACTGTTAACCGTAATCCGTAACCTGATAATTTGCAGATGTAACTTCTATGAAACAGATTATAAGTATCAGTCTGAGATCGTCACAGCGCAACTATACCATGATGACGACCGTGCTGGATCAACCGGTCAGGCTCCAGCGCTTTGGCACCGCCGGCAGTCTGGCGCGTGCCGCCGAACTGGTGCGCGCCTTCGACGGTCAGGCGCACGCAATCGCCCTGGAGGATCTTACGCCGGTTGTACGCCTGGGTCAGGCGCGCTACCCGCAGGAGGCAGTCGCCAATCTGGTGGCACAGGCGCGACAGACCCCCGTTGTCGACGGCGGCCTGCTCCGGGCCACCCTGGAGCGCTGGGCAGTCAAGCGCGCTACCGATATGCTGCCCGGCCTTTTACGCTACCGGCGCATTCTACTTACGAGCGGTATCCAGCAGTACCAACTGGCGCAGATGCTGACACAGTATGACGCCAGTCTGCGTTTTGCCGACCCGCTGCTGATGACCGGGCTACCCTTCCCGCTGGTGCCGCACTCGCCGGCACAACTGGAGCGGTATGCGGCGGTTGCGCTGCCGCTGGCTGCCCTTATGCAAGCGACACCCCAGCCACGCCACACCTTCGCCGCGCAACAGCAGTTGCGCCAACTCTTCAACTGGGCCGATGTGATTGTGGGTGATGCGGAGACCATCTGCCGCAGCGCACCGGCAAACCTGCGGGGACGAACCGTTATCACAACCGATCCAACCCCCGCTGATATCGACGATCTGCGCAACCGGGGCGTTTCTACCCTGGTAACGATGACGCCGCCACTCGGCCAGGAACGGCCATTTGTCGCAACCGCTACCCTGGAAGGCATGATCACGGCGGTCTGGGCGCAGGCGGATCAGCCTCTGGACGAGGCCGCCATACTCGATTTCATTGATGATGCCGGCTGGGAACCGACCGTGCAGCATCTGAGCAGCGAGCATCATCGGCCCACCTTTGCCTTTGTGGTGCATCCGCTGACGGTAAAACATATCTATATTGATAAGCGCTTCAATGCAGCGCGCTACCTGCCCCAGCGGCTGGTTGAGTGGCTGGTTGCATTTGCGCCGCCGTTGTACCTCTCGCGTATGCGCGGGATTCGCAGCAAAGCGACCGGGCAGGAGGTTGAGGGGTTACTGTTGACGCTGGGGGCCACCGCCCGCGAGATTATGCGCCGTCGTCCGGATTTTACCTACCGTCGCCTGATCCAGGCGGCCCGGGTCGCTGAACGCCGGGGCGCACGGGTGATGGGATTGGGCGCGTTTACCTCGGTTGTCGGCGATGCCGGAATCACCGTCGCCCAGAAGGTCGATATTGGTGTCACCAGTGGCAACTCACTGACGGTTGCCGCCACCCTGGAGTCGGCCAAGCGTGCCGTGCAGTTGATGGGCGGGCGCACCGACCAGGGCCGGGCGATGGTCATCGGCGCGACCGGCAGTATCGGCTCGGTCTGTGCGCGCCTGCTGGCCCAGGCGGTGGGTGATGTGATCATCGTTGCCCCGCGTCCCGAGCGGCTGCTAGGGCTCAAGCAGTTGATCGAGCGGGAAACCCCCGGCGCGCGCGTGGTGGCAACAACCAACTCCACCGACTACATCGGCGAAGCCGATCTGGTGGTGACAACGACCAGCGCGCTCAAGGGCGGTCTGGTCAATGTGGACCGGCTCAAGCCCGGCGCGGTGGTCTGTGATGTGGCCCGCCCCGCGAATGTGCATAAAGAGGATGCCGCGCGCCGTCCCGATGTGCTGGTGATCGAGAGCGGGGAAATTGTGCTGCCGGGTAAGCCCGACTTTGGTTTTGATATTGCGCTGCCCCCCGGCACAGCCTATGCCTGCCTCGCCGAAACCGCGGTGCTGGCAATGGAAGGCAAGTTTGAGGACTACACGCTGGGCCGGGAGATCGAAATGGAGCGCGTCAAGGAGATGTACCGCCTGATGCAGAAGCATGGCCTGGAACTGGCCGGACTACGCAGCTTTGGGCGCGCAGTCACCGACGAGGTTATCGCGGAGAAGCGCCGCCTGGCGGAGGAGCGCCGCCGGCAGTTGGGCCTGACCATTATCGAAGAGATGGTCGGCGCTGAAGCGTGAGAGACACGCTTCGGCGCATTCTACAAGACCTGTTGCACAAAATACATTGTGTATGACTGAAAATGACACGAGTTGCGCGATGCACTCCCGACATGCCGATTCGCCTCCGGCAGGGTGGAATGGGACATGCTTTTTCACGAAACTTTTACACTTTGTGTAAAAGTTTCGTGAAAAAGATACAAAAGTACCATGCTGCCGCAGGCGAGGGCCGCCTTTATCAGGGCAAACGCCCGGTTGATGTAGCCACCTCGCAACTCGTGTGAAGATGAGAAACATGCATGCAACTTCCACGGCTGATGCTGGCCGCGCCGATGAGCGGCAGCGGCAAGACCACTATCGCGGCGGGCCTGATTGCCCGGTTTGTGGGCCAGGGGTTGCGGGTAGCGCCCTTCAAAGTCGGGCCGGACTATATCGACCCGACCTACCACACACTGGCGGCGGGCCGGGCCTGCCACAACCTGGATGCCTGGATGCTGCCGCCCGACCAGATCGCCGGGGTACTGGCCCGGCGGGCGCAGGGAGCCGACCTGGCACTGATTGAGGGCGTGATGGGGCTGTTTGACGGCTACTCCGGCCATGACGACACCGGAAGCAGCGCCCATATCGCCCGCCTCACCGCGACCCCGGTGCTGCTGATCCTGGATGCCCGGGCAATGGCGCGTACGGCGGCGGCCCTGGTGCAGGGGTTGCGCGACTTTGACCCACGCCTGCAGGTTGCCGGGGTTCTGCTCAACCGGGTGGGCAGCACGCGGCATGCGCAGATGATCAAGGATGCGATTGAGGGAACGCTGGGGCTGCCGGTGGTGGGCTACCTGGGCCGCGACGAAGAACTGCACCTGCCGGAGCGGCACCTGGGCCTGATCCCGACCGCCGAACCGGGGCGCTGGCGGGCCTGGGTGGAGCGGGTGGGCACAACCATTGCCGCCACGGTCGATCTGGAGCAGATCCGCGCCCTCGCGCAGACTGCGCCCCCCCTCGCCGAACCCGCCCTGCCGAACGCAATCCGCCGGCCGGAACATACGGCGGTGATTGCGGTAGCGCGGGACACGGCCTTCAGTTTTCTCTATGCGGATAATCTGGATCTGCTACGGGCAGCCGGGGCGGATCTGGTCTTCTTCAGTCCGCTGCGGGATCAGGCGTTGCCGCCGGGAACGCAGGCGCTCTACCTGTGCGGAGGCTTCCCCGAACTATATGCGGCCGATCTGGCGGCGAACGCAGCCATGCGCGCCGGCATTCGCGCCGCAGTGGAGACCGGGCTGCCGGTCTATGCCGAGTGTGGCGGGTTGATGTATCTGACGGAGGCGATCCGGGATGCCGAGGGGCACAGCTTTCCCATGGTCGGGGTGCTGCCGGGCGCGTCGCACATGACCGGGCGGCTCACGCTGGGCTACCGCACGGTCAGAGCGCTGCACGATACCTGGCTCTGGCGCGCGGGCGAGACGGTACGCGGGCACGAGTTTCACTACTCGGTCTGTCCCGATTTGCCCGCCGGATTACCCCCGGTCTATGAGCTACTGCCGGATGCCATGCGCGCGGAAGCCCGCTCCGAGGGGGCGCAGGTGGGCAACGTCATCGCCTCGTATGTGCATCTGCACTTCCTGGCCTACCCGGACCTGGCGCAACGATTTGTCCAGGCGGCGCATGCAGCCACGCCGATTGGTGTATAATTCCCCGGGTTTGAAAAGCTGACCGGGTGTGTCCTTACACGCACACCACGCATCACACGTCACTGGAAACCACAAGCGAAGCGAGGTTCATGTATGCGGCATGGCTTACGACTGATCTTCATGGTGCCGGCATTGATCGTCCTTATTAGCCTGGGCGCGCACCCGGCGGCCTATGCGCTGGTTACCCCGGACTATGTTCCCGCCGGGCCCGGCGATATCTACATGGCACTGGGGGACTCGCTGGCAACCGGGACAGAGTATCCGGGCAACAATGATAATCTGCCCGGCTACCCGGCTATGCTGCTGGCGCATGCGCAGGGTATCAACCCGGCCCTGGGCTATGAGAACCTGGCAATGAATGGCGAAACCAGCAGCGGCATGCTGGCGGAGGGCGGACAACTGGACACGGCGATTGCGCGCATCCAGGAAGTCGGCGCAGCCGGGAAGCGGGTTGGACTGGTTACGGTGAGCATTGGCGGGAACGATGCGCTATCGATCTTACTCCCCGGTGGCGACGAGCCGGCGGAGGTGCTTGCCACATTTGAGACCAATTTTGCAACCATCCTCGACCGATTGCAGGCTGCACTGAAAGATGGCGATGGGGTAGTCCAGGGCGATCTGCTGGTGATGGAGTTGTACAATCCCTATCCGGGATTGCCCCTGCTGGGCATTGGCGAACTGGCCGACGAGTGGGTGCCGAAGTTTAACGCATCCATCCGCTCCATTGCTGCGGCCCGGGGCATTCCGGTCGCCGAGGTTGGCACGGCGTTTGTCGGCAATGAGGCCGGCTACATTTTTGTGGAGCGCCCCTACCCCGACTCACCGCTTGATCCGGAGTTGCTGCGCAAACTGGACTATCATCCGCGCCAGGCCGGGCACCAGACCATCGCCGATGGGCTGTTTGCCGTGAGCGGGTATACTCCGGCAGCACCCGATGGCTGGGTTCATCTGCCAACAGTAGTGCGGTAGAACTCGATTTCAGCACAGGAGTTACGCGGTGGAAATTTGGACCACGAACAACACAACATGAGCGAAACCCGCGAAACGGCCAATGCTGCCATGGATCGGGCGATCCCGCATGTGGCGGGGGATAGCGCCTCCGGCAGGGCGGAAGAACCGGGTTCTTTTTCCCGAAAAAATTCACAACGTGAATTTTTTCGGGAAAAGAAAAAGAATGTACCATGCTGCCGCAGGCGAGTCGGGCCGGTTATCCAGATAAACGCCTGGTTTGGAACCGACCGCGTACGTCGTGTTAACCAGAAGCAAACGCTGCGCCGAACCTGACATATCAGGTCCGGCGCAGCTTCTATCAACGGCAGGTTCATGAGATCGTGTCAGGGTACTACTACAACGCACATTCACTTCGCTGATGCAGGCCCAAAACGGTGCGAATGCCAGGCAGTGCATCTGATAGCGTGCCTGCGCTACAAATTCTAACCCCTAACCCGTAACCCCTAACCCGTAACTCCTAATTCACCACAATCGGCAGGAAGATCCGCAACGTCTGTCCGCTTACCCGCAGCCCGCCCAACGGCTGATTGCCGCCCTCGCCGACGCCAACCGCATACACAGTGACAATATCACCGGCCTTGAGCGTAAACGGCGCAAGATCGATCAGGGTCGTGTCCGGGTCGCCGGCAGCGGTGATCTTCAGATCGTAAGTACCCGGCTCCAGGCTCAGGTAGTCGCTGATATCCCCGAAGGCCACATTTGCCAGAACCACATTGTTGTCCTCGGTCAGCACATCAACGGCGGTACTCGCCAGCGTAACCGCATCTGTGGCAAACGGCGCGGCATGGACAATGCGCACTTTGGCATTGCCGGTCGCGGGCGGACTGTTATCGTCCAGCAGCACCAGCAGATCCAGCGACTGGTTCGTGCCGTCACCAATCGCGGCAGCGGTGTAGTCCTGCCCACCCAGGAAGGCAAAGCTGCCGGTAATGGCCGGCTCACTCGCACCGCTCGGGATGATATTGATGGTGTAGTTGCCTGCGGGCAGCGGGATGTAGTTGGTAGTATTGCCATAAGCGAAGTCGGTTAACACCGCATCGCCGTTAACCTCAACCGTTACTGCGGCATCACCTGCGGCAAAGGGGGCCAGATGCGCAATCAGTACCTCCGCGGTACCCAGGCTCGCGCCCACACCCAGCACATTGAGGGGCTGGTTGCTGCCGTCACCAACGGCAAACACCGTCACGATATCGCCATCGCTCAGGGTGAAGGGCGGCACATCAATCAGCGTTGTATCCGGGTCGCCGGGAGCGGTGATCTTCAGATCGTAGGTTGCCGGCGGCAGTTCCAGATAGCCGCTGTTGCCCTTGTAGGGAACATTCGTCAGCCCACCGACAACATCGCCCGCTTCCGTGCGAATATCCACCTCGGTTGCCGCCAGGGTATCGGTAAAGGGCGCGGCGTGGACAATCCGCACCTTCGCATTCCCCGCACTCGGCGCGCTGTTGTCGTCCTCCAGCGCCAGCAGCTCCAGGGGCTGGTTTGTGGCATTCCCAATCGCGGCGGCAGTGTAGTCCGCACCGGCAGCCAGAGCGACCGTGCCGGTAATCGCCGGGTCCGTCGCACCAATCGGGGTGACGGCAAGCTGGTAGTTCCCCTCGGGAAGATCCAGATAGTCGGTTGTTTCACCAAAGGTAAAGTCGGTCAGCACCTCATCACCATTCGCGCTGACCGATACCGAGGTTGCACCGATCTCGGCGGCAAAGGGGGCCAGATGCGCGACGGACAGCCGGGCCGCAGCACGCGTCTCCCCCGCTACAGTTAAAATCTCCAGCGGCTTATTCGTGCCGTCACCAATGGCAAACACCGTCACAATATCGCCATCGTTCAGCGTAACGGGCGGCACTTCGATCAGCGTGGTACCCGGGTCACCGGGAGCGGTGATCTTCAGGTCGTATTCGCCGGCCGGCAGTTCCAGGTAGCCGCTGTTGCCCTTGTAAGGCACATTCGTCAACCCGCCGACAACATCGCCCGCATCGGTGCGAATATCCACCTCGGTCGCCGCCAGGGTTTCGGTAAAGGGCGCGGTGTGGACAATCCGCAGCTTTGCGTTCCCGGCCATTGGCGGGCTGTTGTCATCCGCCAGCGGCAGCAGTTCCAGGGGCTGGTTTGTGCCGTCACCAATCGCCGCCGCGGTGTAGTCCTCCCCGGCATCAAGCGTAACCGTGCCGGTAATCGCCGGGTCGGTTGCGCCGTCCGGGATAATCCCGATTGTGTAGCTGCCCGAGTCCAGTTCAAGATAGTCACTCGTCTCCTTGTAGGTAAAGTCGGTCAGCAGATCGCCGCCATTAGCCTGCACCGTCACCGTGGCATCGTCGGCGGCAAAGGGCGCCAGGTGCGCCACCAGCACGCGCGCCGGTAGATCGGCCGCCGGCGCGGCGGCCGGGTCCGTGGCCGGTGGGGATGGTTGGGCCTGCACCGGGAGCAACCCCGGCACCAGCATGAGGGCCGCCAGCAAAAATACGATAACGCTAATAGGCCAGACTGAACGTTGGATCATTCCAGGTAACCTCCTTTGTTCTACCAGGCCGGCGGCTTGGCCGGCCACCGTTCCATACAAGCAAGCCTATACCCAGACCGGGCACACACATGCGAATGACAGGCACGATCAGGCAGGATAGCGCATCCCCTGGGATGGCTACTCCACACATCGACACAACCTGTGCTCTGACTATCGTGGAAAGAACTGCGTCACACTCAGATTGTCAGGGCATGGTGCCGGGTTGATCGGCAACTGCAACGCACTGTATCACCGGGTCGTTCTATTCTACGGATGAGGGTTCAGGATGGATGTATCGCATAGAGGTGAATTTTTCTCCTTTGAAGCGTGTACGCTCAATCCCACCCAACCGGATAGGCTGGACTACCCGGATGTGGTTTGACTTACGACACATATTTCGTGATATAATGTTCGTGAAATTAAAAACGTATCTTTGTAAGATGCAGGGTAGACACACTGAACTGTTCTGGTTTTCAGTTCTCGGTCCACAGTCCTCAGTTCTTAGTTCCGGCCTTCTAGAAGAGGATAGCAAGAGGAGCATACCGTTCAACTATTCGTCCCGAATCGGATCAGGTGGTGGTTGATAGTGCCGACTATGTGACAAATTACACAAGCGGGAGTGGCGAAGCCTACATCACCAGCGAGGACATAGCGAACACCGAGGTTTGCGCCCGGTGCCACGCAACGCCGGGTACGCGCTGACTACAGTTCGCAGTTCGCAGTTCTCGATTCGCAGTCTCTCAGTTCTCGGTTCGCAGTTCTTTCGTTCTCAGTTCCTGGTTCTTTATCTGAAGACCACGCTGGGTACCTGGGTGTAGTTAAAGTGAGAGTGAGGAGTAGCATGGTTGACATACTTGTGATTGGTGGCGGTCCGGCAGGCGTGGTCGCGGCGTTGCGGGCGCGTGAACTGGGGGCAACGGTGGCCCTGGTCGAACGCGGGGAACTGGGTGGTGCCTGCGTCAATGATAGCTGTGTACCGACGCGGGTGCTGGCCAAAGCCGCACGGCTGGTGCGCGATGCCACCCAGTTCCCCGACTATGGTATTACATCGGTACAACCGGAGGTGAATTTTAGCCGGCTGTTGGAGCGGATGCAGGAGATTGTGCAGCATGTGCATGATAAGAAACAGTTGCACGAGAATCTGCGACAGACCGGGGTCGAGCTCTTCACCGGAGTCGGCGATGCGCACTTTGTTGATGAACAGACCGTTGCGCTGGCCGACGGCACCCGGCTCCAGGCCGAGAAGTTTATCATCTGTGCCGGGGGCCATGCGCGGCGGCTGCCCTTCCCCGGTAGTGAGCATGCCCTGACCTACAACGATATCTGGGCGCTGGAAAAACTGCCCCAAACGGCGGTGGTCGTGGGCGGGGCGGCAACCGGCTGTCAGTTGGCTTCGATCCTGGCGGCATTCGGCACCCGGGTGACGCTGCTGGATGTAGCGCCCTACCTGCTGCCGAACGCCGATCCCATGATCGCCGACGAGATTATGACCGCCTTCCGGGGGCGCGGCATCGAGGTTATCACCGGGATCAGCGGGATTGAACGTATCGAGCGGGAAGACACGCAGTTGCACTGTTACTACCGCCGCAATGGCGCCCGCGTAGAACTGCCCACCGAGATGGTGATTGTGGCGGCCGGCTGGCCGGGCAATGTGGCGGCACTCAATGTGGAGGCCGCGCATGTCCGGACCGAGCGGGGCTACATTGTCGTTGACGACTATTTGCAGACCTCGGTGCCGCATATTTTTGCCGCCGGCGATATCACCGGGCGCATGATGCTGGTGCAGAGCGCCGATCACCAGGGGCGCATTGCGGCGGAGAATGCCATTCTGGGCATTGACCGCACCTTCACCGGCACGCTGATCCCCTACGGCGGCTTCACCGATCCGGAATATGCCGGGGTCGGGTTGACCGAGCCCCAGGCCTGCGGCCAGACCGACTGCGCGGTTGCGGTGGTGAGCTATGCCGACCTGGACCGCGCGGTGATTGACCAGCGTACGACGGGTAGCCTCAAGCTGATTGTGTCGCGCGAGTCACGGCGCATCCTGGGAGCGCATGTCGCCGGCGAGCAGGCGCTGGAGGTGGTGCAGATCGTGGCGGCCGGCATGGCATCGGGGGCACGGGTGGAACAACTGGCTAACCTGCGCCTGGCCTACCCGACCTTTACGGCGATTGTCGAGGTCGCCGCCCGACGGCTGGTGCGCGAGCTGGGTGTGGTGCCGCTGGCCCCCCACTGGCGCGATCTCCGCCAGTTGCGCGTCGCCGAGTGGGAGCGCAGCCTGGTGCAGGAACGCCCGAATATGCTGTTGATTTGAGCGGGTTACAGGTTGGCAGGTTGGCAGGTTGGCACTACACTGCCGATGCGTTCCTGATCAACACACCGCCGATGCGGGGCTACAACGTGCAGTTCAGCACCGATGCCGGCGTCACCACGATCAGCCTGAATGGTATGCCCATTGCCGAGCGTACCACGTAGCCCGAAGATGCTGCCGGCAGGGTTGCCGGCGGCGTGGAAACAGAGGTAAGCAGAAGAGCTAAACATAGTACGTAACCATGAACGGCCGGCGCAGGAGATGTGCCGGCCGTTCTACATGTTCCAACCTGATAGGTGTAATACCAATTTGCCGGCAACCCAGCAATCAACGGGAACGGGCGCAACCGGCGCAACGGCGGCACGTTCCCGTTGATCATCGCTGCGTCCTCGGTGTGCTCTGTGGCTATGACAACAAATCGGTATAACTCACTGTAAAAAACCATACACCGATACGCTGGTAAGGCAGTTCCTATCTCGGTCAGCCCGATCCATCAGACTGGTTGGGCAGATCAGGTTACCCCGGTGGCTCCGCTTGTTCCGGCGGATCGGCTTGAACCGATGGGTCAACTCGTCCTGGTGACTCAGCCGGTTCTGGCGGGTCAGGTTGCCCCGGTGGATCGGCTTGCCCCGGTGGATCGGGTTGTTGGTCCGGTAGCTCAGCCGGTCCTGGCAGGTCAGGTTGCCCCGGCGGGTCGGTCTGCCCCGGTGGGTCGGCCTGCCCGGGTGGGTCAGCCGGTTCCGGCGGGTCGGCTTGTCCCGGCGGGTCGGCTTGCTCAGACGGTATTGGTGACACCAGGGTCGCGGTCGGAATGCGTGACGCGGTCGGCGTCGGTGGTACCAATGTCGCGGTCGGTACTGGTGACGCGGTCGGCGTCGGTGGTACCAATGTCGCGGTCGGTACTGGTGATGTAGTCGGTGCCAATATCGCTGGTGGTACAGTCGGTATTGGTGGCGCGGACGGTAGCGGCGATTCGGGCACTACTGTGGGCGGAATGCGCGTTACCGCCGGTAATTGTGACGGCGATGGCGTTGGGATTACGGTTGGGCCGGTAGGTTGCAATTCGATCGTTTCGGTTGGCAGTGGTAGATCTGTGCTGATCGCCTCCGGGCTGGTTGTGGGTGCTGGTTGTGTTGGCCGGGAACCCGGAGTAGCTATGGATAGATTCGGGATCATCACTGGTTCAGATGGTGTACCCGAAGGCATGTCGGGTGCGAGCGGGGTTACTACAGCCTGCTGCGCTCGCTGCAACAGCAGAACCACAGCCGGTGGTGCACCGCTCTCAGGTGTAGACATTTTGTGGTAGGGACGCGCTTCTGCGCGTCCGCACCCCGTCCCGCTGGGGGAAAGGCTTTTCTCGATCGGCGGTCTCTGCCAGGCGAACCAACCGCATTCCAATGCGATCTGGCGAAAAAGTCTACACGTGAGAGGTGGTGCACCGGCCTCCAGTACGGCAAGCCGGGTACTGTGGTTCTGAAGCTGGACCTGCAGCCGGTCCTGGTCGTCACTTGCCACTACCATGGCTACCGCCAACTCATACTCGGACACTCCGGCGGCGATCTGTGTAGATGACGCGCCACGTCTGATCAGGGCATCGATCTCGGTAAGTCGGGTGTCCAGCATTGCCCGGCGCAGTTCATCGCGCATATCCGGATTTGCCGGATTCACCCGGACCTCTTCTGCCTGGCGCTTGACCGGGTAGAAGGTATCGCCGGGCAGACTGGCTGCGGCGGCGTAGCCGGTGCCTGAGAGTGCAATCAGTATTATGAGCATTGCGGCAGCCAGGCGCAACCCCATAGGTCGTAGTGGATTCGCAACCGCGCGTGGTCGCCGGCTGTTCGCGCGGGCCGGGCGGCGGGCACCCTCGGCTGCCAGACGCTCCAGGAACTGTTGCGTGGCTGCGGGCTCAAACGAAGGCGGCGGCGGCAGGTCGCGCAACCCTTCCAGTCGCCCCACCAGATCACGCTGCCACGGGCGTAGCTCATCGTTGCTATATCGATCAGTTGCGTCTATCCTATCGTCTCAAGCCCGGCGTGTATGACCTGAGCATGGTTGTACGTGATCCGTCCGGGTATCGCGCGCCGCTCAATCTGGCAATTACAGGCCGGACGGATACCGGACGCTACCCGCTGGGTACGTTGACGGTGCAGCCCGGTCCCCCATGGTTTGATCTGTTTTTGCCCAACCTGATATCGTAGCGCGGGGGCGCACAACCCGCAATCTATGCAACTGCCGGACTGGCGGCATATGGTATCATAACTCCGATATACCACAGGATATTTCGCAAACGGGAGGACCGGATGGAACAACCACTGACGATTGCACAATTGGATGCCGCCAGTATTGCCTGGATCGAACGGGAAGCCGGGCAAACGGGACAGCCGGTGGAGATTATTATTCGCAGACTGATTATGCGCGGGATTGCGGTTGAGCAGCAGATGGCCCAAACGCAACGCTTTCACGATCTGGATGCCCTGGCCGGAACATGGAGCGATGCAGAAGCGGCGGAGTTTCAACGCGCTACGGATGATTTTAGCCGGATTGATCCAACATTATGGCTGTAAGCGAGATTGCGTTTGACACAAATGCCTACACAGCATTTAAACAGGGAAAGTCGGAAGCCATTGAAATTGTGCAGCGGGCTCCGCGCCTTGCCTTGAGCAGCGTTGTATTGGGCGAATTGCGTGCCGGATTTGCGGTTGGTTCACGCGATGCACAGAACCGGGTAGAGCTGCAGCAGTTTATCGGTGTGGGTCGTGTACGGATTCTACTGGTTGATGATGTAACGTCCGGGTTCTATGCGATGATATATCGTACCTTGCGCGCAAAAGGAAAACCTATTCCGACCAATGATATGTGGATTGCCGCAACAGTGTTGCAACATGGATGTGCGCTCTTTAGTTATGATGCACATTTTCAGCACATTGATGGAATAGTTGTTGGTACCAGTCCGATAGATCTCTTGCTGCCTTGAAACGTTATCCAATCGTATTATTAGGAGACAGGGTTTCCGCATCAGGACAGGCAGCGGACGCGCAGAAGCGCGTCCCTACCAGAAATGCCTACACCCCGACCGCGTCGGCAAGCACCGCCGGCTGTTCCATCTCGGCGGTCCAGGCCTTGTAGTAGTGCTGGATGCGGGTGGCAAAGCCTTTGTTGGGCCGCTCGGCAAAGATGCGCCGGCCGAGGGTAGCGGCCTCGGTGCGCAGTTCGGTCTGTCGCTGCGCAATCAATCCTTGCAGCGCATGGGTTGCATCCCCACCATTCACATTATTCTCCTCGGTCAGCAGCGTCTCGCGGAAGATGGCCAGATCGTGGTCATCACCCAGCAGATCCCCGAGATGATCCAGTTCATCCTCGTAACTCTTCATCACATCCGGCCAGATGTTCCGCAGCAACCGCACATGGTACCAGTGGTCCTTTACGCGTTTGCGCCAGTCGTGAAAATGCTCAACAGTCGGTTCGGCATAGGCCAGGGCAAACGCATCGCGCCCCTGACGATAGATGCGCGTCAGGCCGGGGCGAATGGCTTTGAAGCTGCTGCGCTTGAGCGGCCATGTCTCAACCTGGTTACGCCCGACACGGATCATCTCCAGCGCCTCGGCAATGCGCTGATCGACATCAACCGAACCAAAGGTGGTTTCGCGGTGGCGCACCAGATCGGCGCGCAATGCGCCGAAGCGTTCCGGCTTGAGGGCATCGCCAAACACGTCGCGCATCTGATCGAGCGTCTCAATCCGTGCCTCGGCGTCGCGCAGGTCGGACAGCTTGCGCCCGGCGTCGCGGAAGCGGGTATTCTCAGTTTTGTACATCTTCCCCAGTTCACCGCGCATCAACCGCAGCACGGCGCGCACCTTCTTCAAACTCTTGCGGGTCTCGTGAATACTCTCATGAACGTCCTGTTCGGCATGGCTCAATGCGCCAATCGCCTGATCCAGTTGTTCATAAACGATGCGGGTCATGCCTGCCGGCAGAGACTCATCTGTTTGTAATCGATATGACATTCGTAACTCCTTAAACCCGGGGCGCTAAGATTCAGATGCGCCCCGCCTACAATGTTGCTTCTTCGCTATGGATGCCCGTTGCCCCATCGGGGCGCGGGGGACTCTCCTCGGTAATCTGCAAATTTCCTTCGCCATCGTACGCACGTACGGCGAAGGTATGCCGGCCCTCGGCGAAGGGCCACGCGTAGCGCCAGATCACCCAGGTTGTTCCGGATAGCGGCGGGCGTAACTGCGCCTCCTCCCAGGGGCCGCCATCAACCTGCACCTCGACCTTGGAGATGCCGCGCGCGCCGGAGTAGGCGATTCCGCCGACCGGCACCAGCCGTCGGTCGCCCTGCTCAATCAGCGCGTCTACCGCCACGGTGTCGATTACCGAGGTCATCTTCACCTGCGCTTCGCGCGACCAGCCCCGCTCGACCCAGTAGCCGGGGGTGTACTCGCTACTTACTTCCACACCGGTGATCCACTTGGGCTGCTTCATGCCATACACATCGGGTATCCAGATGCGCAGCGGGAAGCCATGATCGACCGGCAGCAGGTTGCCGTCCCAGGCATAGCAAAACATAATCCGCTCGTCGGCATTGATCAGGTCCAGATCAACCGTCTCGTAGTAGCCGTCGCCGCTGGTGATGTGCAGGTATTGCGCGCCCGCCTGCACGCCGGCATCGGCCAGCACGCGCTGCACGCTCACGCCGGTCCAGTAGGTCGTGCTGATCAGGCCGGTCGGGATGCGCCCGGAGATGCAGCGCAGGGTGACATACTGGTTCATCGGTTCATAGTTGTTCTGCAGGTCTTCCAGCGACAACTGCAGCGGATTGTCTACCATGCCGGTAATCGGCAACGTCCAGGTAGAACCGTCGATCACGGTTGGCTCGGCGCGAATAAAGACCTTGTAGTGATCTTTGAGCGGCGTATACTCCGGGCGAGTGCCGGGCACCGGTGTAACCTCGGCATCGGCGTTGGGAAAGGGGCGCGGATCGGCTGCGACTCCTGTATGCCCCATCTCCTCGGTGGCCGCCGCCCGGCGGCGCTGTTCGTTTCGTGCCGGCACTGCGCCCAGGCCGGTGCTTGCCACAGTGATCGTTGCCGTACTCGCCCCCAGCCGGATCAGGAAGCGGCGGCGATCCAGGCGCTCAACAGCGCGTTCCTCGGTGGCGGGTTGCTCGCCGGCGGGCAGCAGGTGCGCGGCGGACCAGCTTTCCGCCAGACCCCAGCCCAGAAAGATTACCACCAGCCAGAGCAGGCTGACCAGTGGATTGCCGATATTCTGGCTGAGCGCAATCGTGATGCCAATCAGCGGCAAGCCGAAGAGTGCTCCCAGCACCAGCCCGGTCGTCCGGTCGGGTGGAATCTTGCGGCGGCCCACCAGGGCAAAAAACAGCATGCTGATCACCACGCCGAGGATCAGAAACTGGAGCACCGCAATCACCTGCTCGGCGAGTTTGGCGTTGTCGGTGACACTGATGCCCAGCAGCCGGAATGTATCGATCATCAGATCAATGCCAAAGGTGACGACCGGGCCGGGCAACACCCGCGTGACCCAGGCAAATAATAGAAAAGGGACAAACGGCAGACCCGCCAGTTGGTCTGCCAGGTACATGATACCAGTCAGCGCAACGGTCAGCAATGCACCGACCAGTGCGCCGGTTCCGGGGCGAAAGGTTCGCATATCGTGCTCCTCTAGACCTGGTGAAAATAGGGTTGATTGTATTGTCTCATGAAAATGGTCAGTGTTACAGGTTCACCCGCATCTGGGAGCATAACACAATGTCACTTCCAGAGCACCGCCCAGCCGCCGCCGAAGGTCTCCGGGCGGTAGGTACCCTGAACCAGCGAACAGGCGGCGATCACCAGACCAACGATGACACTCATCAACGTCACTATTTTTGGATAGCTGATGAAGAGCGGCGAAATTGCCGGCCAGAGGCCCAGCGGCAGGTTCACCCAGCGCACCGGGCGGGTTTCCTCCCATATCGCCACCACCGCAGCACTAATGACGAGTGGCCCGATGATGCGGTGATTTATGGCTGCCGCCGAGTCGGTATATCCCAGCACTGCCGGGGCCGCCATCAACCAGATGCCCAGGATGGTATTCACAAAACGTGCCCACATAACTTCCTCCTACGCTTTTGCCGGTTCCATGCCCCAGAACAGCCGCCAGGTAGACCGTCCGCGCTGATGCTCGCGCTTGAGATACTGCAGACTCGCCAGGAGCTCGTCCATGGCCGGGCCGATCATCAGCAGGGAGATCACCGCTGTGGTCATGCAGAGCGTACACCACTCGCCGACGAGCACCGGCTGCGAGATCACCAGGCCGATGCTGACTGCGCCGAGCGGACCAACCGCCAGACCGAACAAGATCACGATCCAGGGCATTTTGCGCCAGCGCTCTTTGCCGCCGATAATGCCGGTGACGGCATCGACCAGGTAGCCCAGCGCACCCAGGGCCGCATCCGAAATGGGAAGTAGATGCGAGAGTGACGAGGTCAGCACCTTGCGGCTGCCATCATCAAAAAAGGGTTCCCAGACGGTACCGATAACCTCATACTGATAGAGTGTAAGATAACCCGCAATAACCAGGCCAATCAGGGCCAGCACAACGATTGGCAAACGTTGTGACCAGGAGGAAGGATTATCATCCCATCCTGGTGGGTTATGCGTATCACGGTTACTCATTGAACATTCCTCCTCTTGCAGTTATGGGACTGTGTATGCCGGTAGCCGCGGCCTTGCTGGTTTCCCCTATTGCAATTCGCGTACCAGGGATGCAATGTTGCGGAGGAGGGAACAATATCTCGGTAATATGCCAGGCAGAAAAACGTGCGGGTCATATTCACATGACCCGCACCGCGCTTGCTTGATTATTTGGAACAACTACACCCGCTGATCTTCCCGGATATTCAGCAGTGGCAGTCCGGTTGACTCGTCGATCCGGCGCTGGAGATGTCGGGGAGCCTCGACCACAACCACCTCCAGCGTGGGGCGGACATGCGCTTCCAGCAGATGCCCGCCGTGCGCTGTGCCGTCGGGCTTGCCCAGGACGACATGCGCGTGGATCTTGGGCATGCCCTGGTGTAGCGCGATATTGCCCACCAGCGTCAGCACCTCAACCTGCTCCTTGACCGGGATCTTGATATAGTCCTTCTGCTCCATGTCGAAGAAGCCCAGCATGGCATCGCTAAAGGCACCCAGCGCGGTAAAGCGGGAGGCCGCCAGGTTCTGCTGCTGCGCAAAGGCGCGGATGCCGGAGACGACCTCTTCCCCCGGATCGAAGATCAGCGCAAAGGTCTTCTCGCCGCTCTCACTTATCAGTTTTGCCTGCATTTGCTTTTCCTTTCACTATGCGCCATGCCAGGACACCTCCGGCCAGCAGCGCCGAGCCGATTAGCGCGGCCTTCGGCAGTTGTCCATCAACCACCTGTCCTTCGTAGGTGTCACCATAGTCAGCTTCGGGGCGACCCTGCTTTGGTCCGCTGGGACCGGCGCGTAGGGCCATCCGGATCACCTGCGCCAGGTGGAGCGCACGCCGGTTCGTCTCCTGGGCGATCTGTTCCTTACAGCTAAAGCCGTCGGTGATAATCAGGGTGCTCTCGTCGGCCTCGCGCACGGCCGGCAGCAGCACCCGCTCCCCCGCCTTGACCGAGACATCGTAGCATTCGCCCTGCTCAAAGCCAAATGATCCCGCCATCCCACAGCAACCCGAGTCGAGTTCCTGGTAGTCTAACCCCAGCTTCGACAGGATGGTATGCTCATGGTCGGTGTGCATAATCGCTTTGTGGTGGCAGTGGCCGTGCAGCAGCGCCTTACGCTCCAGGCGCGGCGGATCGTAGTCCCGGACCTTGTCCGCCAGAAACTCGCCCAGCGTAAACACCTGCGTGTTCAGCCGCTTGGCATCCTCGTCGTGGGGGAACAGGTTGATCAACTCGTCGCGGAAGACCGAGACGCAACTGGGCTCCAGGCCGATAATCGGCGTGCCTGCGCGAATCTCGGTTCGCAGTTTGTCAACAACGTCGCGCAGCAGATGCTTTGCCAGCCCGAGCATGCCATAGTCATAGAGCGGGCGACCACAGCACATCCACTGCTCCGGCACCACCACCTGGAAACCGGCCGCTTCCAGCACATCGACAGCGGCCTTTGCCGTATCCGGGTGGAAGTGGTTGTTAAAGGTATCCGGCCAGAGAATGACGCGGGGTTGACCGCTGTTGCGCGGCTCACGCCGGCGGAACCAGGCTCTGAAGGTCTGCGGCGCAAATGGTGGGATGTTCCGCTCCGGGGCGACATCGGCGATAAACTTGGAGATCCGGCTGAGGCCGGGCGTCTGGGTGAAGAAGTTGGCAACCCGGGGCATCAGCGCCGCCAGGCGGGCCCAGTAGAAGATCAGGCCGAAGGCGTAGGCGCTGCGCGGGCGCACCCGTCCCTCGTAGTAGTGCGACAGAAACTCGGCCTTGTAGGTCGCCATATCGACGCTGACCGGGCAGTCGTTTTTGCAGCCCTTACACGACAGGCAGAGATCCAGCGACTCCTTGACCGGCTCGCTGCGCCAGCCGTCGCTAATCTCCTCGCCCTGCATCATCTCGAAGAGCATGCGCGCTCGTCCGCGTGTGGTATGTTCCTCTTCGCGCGTCACCATAAAGCTGGGGCACATCGTCCCCCCATCCGTCCGGCGGCACTTGCCGACGCCGACGCAGCGCAGGGTGGCATGCGCAAAGTTGCCATTGTCCTCGGGGAAGTGGAAATGCGTGTTGACCTGCATCGGGTTGTAGCTGGTACCCAGGCGCAGATTCTCGTCGGGCAGGTAGGGATCGACCACCTTGCCGGGGTTCATCTTGCCCGCGGGGTCCCAGATGGTCTTGAACTCGCGGAAGGCGGTGATCAACTCTTCGCCAAACATCCTGGGCAGCAGCGCGGCCCGCGCCTGCCCATCGCCATGCTCGGCAGTGAGCGACCCGCCGTAGTGGACAACTAGATCGGCGGCTTCACTGATAAAGGCTAGATAGTCCTCGATCCCTTCACCAGTCTTCAGGTCAAAGTCGATCCGCACATGGATACAGCCATCGCCGAAGTGCCCATACAGCGCGCAGCCATAGCCATACTTGTTGAGCAGGCTGCGGAAGTCGCGCAGATATTTGCCGACATTCTCCGGCGCAACGGCGGCATCTTCCCAGCCCGGCCAGGCGTCGCGCTGACCGGGCACAAACGCAGTTGCGCCCAGGCCCGACTCACGGACAGCCCAGACCCGCTCCTCTTCCTCCGGGTCATCGAGCAGTTTGCAGTGGGGTGCATCCGGTTGATCCTTCAGGTCATTGATCAGTTTCTGCGCCTTGTCACGCGCTTCGTCCTCGGTTTCACCGCCAAACTCAACCAGGAGCCAGCCGGCACCCTCCGGCAGCATTTCGATCTTGGCCGGGTGCATGCCCTTGCGCTGCATATAGCCCACCAGTTGGTCATCCATGCCCTCCAGTCCCACCGGCGCATACTTGAGGATCTCCATCACATGGTCGCCCGCGTCATAGATCGTTGCATAGCCCAGGACAACCAGCACGCGCGCGGGCGGACTGTGAACCAGGCGGGTGGTGGCTTCGAGCACCAGCGCGCAGGTGCTCTCGGTGCCGACCAGGGCGCGGGCCACGTTAAAACCCTTCTCCGGCAGCAGATCATCCAGGTTGTAGCCCGAGACGCGGCGGGGGATGTCGGGGTAGCGCTCGCGGATCAGGTCGGCGTAGCGGTCGCGCAGTTCCTTCAGCTTCGCGTAGATCTCGCCGCGCCGTCCGCCCTCCTTGATAATCTGCTCCAACTCCTCGTCGCTGGTGGGACCGACGCGCATGCGCAGCCCGGCGTAGGTCAGGATCTCCAGCTCCTCGATATTGTCCACCGTTTTGCCGGCCATAATCGAGTGGACACCGCAGGAGTTATTGCCAATCATCCCGCCCAGCACGCAATGGTCATGCGTTGCCGGGTCGGGACCGAAGGTCAGGTTGTGTTCTTCGGCGGCATCGCGCAGGTCATCTAGAATAGTGCCGGGTTGCACCCGCGCCCGTTTGTTTTCCGCGTCAATTTCGAGAACCTTGTTCATATATTTCGACATGTCAATGACCACCGCGACATTGCAACACTGCCCGGCCAGGCTGGTGCCGCCGCCACGCGCCAGGATGGGTGCGCCGTAGCGCCGGGCAATCGCCACCGTCTCGACCACGTCGTCCACATCCTTCGGGATGACCACGCCAATCGGTATCTGCCGATAGTTCGATGAGTCGGTCGAGTAGCGCGCGCGACTACCGTCGTCGAAGCGCACCTCGCCGCGAGTACCGGCACGCAGATCGGCCTCCAGCGCCTCAATATCCACCGCCCGATCGCGCGCCTGCCGGGAGTGGACATGATCCGCCCGCCCATTGATATTGCGCCACGGCTGGATCATCTCTTCTTTGATCACACTCGCCATGAGTTCTCTTCCTCCTTGAAATTCCACCCGCATGGTACGGTTTCTTGCCACAGCGTTCACTGAGGACACTGAGGGTTGCGAACCGTACCACTTTCCTGCCATGCGCACTGTGAACGGGATTACCTGATTATTTTCAATGTATATTTGCCCGGTGGGTTTCAGTGTTCCAGTTGATGCGGATTTAAGAAATTAGTCCAAATATGTAATCTCCAGGAGTCCCGGCTTCAGCCGGTCCAGGATTGCACGCGGCTGAGGGGCTGCCCCCATCAGGACGGGATGCGGACGCGCAGAAGCGCGTCCCTACCGGAACATCATGCACCTGAGCAACGGCATACATCCGGCTGAAGCCGGGACTCCCGGAGCAATGTATTGCTCAAACTGCATCAAACGACCACTCCAGCAGCCGTGGCCTGGAACGTGACAGATCACCCCATCACCCCATCACCTCCCCGCCTCCCCGCCTCCCCGCCTCTTCTCAGGCGACGATCAGCACCTCGAGGGTACGCGGGCCGTGGACGCCTTCGACCCGGTTGAGTTCGATGTCGGAGGTGGCCGACGGTCCCGATATAAAGGTGATCGGGCTGCCCGTTTGATGCACCCGGTCGGACAGTTGGGTGATGGCTTCGGGCACCAGGCCCACGACCTGATCTTCAAACACTACACAGAGATAGTAGTCGGGGAGCAGGGTAATCGCCCGCCGTCCCTGCCGGGGTCCACTATCCAGGACAATCGTGCCGGTCTGGGCGATACCCAGCGCGCAGCCGGTTAACACGCCATCGCCGGCGTCGAGTTGCGCGTAGGTCAGTGCATTATCCGGTATCCCCTCAACCCCTTTGGGTAGCCACTCCTGCGGCAGATCAGTCGGTATAATCATCCGTTGTGCCTTGCGCCGTTTGCATGCCTCAGCGATGGTTTTGGTCAACTCGGACTGCTTGATCCGATGAACAACGGCTTTGTAGTCAGCGACCTCCTCGGCGAAGCGCGCCACAATCTCGGAACGGGGCGCGTCGTCGTGGTGGCGGTAGCTGCGATCCACCGGGATATGATTGGGCTGCTCGTGGGCCGGCACATCCACCAGCGCAGTGCGGACGCGGCGCAGGATCTCTTCGCGGGCGTTACTCATAGCGTGACCTCCACCACTCCCGAAAGGTTTGCTCCGGGATAACATTCATATCGCGCATCGCCGTCCAGCCCGCCAGCGGTCCCGGCAGGTTGCCGATAAATCCGCCGCGTGCCAGCGGTCCCTGCCCCAGGCGACCCAGCCGTTGCACCCGTTCAAACTGAAACTGATCCAGGAAGATCCGGGTCAGCATCTGCATCGCCAGATCTTCCGGGTAGAGATTGTGGCGCAGACCCTGGCGCTCCTGCCGCGCGCGCACCACCCGCCCACGCAGATGGATCAGCACCTCCGGGATATTGATCTTGACCGGGCAGACATCGTAGCAGGCTCCACAGAGCGATGAGGCGTACGGCAGCGACTCGGCATTTTCCAGCCCGCGCAACTGCGGCGTCAGGATTGCGCCAATCGGCCCGGGATAGACCGAGTTGTAGGCATAGCCGCCCACGCGCTCATAAACCGGGCAGACATTCAGGCAGGCGCTACAGCGGATACAGTGCAGCGTCTGACGGCCCATCTCGTCGGCCAGCACCTGCGTGCGCCCGTTGTCCAGCAGCACCAGGTGAAACTCCTGCGGGCCATCGCCGGGCGTCACGCTGGTCCAGAAGGAGCTGTAGGGGTTCATGCGCTCGCCGGTTGAGGAGCGCGGCAGCAGTTGCAGAAAGACCTCATAGTCCTGCCAGGTCGGGATAATCTTCTCGATGCCCATCACCGAGACCAGCACCTCCGGCAGCGTGACGCACATGCGCCCGTTGCCCTCCGACTCGACCACGCAGATCGTCCCGGTTTCGGCCACGGCAAAGTTTGCGCCGCTGATGGCGACTTTGGTATTCAAAAACTTGTCGCGCAGGTGTCGCCGGGCAACCTCGGCCAGCGCTGCCGGCTCGTCGCTCAGCTCTTCCACGCCCAGTTTGCGCATAAACAACTCGCGGATCTCAGCACGGTTTTTGTGGATGGCGGGCACCAGGATATGCGAGGAGCTTTCATCCGCCAGTTGGATAATCAACTCGGCCAGGTCGGTCTCCAGCGCGTGAATGCCCAGTTCGTCCAGCGCCTCATTCAGCTTGATCTCGTCGGTGGTCAGCGACTTGACCTTGATAACTTCCTTTGAGGCATGGTTACGCGCAATCTCGGCGACAATCCGGTTGGCGTCGGCGGCATCACGGGCCCAGTGAACCTGCCCGCCGGCGCGCTGTACGGCGGTTTCCAGTTCGAGCAGGTAGTGATCCAGGTGCCGCATCACCCGCTGCTTGATGGCGCGTCCGGCCTCGCGCAGGTTTTCCCAGTCGGGCATCTCGTTGACGACGGCGGCACGCTTGCCGCGAATGGTCTGGGTGGCTTTGCCCAGGTTGCGCCGCAGTTGCGTGTCGCGCAGAGAGGTCTTGGCCGATTCGGGAAAGGAAGCCTTCAGTTCGATTGGTACGGATGAACGTCTCATCGGAAATCCCTCTCAGTTGTTGCAAGAATCTCGGCCAGGTGCATCGTCCGGACGCCCGCGCGCTGCCGGTGGAGCGCGCCGTTGATATGCATCAGGCAGGAGTTGTCGGCGGCGGTGCAGACTTCGGCCCGCGTATCCAGCACGCGCCGGAGCTTATCGCTGAGCATTGCCATCGAGGTATCGGCATTCTTGACGGCGAAGGTGCCGCCAAAGCCGCAGCACTCCTCGGCGACGGGCAGGTCTACCAGGTCAATCCCCTTGACCGCGCGTAACAACCGCAGCGGGGCATCGCCCACGCGCAGGTGGCGCAGTGAGTGGCAGGTCGGGTGATAGGTAACGCGGTGCGGGTAGTAGGCGCCCACATCTTCCACACCCAGTTTATTAACCAGGAACTCGGTTAGCTCAAACACGCGCGGCGTCAGCGCGGCAATCTCGGCGGCCAGTTGTCGATCTTCCGCCAGTTCGGCCGCGTGCGGGTAGAGATCCCGCACCATTGCCACACATGATGCCGACGGCGCGACAATCGCCTCGTACGGGCTAAATATCCGGACAAACCGCCGGACCAGTGGGATGGCCTCGCGGTGGTAGCCGGTGTTGTAGTGCATCTGCCCGCAGCAGGTCTGCTCCATTGGGAAGACAACCTGGTGACCCAACCGTTCCAACAAATGCACGACAGCCTGCCCCGTTGCCGGGAAGAGCGTATCGTTAAAGCAGGTGATAAACAGCGCAACACGCATGGTCATTCCTTCAGTGCTATCATTGGCGATCTACATAGCGTAGCGCTCGGCATCAGACCGTTTGAACTCCAACCCCAGGCCGGGGCGCGACCGGTCGGGGGTGAGAATGCCATTGACCGGCAGTTGCACACCGTCGAACAGCAACTCCTCAATGCGCACATGATCGTGAAAGTACTCGATATTCATGGACGGGGCCAGCGCACAACAGGGATGCAGATGCAGGGCCGGGGCGGTATGTGCCGAGAGCGGGATGTTGTGGGCAGCACAGAGCGCCCCCACGCGCAGAAAGTCGGTAATCCCGGCGCAGCGCGTGGCATCGGCCTGCAGGACATCGACGGCACCGGCCTCCAGCATGCGACGGAAGTAGAAGAGATCGTAGCCATACTCGCCGGCGGTAATGTCCATCCCCATAGGTCCACGATCCCGCAGTAGCCGCAGTCCCTCCAGATCATCGGAGGAAACCGGCTCCTCAAACCAGGTGGCCCCCAGTTCCGCGTAGGTATTGGCCCAGGCCAGCGCCTGCTTGCGGCTGTATGCGCCATTGGCATCGATAAAGAGTTCCGCATCCATGCCGATAGCCTCGCGTGCCGGCCGCACCCGGTCCAGGTCGCGGAGCGGGTCAGCGCCGACTTTCATCTTGACCCGCGAGATGCCCGACCGCACCCAGTTGCTCAGTTGCTCCTGCAGGCGATCATTCGAGTAGCTGGTGAAGCCGCCGCTGCCATAGACCGGCACACCCGTGTGGACGCTACCCAGCAGCGTGACCAGCGGCAGGTTCAGCAGCCGCGCCTTCAGATCCCAGAGCGCGGTATCAACCGCCGCAATCGCCGTCGAAGCCAGGCCGGGCCGTCCCAGGTTGCGAATAGCATGCACCATCGCGGCCCACGCACCGGGAACCGCCAGCGCATCGCGCCCCTGGACCACCTCGGCCAGCTTGCGCTCGATCAGTTGCGCTGCGGCAATATCGGCGTAGGTGTACCCCACACCCTGAACGCCACCCGCGGTTGCCTCAACCACGACAATCGTCGTCGAGTCCCAGGTGAGCGTACCATCCGCCTCGGGTGCATCGGTGGGTATGGTGTAGGCCGAGACGGAAATATGTTCAACGGTCACATCCGCGTTGCTGGTTTGCCCGGTCATAACACCCTTTCACGTTCATTACGGCGGCAGCATGGCTGCCGCCAGGGTATGGAGTGCGGCAGCCATGCTGCCGCACTCCATATTTGGAGTTCAAACCGCTGATATCGAACGTTTTGCACTCCTTCTCCTGCTCTTTTCGTCTAGTATAACACCCCTCTGCCAACAATCCGGCAGAGGGGTTCGGAATATCGGCAGCTATGCCTTATCTGCCGTATCTTTCTTGCCGCCGCGACCGGGGAGGTAGCTCTCGACCAGATCCTTCATCGACTGGCGCACCGCGCTGAAGGCATTCGGGTCACGCTGCAGGAGGGAGCCGGCAAAGGCTTTGGCCTGCTCAATCGTGATATGCGGTGGCAGCGGTGCAACCTCCGGATCGGTGATGGCATCGACGACCACCGGACGGTCGCTTGCCAGCGCTTCGCGCCAGCCGGGGACGATATCTTCCGGCTTCTCCATCCGGATACCCTTGAGCCCCAGCATCTCGGCATACTGCGCAAAGTTGAACCCCGGCAGATTCTGCGACGCCTCAAACTTGGGATCACCCGCCATCACCCGCTGCTCCCAGGTCACCTGGTTCAGATCCTGGTTGTTCAGGACCAGGACGATCAGGCGCGGATCGCTCCACTCCTGCCAGTGCCGCGCGATAGTAATCAGCCCGTTGTTGCCGATCATCTGCATTGCGCCATCACCAACCATTGCGATGACCGGGCGATCCGGGAAGGCAAACTTGGCGGCGGTGGCGTAGGGTACGCCGGGGCACATCGTCGCCAGCCCGCCCGACAGTGAGCCCATCATATTTTCGCGCGCCTTGATGTCGCGGGCATACCAGTTCGCCGCCGAACCGGAGTCGCAGGTGAGAATGGCATTCCCCGGTAGCATCGGTGACAGTTCCCAGAAGACCCGCTGCGGGTTAATCGGGTTGGCGCTGTTCATCGCACGCCCTTCGAGCACCTTCCACCAGTCGGCCACGCCCTTTTCGATCTTCTCGCGCCAGGAGCGGTCCGGCTTGCGCTGAAGCAGCGGCAACAGTGCCCGCAGCGTCTCCTGGCTGTCCCCCACCAGGTTAACCTCCATCGGGTAGCGCAGGCTCAACATGCGCGGCTTGATATCGATCTGCACGCCGCGCGCCTGGCCTTCTTTGGGTAGGAACTCGGAGTAGGGGAAACTGGTGCCGATCATCAGCAGCGTATCGCACTCCATCATCATATCCCAACTGGGTTTGGTTCCCAGCAGCCCGATTGCGCCGGTGACAAAGGGCAGCGTATCGGGGAGGGCGGTCTTGGCGAGCAGCGCCTTGGCCACGCCGCCCCCAAGCAGGTCAGCCGCCTGGGAAACCTCATCACCGGCATCCTTCGCTCCCGCACCCATCAGGATTGCCACCCGTTCACCGGCGTTGAGCACCTCCGCTGCGCGCCGCAGATCTTCGTCCTGGGGCACCACGCGCGGCGCGGAGTAACCGATGCCGGTGAAGACCGAGCCATGCTCCCGTTCGGGGCTCTCGACGGCTTTCACTTCCTGGACATCGTTGGGCATAATGATGCAGGTGACATCGCGTTCGGCAATGGCGATGCGCAGCGCCCGGTCAACCAGGTGGCGCACCTGCGCCGGGTGAGAGGCCATGTGGACATAGTTATGCGCTACATCTTTATAGAGTGTAATGAGATCAATTTCCTGCTGGTAGTCCGTCCCCAGTGCCGTGGTCGCCTGCTGCCCAATAATTGCCACGACAGGCTGATGATCCTTTTGCGCATCATACAGACCATTGAGCAGATGTATTGCTCCCGGCCCGGAAGTCGCCAGACAGACGCCGACCTGTCCGGTAAACTTGGCGTGGGCACAGGCCATAAAGGAAGCCATCTCCTCGTGGCGCGTCTGGATAAACTTGACCTTATCGCTAGCGCGGTTGAGCGCCCCCATAATGCCGTTAATGCCGTCACCGGAATAGCCGTAGATCCGGCGAATACCCCAGTTGTAGAGACGCCGGATCAAAAAATCGCCGGCGTTCTCACTGTGTATGAGTTTTTGTACCATCGCGGCGTATACTCCTTCCTTCTTTTTAACACTACAGGGAATCGGGATAGGCAATGGTTGTCAGCAGGGCGTTCTCGGCCTGGCGCGAGTCGAGCCGGGTGTGCTGCACCACAATCGGCACATCCGACTCGATTACGCCGGCATAGTCGGTATCGCGTGGAATCGGTTCCGGGTCAGTGAGGTTGTTGAAGCGGACATGGTGCGTGCGGCGGGCAGGAACCGTGATCCGGTAGGGTCCGGCCGGTTCGCGGTCACTAAAGTAGACGGTGATCGAAACATGGGCGTCCCGATCCGAGGTGTTTAGCAGGCACGCAGTTTCATGGCTGGTAAACTGCGGCTCCGGTCCGGTACTCTCACCGGGAATATAGCCCTCAGCAATCGCCCAACGCGTATGCCCGAACGGCTTGCCCATACAAACCTCCTTGTCGATGGGCGGAGCGCCCTGCTCCGCCGACATCAGCGACTGTCGGTGTGGCAAGTGCAACTCCAGCAATCTATCGCAGGGCCGTTCTGCTCTAACCACACACTAACATAATTTTTACACTTAATGATGTAACAAATCTCACATACCATGCGTTACACATTCACAAGCCCGGCAGGGAATTGCGCCTCCAGCAGGGTGGAAAAGATAAAAATGTACCATGCTGCCGCAGGCGAAGACGGCTTTCGCGGGAGTCCGTGTCTTATTTGCACGCCCACCGCGTAACGCGTATCACACCGTGACGTTTTGTAGATAATATGTACACACTATGCGCTATGCTGGTTGCTAATGCAGCAAGTTGCGTGCCATGGTTTGTGAGGTAGCGCGAACTGGCGCAAGCCATTGCTTACGCACTCCATACAAACGCCGGCACCGGAATTTGCCAAAAGTGCCAAGATGCTGTATCTTCCTGCCACAATGCTTATGTAACAGGACGTACGTGGTCAGTTCCAAACCCAGGCGTCTGCCTGGACAACCGGCACGATGCGCCTCCGGCAGGGTGGAACATGACATTCTTTTTCCGAAACATGTGGCTCTCCGAGCCACATGTTTCGGAAAAAGACAAAACAGTACCATGCTGCCGCAGGCGAAATACGCCGTTATCGAGAGCAAACGGACCGTTTGCACGCACACCGCGTACGTCCTGTAACTTAATCGTCGCTACCGCTGAAACGACTCACCCGGTGCCATGCCTGGTCGTAGGAAGTGAGCAGAGAAATATATGCAGCAACCCGCCCGCCGGGATGAAATGACCTTGCGCGCCTGGATATGGTCTGGTCTGTTACGCCTCCCGCTGTTTGCCCTGCTCTGGTGGATCTTGATTGAGGGGAAACTGGCGGGATGGTGGTATGGCATACCCGTGATCCTATCGGCAGTGCTGGTCAGTCTGCTGCTGCTTCCGGCCTCCCGGCGGCGGTGGCCGTTGAGCGGGACTGTGCGCTTTGTCGGCTTTTTTCTCTGGGAGTCACTGCGGGGGGGGATCGATGTGGCCCTGCGCGCACTCAATCCGCGCCTGCCACTCAATCCGGACCTGATTGATTACTCCCTGCGTTTACCTGAGGGCAATGCGCGGATTGTGCTGATGAACACGATCAGTCTGCTGCCGGGAACCCTCAGCGCCAACTTGCACGACGACTGCCTGCAGGTGCATACGCTTGATGACGATCCGCAGACGATGCAGTCACTTGAACATGTCGAGACCATGGTAGCGCAGTTGTTTGGAATCGATATCTGAGCCGTGAAGGTCGCATGCCGACCCTGGTAACAGGAAACCATGATGTACGGATTGTATCTGGGAGTCGCGCTGTTCCTGTTGCTGAATATTCTGCTCGGGATGGTACGGGTACTGCGCGGACCCTCCCCGGCGGATCGCATGCTGGCTGCCCAGTTATTCAGTACGACGGGGGTGGCGATTCTGCTGCTGCTGGCCGAGGCGCTGGCTGCTCCGGCACTGCGGGATGTCGCGCTGGTCTTTGCCCTGCTGGGTGGCTTAACCGTGGTGGCGTTTGTCCGCCGGGCCTGGAGCCCGCCTACCCAGGTGAATAAGGAGTAGAACCAATGAGTATTATCGAGTGGGTGACGACGATATTTCTGCTGGCGGGGGCGTTTTTCTTCTTTGCCGGGACGCTGGGCCTGCTGCGGTTCCCCGACGTATATAACCGGCTGCACGCCTTAACCAAGGCCGATAATGTGGGTCTGGGGCTGATCACGATCGGGTTGATGCTCCAGGTAGACAACTGGATTATTGCGCTCAAGCTGCTGCTGATCTGGTTCCTGGTGTTGCTCACCAGCGCTACTGCCGCGCATTTGATTGCCAATGCCGCCTTGCGGGGCGGATTGCCGCTCTGGAGGCGCCCATGAGCATGAGCGCCTGGGAGTTTGATATCCTGCTCGCGGCGGTTTTGCCGCTGCTGGCCTGGTATGTGTTGAGTACACGCGATCTG
This sequence comes from Chloroflexaceae bacterium, assembly GCA_034437035.1. Taxonomy (GTDB): domain Bacteria; phylum Chloroflexota; class Chloroflexia; order Chloroflexales; family Chloroflexaceae; genus CAKZQX01. The sequence goes on from DAOTUI010000038.1 coordinate 42,093, forward strand.
TTTAAGGCAGTCGCGCTCTTTATTGCCTACGGTCTACTCTTTTCGCTCATCTGGGTGCGGCTGGCGGCGCCGGATGTGGCCCTGGCCGAGGCGGCTATCGGGGCCGGGTTGACCGGCGCGCTGCTGCTGGATACGCTGGGACGCATCGGCAGTCGCGATACGAGCGGCGCGGATACCGCGCCGGAGTCGGAAGGAGGGCCGCCCGATGCACGGGAGAGCTAACTCCCCCCAACGCTGGACGCGGGTGATCCTGGTTGTCTGCTCGGTTGCAACCGGGCTGGCATTAATCCGGACGGCGCTGGAGTTACCCCAGGAGGCCACCGGGCTGGCGCAGGCGGTTGAGCGCCGCGTGCCGGAGAGCGGCGTCACCAATCCGGTTACGGCGGTGTTACTCAACTTTCGCGGCTATGATACCCTGCTGGAGATCGGGGTGCTGCTGCTGGCCCTCATCGCGGTCTGGTCGCTGCGGCTCGCCCCGACGCGCACGGCGCTGGAGCGCTTTATGGCCGAGACACCCGTGCTGGCCTACCTGGTACGCCTGCTGGTGCCGGTGATGCTGCTGGTCGCCGGGTATCTTACCTGGATTGGTTCTTCCCGGGCCGGCGGTGCATTTCAGGGAGGCGCGGTTGGGGCGGGGGCGGGGGTGCTGCTGCTGCTGGCCGCCATGGGGCCGCTTCCGCGCCACAGACGGTTGCTACTGCGCGGCCTGCTGGTGGTGGGGTTTGGCCTCTTTCTGGCAGTCGCCGGCGGTATGCTGCTCCTGGGCAACAATCTGCTGGAATATCCGCCGGACCGGGCATACATCCTTATTCTGGCAATCGAAACGTTGCTGACCGTCTCGATTGGCCTGACCCTGGCGCTGCTCTTCCTGGGAGTCATCCCGGAAGTTGCCGCCAGCCGACAACGACGAGAGGACAACGTGTGAACCAGTTTAGTCTCTATGCCGTTATCAGCATGCTACTCTTCAGCATTGGCCTGTACGGATTTATTGCCCATGCGCATCTGGTGCGCAAAATCCTGGCGGTAAATATTATAGGGAGCGCGATCTTTCTCCTGTTGATCAGCGCGGCGCGGCGTGATCCGACCGCACCACCTGACCCGGTCCCGCATGCGATGGTGCTGACCGGTATTGTGGTCAGTGTGAGTTTTACCGCGTTTGCGCTGGCGTTAACCCGGCGTATCTACGCCGAAACCGGGCAGGCATACTTACCCGAGACCGAACCGGCGACCTCAGCGCAAAAGCAAGACATAGTTCAGAAATAGCGTATACTTATGGACAACCTCGGAACATGGATTGTCTGGCCCATTCTGTTGCCGCTGATTGCCATTCTTCCCATTTTTATGCTCAAACACCGGGGTGCCGCGAATGTCGGTTTAGTGACGGCGGCTGCGATAGTGCTGGCTGTGGCGGGGCTGGCACGGCAGGTGTTGACCGCCGGGGAGCAGTGGCATGCCGTTGGCGGTTGGGATGCGCCGCTGGGCATCATGCTGCATGCTGACGGCTTGAGCGTCTTCATGCTAACGATGACCGCTATTGTGGGGGCAATCACCAGTATCTATGCCACCGGGTATCGCTTCCAGGGGGACGGTGATCCCGGTAGTTCCAGTGGGTATTTCTTCTGGCCGCTGAGCATGTTTCTCTGGGCGGCCCTGAATGTGATCTTTCTGGCAGCCGATATTTTTAACCTCTATATCGGGCTGGAACTCTTGAGTATGGCGGCGGTAGCGCTGGTGACGCTGGAGCGGAAACGGGACGCAACGGTTGCCGGGATGCGTTACCTGCTGGCTTCGTTCCTGGGCTCGCTGGCCTATCTGCTGGGGGTGGCGCTGCTCTACACGGCATTCGGCACGCTTGATCTGGAACTGCTGGGCGCACGCGTCCAGCCGGACCTACCGACGGCGGTGGCGATCATTCTGATCACGCTGGGCACGGCGCTCAAGACCGCGCTCTTTCCACTGCATTTCTGGCTGCCGCCGGCCCATGGCAGCGCACCGACCCCGGTCAGCGCGCTGCTCTCAGCCCTGGTGGTCAAGGCGTCGTTCTATCTGCTCTTGCGGCTCTGGTTTGAGGTTTTTCCGGCGGCGTTGACTCCCGCCATCGCCCAACTGCTGGGGCTGCTCGGCGCAATCGGCATTCTCTGGGGATCGTTCCTGGCCCTGCGCCAGCGCAAGTTGAAAGCCCTGGTAGCCTTCTCCACCGTGGCTCAGGTGGGCTACCTCTTCCTACTGTTTCCGCTGGCGAGTACATCCGCCGGCTGGGGCGTCGATGCCTGGAGCGGCGGGGTGTACCATGCCTTTGCGCATGCCTGTGCCAAGGCCGCCATGTTTATGGCGGCGGGCACGCTGGCCTATGCCATCGGCAGCGATCAACTGGAGAGTCTGGCGGGCACCTTCCAGCACTATCCCTTCTCTGTCACCGCCCTGACGCTGGCGGGCGTGAGCCTGATGGGGTTGCCGCCCAGCGGCGGTTTTATCGGCAAGTGGCTGCTGCTAAATAGCGCACTGGCGAGCGGGCAGTGGTGGTTTGCGCTGGTCATCCTGACCGGGAGTCTGCTGGCGACCGGTTATGTTACCCTGGTGTTGAGCCATATTCTGTTGCGCCCGCCGGATGCCACACCGATTGGTCCGCGCAATACAAATGTTAGCTTTACGCTGGAGTTTGCCGCCCTGCTGCCGGCGCTGATTGCACTCGGGCTGGGCCTGGCGGCAACGCCCATGCTTGCGCTCCTCCGTATTGGAATGCCATTCGCAGGATATTGACAGCAGGAGAACCGAATGGAGCTTTCCGCGCTCATACCGCTGCTTGTGCTTGCAAGTTCAATACTTCCGAGTCTGCTCATCTTTTTCCTGGGTGAAGATCGGGCGCGCCTGCGCATCTGGCTCTACCTGGGGGCCGCGATTGTGAAGCTGCTCCTGGTTATGTTTATGCTGGAAGGCATCTACCTTGGTCAAAGCTACGAGACGCGGATTCCGCTGCTGCCGGGGGTGGACTTCCTCCTGCGGGCCAATGCGCTGGCAATGCTCTTCCTGATGCTCTCGGCCGGCCTCTGGTTGGTGACCACGATCTACGCCGTCGGCTACATGGAAGAGTTGCCCTACCATGGTCGTTTCTACGGCTTCTTCGGGTTGAGCGTGACCTCAACCGCCGGGCTGGCGCTGGCGGGCAACCTCTTCACCTTCTACTTTTTTTATGAGACGCTGACCCTGGCAACCTATCCGCTGGTGGTGCATCGGCAGACGCATGAGGCGCTGGCGGCCGGGCGCACTTACATGCGCTATGCGGTGGCGGGCGGCGCGCTGCTGCTGCTGGGGGTGGTCTGGCTCCAGTCGCTGGTGGGCTCGGTGGAGTTTACCGAAGGGGGATCGCTGGTGGGCCGCAACCTGAATACATCCGCGCTGGTCGCCATCTTTGCGCTGATGATTGCCGGGTTGGGAGTGAAGACTGCGCTCTTTCCGCTGCACGGCTGGCTGCCGATGGCAATGATCGCGCCCGCGCCGGTTAGCGCGCTGGTGCATGCGGTGGCGGTCGTCAAGGCCGGGGCATTTGGGATTGTGCGGGTGGTGTATGAGGTCTTTGGGCTGGGGTTGTGCCGGCAACTGGGGGTGCTCTTCCCGCTGAGCCTGGTCGCCTCAATCACAATTATCTACGGGTCGCTGCGGGCACTGGCCCAGGATGACCTGAAACGGCGGCTGGCCTACTCAACCGTGAGCCAGCTCTCGTATATTGTGCTGGGGGTGGCGATTGTCGGGTCGGCCTCAACTATTGGCGGAATTGTGCATCTGATGCATCAGGGCATTATGAAGATTACGCTGTTTTTCTGCGCGGGCATTCTGGCGCACACGCTGGGCATTTCGCGTATCAGCCAGATGGACGGGGTGGGGCGGCGCATGCCGGCGACGATGGTGGCGTTCAGCATTGCGGTGTTTGGCATGATCGGGCTGCCCCCGTTTGCCGGTTTTATCAGTAAGTGGTACCTGGGGTTGGGCGCGATTGAGGCCGGGCAGATCTGGTCGGTGGCGGTGCTGATTACCAGTACGCTGCTGAATATGGCCTACTTTCTGCCGATTGTCTACGCGGCCTGGTTTAAAGCCCCGGCGGCACCCTTCACCGAAAAGCTACCGCCGGGACGGTTTGAAACCGGCCCGCTCCTGCTGGCACCGGCGTTGACCACCGCGCTGCTGACGCTGCTCTTCGGGCTGTTTGCCGCCTCCGACTTCAGCCCGCTCCAGTGGTCCGCGCTGATTGCCGAGCGCGAACTGACGACACAGCCGGAGGTGTTGGGGCCATGACGATTGCATTAACCCATCCGGCGCTCTGGCTGTCGGCAGTGAGCCTGCCACTGCTGCTCGCGCTGCTGCTGCCGGTTGCCCACCTGCGCTCGCCGGCACAACTACTTATGCCCTGGGCGGCACTGCCTGCGCTGGGACTGGCCCTGCTGGTCAGCCAGGAGGTTGTGGTCGAGCTACCGCTGCTGCTGGGGATGCGCCTGGGGCTGACCCCGCTGACACGGGTCTTCTTGCTCTTTACGGCGCTGCTCTGGATCATTGCCGGGGTGTATGCGCAGAGCTATCTGGCGGGCGATGCGGCGTTCCGGCGCTTCTGCGGATTTTACCTGCTGACGATGAGCGGCAATCTGGGGCTGATCCTGGCGCGTGATCTGGTCAGCTTCTACTTTTTCTTCACGCTGATGGGGCTGGCGGCCTACGGGCTGGTGATTCATACCGGCACAGCAGCGGCGCAGCGGGCGGCCCGGATCTATCTGATCCTGGTAATTCTGGGCGAGGCATTTCTGCTGCCGGCCATGCTGCTTACGACGGTCGCCGCCGGAACCTACAATCTGGAAGCGGTACCGGCCGCCGTCGCCGGCTCGGCGCAACGGCCGCTGATTATGGCCCTGCTGCTGACCGGCTTTGGCATTAAGGCCGGAGCGCTCTTTCTGCATGTCTGGCTGCCGCTGGCGCACCCCGCCGCGCCGACGCCCGCCAGCGCCATCCTGAGCGGAACGATGATCAAAGCCGGACTGCTGGGCTGGCTGCTCTTTTTGCCCCTGGGTGAGCCGGCATTGCCCGCCTGGGGCACATTCTGTATGGTCATCGGCATAACTGCCGCCTTCTATGGCGTCGTGGTCGGGTTAACCCAGTTGCACCCGAAAAGCATCCTGGCCTACTCCAGCGTCAGCCAGATGGGCCTGATGACGGTGGCGCTGGGCGTGGCGCTGGCGGTTCCGTCTGCGCGGACGCTGGCGCTGAGTGCCATCATGGTCTACGCGACTCACCATGCGCTGGCAAAGGGCGCGCTGTTTCTGGGGGTCGGGGTGGCCGACCATGTTAGTACCTCCCGGCAGCGGCTGCTGGTAGGAGTGGGCCTGCTGCTGGCCGCCCTGGCACTGGCCGGCGCGCCGCTGAGCAGTGGGGCGGTTGCCAAGACCTTCCTGAAAGATGCCACCTACCTGGTTAGCGATCCCTGGCCCGGCCGGCTGAACCTGCTGCTGCAACTGGCCGCTGTCGCCACCACCCTGCTGATGGGCCGCTTCCTGCTGGCGGTCTGGCCGGACATCCGCAAGCCGGCTCACCATCTGCCGGCGGGTCTCTGGCTCCCCTGGAGTGTGGCGGTGGCACTGGTGGCCGGCTGGGTCTTCCTGCTGCCGGAAGAGTTGGCGACCGTGGCCGGGAAGACGCTGGCCTTTAGCTCGCTCTGGCCGGTCGCAGTCGGGGCGCTGCTGGTCGGGGGCGGCTGGTGGCTCTACCGCCGCCCGGGTATGCGCTTCCGGCCGGCCATTCCGGAAGGGGATGTGTTGCTGCTGGTGATCCGGCTGCTGCACACCTTGCAGGCGGGCCGGCGGATATACGTTATGTCGAGTTGGAATACAGTGCTGCGCCAGACCGGGCGTTCGCAGCAGCGGGGCGACGTTACCGCGACCCTGGCCCATCTTGAAGGCCGCTTGAACGTCTGGCTGGTGGCCGGGACCATCTTCATGGTGCTGGTGACGCTGGCGCTGCTGCTGGTCGTGCTGGTGTGAACGTAGCCATCCGGGGACGCGGCTTGCCGCCAGACCAGGTAGCATTGCCCGTCCGCCACCCCCAGGTTACAGTGAATAGTTTTCCCACGCAAATCCTACGCAAGCGCTATACGCCGTTCATTGTAAAACCTGCCGTCCCGGCTTATGTTATTACATGTGATAACACAGCGTGGAATGAGCCGCATCACTGACAGGGCCGGCCTGATCCGCTCCCCGGTCGTCATACGCTGCTATTCCGGCTGCTTTCACCTGTATAAAGCCCACTATGTTGTATCAGACTATTCGGGAGGCAAGTATGAACGATGACACAACCAGCGTAGCAGCCCTACAGGCAGAAATCGCTCAACTTCGGGAGGAGAATACCCGGTTAGGGCAGCGCCTGACAACCGCGGAACAGCACGTTGCATTTTTACAGGGCTTTCTCGACGACTTACCCGCCGTGGTCTTTGCCAAAGATCTGGAGGGGCGCTATCTGCTCGTCAATAAATGCCTATCAACATTAATGCACGTCTCCGTTGCCAACTTTATGGACAGGACCGATCAAGAACTGTTTTCAAGTAAGGGTGAGATTGTGGCTCAAGTACATGCCAATGACCAGCAGGTTGTCATGGACGGTAAGGCGATTGAGTTTGAAGAACACATCCCGCTTGACGACGGACTGCATATTTACCTCTCGCTAAAATTCCCGCTCTACGATGAGCAGGGACGGATCGTTGCCACAGGCGGTATCGCTACCGACATCACCGCCCGCAAGCAGGCCGAGGCCGCACTGCAGGCGGAACTGGCCCAGGCCATTAGCGCCAGGGACGAGATGCCGGCAGTGTGAGCTACGCATAGCAGGGGCGCAGCGTGCTGCGCCCCTGTTTTTTATGCCCCGAAGTTGAATCACGCATAACACGAATGTTCACTCATCCGGACACGCGCCCCCACGCAGCAGGTGCAGCTTGCAACGGCCCGCCTCGCTCCGGCCGCGCCATCGTGTGCCAGCATGCTATAATAGCCGCATAGCGCCCGTACGTGCCAGACCAGACAGGTCTGCGCAGACCTGTCTGGTCTTTCTTCGCATTGCCTTTCATTGTCAGATTTTATCTAGTAGAATACCGCACCAGTATACACTGGTGGAAGGAGCATAGCGCGATGCCCTCACCCTTCCCGGGCATGGACCCATTTTTGGAAGAACCGGGTGAATGGCCTGATCTGCATAACCGCATGATTACTACCGTAAGTGAAATGCTTGCTGAGCGGGTCGCGCCCAACTTCTTTGTGCGGATCGAGCAGTGCGTCTATATTACTACGCCAGATGATCTGCTACGCCAGCAAGTTGTGCCGGATCTCTACCTCATCCGGGGTTCGCAAGAGCAGTCTACTGGTATGATCTCCGAAGCCATTACTACCCCGACGCTGGTTGAACCGCTCTATGAGCTTGAAGTGCGTGAACGCTACCTGGAGATTCACGATGCCCGTAGTCGTGAGGTGGTAACGACGATTGAACTGCTCTCGCCATCCAACAAGGTGCCTGGTACAAAGGGACAGGAAGCTTTCCAGCGGAAGCGACAGGCCGTGCTGGCCTCACCCACCCACTGGCTGGAGATTGATCTGCTGCGGGCGGGTGAGCGTCCGCGCGAAGTCGCCGGCCAGAGCGACTACTACGCCCTGCTGAAGCGCGGCGGCGGCCCTGGTCCCTTCGCGGTCTGGTATATCGATCTGCGTGACCGCCTGCCCACCATTGCGGTGCCGCTCCGACCACCATTCCCGGATGTGCCGCTTGATCTGCAGGCCGCTTTCAACACCCTCTACACCCGCGCCTACTACGCCCTGAGTATCGACTACTCCCGTCCGGTACCGCCGCCACCCCTGCTGCCCGCCGATGCGGACTGGGTAGCGGCCTGTCTTCAGCGGTGGCGGGAGCAGCCGGACTAATACGACACCACCTGCCCGAATCTGGTATCATCCAGAAGCAGCGCCGGGTACGCTTCGCAGCCCACCAGATGCGCTCGCCAGCCAAAAAGCCCGCACATGACCGTTCATGTCGCCAACCTTGCAAACCCACACGCGCAAAGGGCGCAAAGAACTGCATATCTTTCCCAGCTTTGCGCCCTTTGCGCGAGCCAACAGGTACAGCCCACATCCCACATCCCTCAGTGTTCTCTGTGCCCTCTGTGGCAAAAAATGTCGCCGCTTCGCGTCCGCACGTCCGCGCATCCTCGCATCCGCACTGCCTTACCTCGTCCGCGCGGGTGTGCGCTCCAGGTCGCGGGCCTGGAAAGAGATGCCGATGGCGGTCAGGACCAGGGTGATCAGCAGTCCGGACCAGCCGGGCAGGCCGGGGGCCAGTGTTAGCAAGCCAATGCTTACACCACCCGCCCCGTTGAGCGCAGAGAGAATAATCAGCGCCCAGTCGAAGGTCAGCGCCACCAGGATAGCTCCGATGATCCCGACAATCAGCGCCGACAGCAACCCCGCGCCCCCCGCCAGGCCGAGTTCCTTGGCCAGCAGCAACCCGATGCTGCCGAGCGCAAAAAAACCGGCCAGCATAGCCATCGGGCGCTGGATGGCGACCGCCAGCAGTGCAAACAACCCGCCCATACCCAGCGCCGGCAGCAATTGCAGACCCTCGTTCTGCCCTTCGAAGAATGTTTCGCTCAGCGCAACCCCGACCAGGAACCCGACCACACCGACAAACAGCCAGAAGAGGCGCCGTCCAAAGAAGAGCGGCAGCAGGCTGAGGACGATCTGGAAAGCTGGTGATACCATTGCCGTTTCCTCCTGATCTTCTGCATGCAAGCGGGCCAATGGTAGCATACTATTATAGCGCAGGCGGGGATGCCTGCGCCCCGCGTGACCAGCAGGGGACAACCGGCCACGAATATGACTACGCATTTCCGCAGCATCTCGTAGGGCGCACATTGCCGGCAGTGCGGTGTGTCATCGGTGCTTGCGTAGTGGATCAGGATGCTCAGCCCCCGATAGGAGAGGACAATGAGCAACCCCAGTGCAACTACGATGCCTACAATTCCTGGCATGCATATGCTCCTTGTACATTCCGGCAAACATATTCTATCCTTAACCTGGGCATATTCCTGCCGCATTGTGCTAGTGCGATGATGGATGCTTGTGCTTTGGTGGGCTGAGATCGTCAATATCGAAGGTTGACGCCTGCCCAAGGCGCTCAAAGTTCCGGGTCAGCCAGTGATCGGCGCGTTGCCGGCCGACATCGTGGAGATACGAGAGAAACGACCACTCAGCATTCAGTTTGCTCGACACGCTGAGTTTACACATCTCCTCCTCCGCCTCAATCCGATGGAGCCGCATCTCGCGGAACTGCACCTGACCCATCCCGCTCTCATCAACCAGACCCTGGAGCAGCGCCAGCGAACGCAACTCTTTGATCAGGCTGGAATTAAAGGTAATCTCATTGAGCCGGTTCAAAATGTCGCGCGCCGTCTTTGGCACTTCGCCGCGATAGATCGGGTTGACCTGCACAACCATCAGATCATGCACTTCGGTCTCATTTACCAGCGGGAAAAGTACCGGATTACCCATGTATCCGCCGTCCCAGTAGGCTTCATCATCGATCTCAACCGCCTGGTAGATAAAAGGCAGGCAGGCCGAGGCCAATACCACCTCCGGCGTGAGTTCTTCATTGCGAAAGATCTGCGACATTCCAGTGCGTACATTGGTCGCCGCGATAAAGAGCCGGGGCGTGGTTGCCGCACGTACCTGCTCAAAGTCCACTGCATTCATCAGGAGCGTGCGGAGCGGGTTGATATTAAACGGATTATAATCATACGGGGAGAAGGAGCGACTCAGGATATCAAAAAACCAGTAGCCAGGTGACATATCCAGCGACCAGCGGCCCAACAGCCGATCCAGGGGCGTGCGCTGGATCGGGCTCAGGCGCGCCGAGTCGCTGACGGACTTCCAGAATGCGGCCAGCGACTGCCGGGCGCCTGCGCGCCCGCCCGCCCGCATGCCGGCAGCCAGCACCACCGCATTCATCGCCCCGGCACTGGTGCCGCTAATCCCGGCAATTTCGATGCGCTCTTCGGCGAGCAGCCGATCCAGGACGCCCCAGGTGAATGCGCCGTGGGAACCACCACCCTGCAAGGCCAGATCAATTTCCTTAATTCCATCGGACGGGTTGTCAGACATAACTTTTATGACCTCCGATCACTATTTAGACAACAATTGACATGCGATTATTCGGACGATATACCCATGGAAAAAGCATGATAAGGGGTTGAAGCGCCAATTGCATGTCTGTTATGATTGTTACACAACCGCCGTTTTTTGTCGAGTTTTTACAGGGATAACAAAGAAACAGGGAACACAGAACAAACTTATAAACTTTGCACAATTATTCTAATCCTTTGGATACCGTCTCCCGAGGGGCGACGGTTCCGGTAGGGACGCGCAGAAGCGCGTCCGTGTCCCCGTTCGTCACTCACCGGAAGGCGGTTCCACCAGGAACGCGTTTCTGCGCGTCCGTCTCCCCGTTTGATGCAGAAACCTGCGCGCAATCGGGCAACTGCCTACTCCGGTTGATGCCGGGACGCCTGTGATACGCGCATCCGGATTATCCGGATGCCCCATTGACAACCGGCGCGATTCACGTTATCCTGTAACGCATTAACTTCGTTTCCACAAGTACAAAGAACCTCCAGACGTGGAGCGCGACCAGCGCCGGTTGCACCTGACTTCCGCCAGCGACAGAACGCGCAAGACGGTGACGTCTGTTTCCCTGTCGTGATCTGCTGCATGACCGACATGCCTGTCTGCGATAGAACACCTAGTCGAGGATGCGATGCGCGAAGAGGTTGCGATTTCGGCTGAACGCCGCTCCATACGCCGGCGAGTACACGTCCCGTTCCCCAATTGGGCCACGCTGATCAACTACGCGCGGCGGGCTGTACCCCTCCTGACCGTGATAGCGATCCTGTTTACGCTCTGGGAAGGGAGTAAGCGGCTCTTTGATATCTCCGATCAAAAATTACCCCACGTAGGCGATGTTATTGCCGTGTTTGCCGTGCGTACGCAGGGCGGTGCCGGTCCTATGCTCATTGTGCAGATGCTGAGCAACGCCTGGGCCACGTTTGGCGTGGCCTTTGGCGGGTTTGTCTTTGGTGGGTTGCTCGGTTTTGTGCTGGCACTGATCTTCGCCAATGTCCGCCTGCTGGAACGCGGGCTGATGCCCTATGTGATCGGCTCGCAGACGGTGCCGATCCTGGCGATTGCACCGATGGTGGTGGTGGGCCTGGGCAGTCTGGGCGCGCCCGGCTGGATCGCCAAGGCGGTGGTGGCGGCCTATCTGACCTTCTTCCCGGTGACAATTGGTATGCTGCGCGGGTTGCGCGCAACTGCCCCCACCGAGGTGGACCTGATGCGCTCCTACGCTGCCAACCCGCGCCAGGTCTTCTTCAAACTGCGCCTGCCGGCCGCGCTGCCCTATCTGTTTGCCTCCCTCAAAATCGCGGCAACGGCCAGCGTGATCGGGGCGATTGTGGCCGAGTTGCCCGCCGGTTCAACCCATGGCATCGGCGTGGTCATCATCAACGCGGCGCAGTATTACAACTCGCGTCCCCCGGCACTGTTTGCGGCGGTGCTGGTGGCCGCGCTGGTGGGCCTCTGTTTCTATGGCCTGGTGATCCTGGCCGAGCGCCTGATTGTTCCGGCCGGTCTGCGTCGAGAGGAGTAACCCATGACCGCAGCAGTTATTTCAGTCGATCGGGTCAGCAAGATTTACGCGGGCAGCAATACCGTTACCGCGCTGCGGGATGTCTCGCTGGAGATTGCCCCGGGCGAGTTTATCGCGCTGATTGGGCCAAGCGGCTGTGGCAAGAGTACCTTGATGCGCCTGATCGGTGATCTGGAGCAGCCCAGTTCCGGCGCGATTCAGATCAAGGGCAAGTCACCGCGCCAGTCCCGGCTTGACCGCGACTATGGCATTGTCTTTCAGTCTCCGGTGCTCTACGAGTGGCGCACGGTGCGCAAGAATGTGGAACTGCCGCTGGAGGTGATGGGCTTTGCGGGTAGTGCGCGGCAGGCGCGTGCGCTGGCGATGCTGCAACTGGTGGGGTTAGGCGATTTTGGCGAGGCCTACCCCTGGCAACTCTCCGGCGGGATGCAGCAGCGGGTCTCGATTGCCCGAGCGCTGGCCTTCAACCCCTCGATCTTGCTGATGGATGAGCCCTTTGGCGCGCTGGACGAGATGACCCGTGAGCGCATGCAGAGCGAACTGCTCAACATCTGGGGAGATACCGGGACCGGCACGACGATCATTTTTGTTACCCACAGCATCTCGGAGGCAGTGTTTCTCTCCGACCGGGTGGTGGTTATGTCACCCCGTCCCGGCCGGATTGACCGCATTGTGCCGATTGATCTGCCGCGCCCGCGCGATATTACCACCCGCGAGTCGCCCCACTTCTTTGAACTGATTACCCAGGTACGCGAGAGCCTGCGCGAAATGTAGACGTGAAGCGTGAAACGTGAGGCGTGAAACGTGAGTTTAAACCTATGGCAATAACAACCTCAACTGCACAGACAACCAGACGGATTGTTCGGGTTTCGCTGCCACCGCTCATTACTTTTATGCTGGTGATCGGTCTGTGGGAAGGTGCGGTACGCGGCTTTGACATCCCACTCTACCTGCTACCGCCACCCAGCGCTATCGTGGAGACTTTCTTCAGTCAGGCGAGGTTTCTGCTCGGCATCGGACTGTTTACCTTTAGCCAGGCACTGGCAGGCTTTGTGATCGGCTGCACGCTCGGATCGCTGGTAGCGGCGCTCTGCGTGCGCTGGCGGGGCGCGGCTAGCGGGCTGATCCCCTTCGCGGTCGGGGCAAGCGCCGTGCCGATTGTGGCGCTCGCCCCGCTGATGGGCGTCTGGCTGGGCAGCACCAGTCCGGCCTCAAAGATCGGCGTGGTGGTGGTGATGACCTTCTTCCCGACGTTGGTCAATGTCTATCGCGGCCTGAGTTCGCCCAACCCGGAGGCGATTCAACTGCTGCACTCCTACGCCGCCCGCCAGCGCGATATCTTTTTGAAGGTGCGGCTGCCGGCGACGCTGCCCTACCTCTTTAACGCGCTCAAGATCTGCTCAACCCTCAGCATGATCGGCGCGGTGGTGGCCGAGTTTTTCGGTGGTCCGCGCAATGCGCTGGGGGTCTTTATCAAGACCGAGGCGGGTATCCTGCACACCCGCGATGCCTGGGCTGCAATCCTCGTGGCCTGTCTGTTTGGCATTGCATTCTACCTGGTGATTGTGCGGCTTGAACGCCTGGCAATGCCCTGGCATACATCGCTGCGGGAGCAGTAGTCCGTATCCCGTAGTCTGTAGTCCGTATCCCGTAGTCTGTAGTCCGTCATCTGTATAATGCATGTTAATTTCTTATCCTCTTGCGATGCCGCTCCTCTGTTCGCGGCATGGTTTGAAATAGAGGCTGAACAAGGTGAAGGTTCAGCCGGATTTGTACAATAATGCAATATCGTTCGGGCAATGCTGCCGGCCTGCAACGCCGCATCGGTCTCACGTGTATCGGTCAGTCCTGGAAAGGAGGAGCCACGTTCGCTTGTTCCTGACTTGTTTTCACCGGCCATGATGCTGAATGTTAGATGGAGAGAGACCTATGCGCACACACAAGTTTTCACCAATTGTTCTGCTGCTGTTGCTTACGCTGCTGCCGGCGGCCTGTGGTGGTCAGGCTCCCGCCGCCCCCGATGCCGGCTCAGACGCCCCGGAAACTGCCGATAGCGCCGACACATCCGACACTGCAGATGAAACCGACGCAGAGTTGGATCCGGTGACGGTGCAACTTAAGTGGGTGCCCCAGGCGCAGTTTGCAGGTTACTACGCCGCAAAAGACCAGGGGTTTTATGAGGATGCAGGGCTGGATGTAACGATCCGCCCCGGCGGGCCGGATATCGTGCCGGAACAGGTTGTCGCCGGCGGGCAGGCGGAGTTTGGGCTCAACTGGCTGGCAAGCCTGCTGGCGGTGCGCGACCAGGGCACCCCCCTGGTGAATATTGCCCAGGTCTTCACCTACGCCGGGATGCGCCATCTTACCTGGGCCGACAACGAGATCGAAACCCCTGCCGATTTCGAAGGCAAGAAGATCGCGGTCTGGTTTGGCGGTAACGAGTTCAACCTGTTGGCAACCCTCAACAAGTATGACCTGGACCCCGACACCGACCTGGAGCTGGTGCAGCAGCCGTTCGACATGAATTTGCTGCTCAACCGCGAGGTTGATGCCGCCGCCGCGATGACCTACAACGAACTCTACCAGGTACTGAGTGCCGGGCACGAACTGGATGAACTTAACATTATTGACTACAACGCCGAGGGCACGGCAATGCTGGAGGATGGGATTTTTACCCGCGCGGACTGGCTGGAAGATCCGACGAACAAGGATATCGCCGCGCGTTTTCTGCGGGCCTCCTTCCAGGGTTGGGGATTCTGTCGCGATAATCCCGACGCCTGCGTCGATAGCGTCCTGGCAAATGATACCGGCGGCGTGATGACCCGCGAATCCCAGGCATGGCAGATGGACGAGGTCAACAAGCTGATCTGGGGCGACCCGATTGATGCCGAGACGCAGATTGGACATATGGACCCGGAGTTGTTTGAGCGCACCGCCGAAACCGCGCTTGAGTTCGGCATAATTGAGAATCCTGCCTCCGAAGAGGCTTATACCCACGAGATTTGGGAGATGGCGACGGAAGAGTAAGGGTTACGGGTTACGCGAGAGCAAGGGTTAGGGGTTACAGGTTAATTTGAATTGAATAGCTAACCGTTAACCCCTAACCCCTAACCGTTAACATCTAACCGTTAACCCTTAAAAAGGAGCAAACTATGACTGTCGTACGAAGTGCTTTAATTCAAGCCTTTGGCAGCATGAGCAAGGAAGAGAATGTCGAACACCAGATCAGCATGATCAACCAGGCAGCCGAGCAGGGCGCGCAGATTACCTGCCTGCAGGAATTGTGTACCGGCCCCTACTTCTGTCAGGTTCAGGATACCAAATTCTACGCCTTTGCCGAGCCGGTCCCCGATGGGCCGACGATCCGCCGGATGCAGGGCATTGCCCAGCAGCACAACATGGTGCTGATCGTGCCGGTCTTCGAAGAGGAACATCCCGGCGTCTACTACAACACCGCCGCCGTGATCGACGCCGATGGAAGCTACCTGGGCAAGTATCGCAAGACGCATATCCCCCAGGTCAGTGGTTTCTGGGAGAAGTTCTACTTCCGGCCCGGCAACCTGGGCTATCCGGTCTTCAAGACGAAGTATGCCACCATTGGCGTCTACATCTGCTATGATCGCCACTTTCCTGAAGGCGCGCGCGCGCTCGGTATCAACGGCGCCGAGATTGTCTACATCCCCAGCGCCACCAGCCGCGGCCTGAGTATGCACCTCTGGAAGATCGAGCAGGTTTCGCATGCGATTGCCAACGGCTACTGGATCGGCACGATCAACCGGGTGGGCAAGGAGCCGCTGGGCGACAACGATTTCTACGGCACCAGCTACTTTGTAAATGCGCGCGGCGAGATTACCGCCGAAGCCGGCGACACCGATGAGGAAGTGCTGGTAACTGATCTCGATCTGGAGAAGAACCGCGAGGTGCGCAACGTCTGGCAGTTCTACCGCGATCGCCGTCCCGATATGTATGATCCGCTGGTTAACGGTTAGGGGTTAGGGGTTAGGGTTAACGGTTAACGGTTAATTTCGACTTTATTAATCCGTAACCCCTAACTCCTAACCCCTAAACACAGGAGTAAACAATGCTCGATTTTGCCATTACCCTGAAGCTCGATACCACCATGCATCCTGACCGGGTCGTTGCCGTGACGCGCCAGGCCGAAGCCGCCGGGTTTACCTATGGCTGGGTATTCGACTCGCATGTCCTCTGGCTGGAACCCTACCCCATCCTGACGATGATGGCGCTGAACAGCGAGCGGATGCGCCTGGGCACCTGCGTCACCAACCCCGCCGTGCGTGACCCGAGCGTCACCGCCAGTTCGCTGGCAACGCTCAACCTGATCTCCGGCGGGCGGATGGACCTGGGGATCGGGCGGGGCGACAGTTCGCGGCGGGTGCTGGGCAAGAAGCCCACCACGCTGGCCCAGATGGAGCAGTCGATCAATACGATCAAGGGTCTGGCAACCGGCAAACTGGTTGATCACGACGGCGGGCAGGTGCAGATGCCCTGGGTCGCCGGCAATGGCACAACGCCGCAACTGCCGGTCTGGGTGGCGGGCTATGGCCCGAAGGTGCTGACCATGGCCGGGCGTGTGGCCGATGGGGTCATCTTGCAGTTTGCCGACCCACACCTGATCAAATGGTGTCTCGGCGCGGTCCACAAAGGCGCTATCGAAGCCGGGCGCGACCCGGCCGACATTCAGGTCATGGCCGCCGCGCCGGTCTGGGTTGCCGCTGATCTCAACCGCTGCCGCGAGCAGGTGCGCTGGTTCCCGGCACTCGTGTCGAATCATGTGGTCGATCTGGTCAACCGCTACGACCAGTCCGAACTGCCGCCGGAGTTGACGACCTATGTACGCACCCGTGAAGGCTACGACTACCGGCACCATGCCCAGGTCGGTAGCCAGAACGCGCAGTTTGTCAGCGATGAAGTCGTGGATCGCTTCTGCATTGTCGGGCCGGTTGAGGAACATAAACGCCGCCTGCAAGAACTGATTGATGTGGGCGTTACCCAGTTTAATATCTATCTCATGAGCGGCGACGAAGAACAGACCCTCGACATCTACGGCAACGAGATCATACCCGCGTTTACGCAGAAAGCAGTAAGCCGCGGGTAGTAGGCAGAATTTACGGACACTGGACTACGGATTACAGACTACAGATTACGGATTACAGACTACGGGGGGCACCCATGCGTCTACTTATCAAAAATGGAACCGTTGTCACCGCCAGTGACACCTACCAGGCCGATGTCCTGATTGAGAACGAAAAGATTGCCGCCGTGGGACATGATCTCAGCGCCGATACAATCATTGATGCCGCCGGCAAATATGTCATTCCCGGCGGGATTGACGTACACACCCACCTGAACATGCCTTTCGGCGGTACCTTCTCCTCCGACGACTTTTTCACCGGCCACCGCGCCGCCGCCTTTGGCGGCACCACCACCCATATCGACTTCGCCATTCAGTCCAAAGGCACCACACTGCGCCAGACCCTGGATACCTGGCTGGCAAAAGCCGAGGGCAAAGCCGTAATCGACTATGGCTTCCATATCGCCATCACCGATCTGCCCGACAGCATTATGGAGGAGATCCCAAAGTGCGTTGAGTGGGGCGTCACCAGCCTCAAGCTGTTTATGGCCTACAAAGGCGCGCTGATGGTGGACGACGCAACCCTCTTCCGGGCGATGCAGCAGGCGGCCGCCAACGGTCTGCTGATCTGTGTGCATGCCGAGAATGGCGACGCCATTGACATTCTGATCAACCAGGCGCTGGCGGCGGGCAACACTGCCCCGATCCACCATGCGCTGACCCGCCCACCGGAACTGGAGGCGGAAGCAACCTACCGCGCCATCCGGCTGGCCGAGGTTGCCGGTGCGCCGCTCTACGTGGTGCATCTGACCAACGCGGGCGCGCTCGAGGCGGTGCGGCTGGCACGCGGGCGTGGCGCGCCGATCTATGCCGAAACCTGCGTGCAATATTTCTTCTTCACCAAAGACGATCTGGACCGCCCCGGTTTTGAGGGCGCGAAGTGGGTCTGTTCGCCGCCCTACCGCGAGCAGCATGATCAGGTGGCGCTCTGGCAGGGCGTGGCCGATAACTCGCTCCAGGTAGTCTCAACCGACCACTGCCCCTTCTGGTTCGAGGGCGGCAAAGACGGTCGTCCCGCCGGAAAGGAACTGGGCCGCGAGAGCTTTGCCAAAATCCCGAACGGCTGCCCCGGCATTGAGGATCGTATGCTGGTACTCTACACGCAGGGCGTACGCGGCGGGCACTTCTCGCTGAACCGCTGGGTCGAACTCTGCTGCACCAACCCGGCGAAGCTCTTCGGGATGTATCCGCAGAAGGGCGTGATTGCGCCGGGCAGCGACGCCGATATCGTCGTCTGGAACCCGGAAGCAACCTACACCATCAGCGCTGCCACCCAGCATCATGCCACAGACTACAACCTGTACGAGGGTATGCAGGTCACGGGCAAGCCCGCCGTTGTGCTCGCGCGCGGGCGCGTCCTGGTGGAGGGCGACCAGTGGAAGGGCGAACCGGGCACGGGACGGTTTGTGCCACGCAAGCCGTTTACGCGCTAACAAATGCTTTCCATCGTTGCACGCTGGTAGCACGCTGATGGTATTATATGCTGCGAACCTTGCTGGTAAGGTTCCCGTAGCAAGGGCTGAGCCCGTAAAGAAAGGAATGCGTATGAAACGCCTTCGGACCATCGGCCTGCTGGTTTTGTCGGTTGTCGTCCTGATGTTGACGGTGGCATGCGGCGGGGGTGAACCGGTCACCATGAGCGAGGTGCCGGTCTACCCGAATGCCGAACCCATGGCGGCAGGCGAGAACAGCATGGCCGACATGTTGTCTGAGACGCTGTCCGGCGCAGTTGGCGAGCAACTTAACTCGGAGGTTAACCTCTACCGTCTCCCGGCGGATGCGGACTGGCCCGCCATCGAGGAGTTCTACACGAGTGAACTGGCGGATACGGACTGGGAAGTTGCCGAAGAGCTGGCGCAGCAGAATGATGCCATCAATGTCATGGGATGGTCGCGCGGGGGCTTTGCCGGCGAGCAGGTGCTGATGATCGCCTACTCTCCCGACATGCTTGGCGAGGGCGCGTTTATGATCGTGGCGCTCTTCTCGGAGTAAGATTCTTCACTCTTCTACACACACCGCAATCATGGCGTCTCTCGTGACCTATGGTTGCGGTGTTTTGATTCGTAGTCTGTAGTCCGTAGAGTGTAAACTTTTTTGTAAAATAACACGACTTACGCAGTCACTCGTTTGGAAGCAGATATCGCCTCCGGCAGGGCGGAACTGGACATCCTTTTTCACAAAAATTTGGCTCTGTGAGCCAAATTTTTGTGAAAAAGATACAAAAGTACCATGC
>DAOTUI010000039.1:0-11356 GCA_034437035.1 Chloroflexaceae bacterium
GCGGCAGCATGGTACATTTTGATCTTTTTTCACAAAAAATTTGCACTTTGTGCAAATTTTTTGTGAAAAAAGATGGTGATTTCCGCCCTGCCGGAGGCGGAATCTCCTATCGGGTCAACGACCGCGTAACTCCTGTTATTAATAGCTCTCCGGCAACGGCGGACGATTGTCGGGCGCATCGCCGGTTTCGCGTAACAGTTGCACCCCTGCGCTGGTACCAATGCGCGTTGCACCTGCCGCCAGCATGGCCCGTGCATCGGCCAGGGTGCGCACCCCACCCGCAGCTTTGACACCGATGGCGTGACCAACGACATGGCGCATCAGGGTGACATCTGCGACTGTTGCGCCCCCACTCGAAAAGCCGGTACTGGTCTTGACAAAATCGGCCTGAGCGCCGGCAGCCAGCAGGCAGGCAGCAACTTTTTCGGCATCACTCAGCAGCGCCGTTTCGATAATCACCTTGCAGAGCGCACCGGCGGCATGACTCGCTGCAATCACCTGGGCCATATCGTCCCACACGGCAGCATAATCGCCCGCTTTCAACCGCCCGATGGCCATGACCATATCAATCTCGCGCGCGCCGGCTTTAAGCACCTGGCGCGTCTCGAACACCTTGGTTGCCGTCGTGGTCGCGCCGAGCGGAAAGCCGACAACGGTGCAGATTGCACTGTCGCTCCCGCCATCCTCCGCCAGCACCTGCCGGCAGAGCGGCACATAGCTGGGATTCACACACACGCCGGCGAAACCATACTGCGCGGCCTCGCGGCAGAGTTGCTCAATCTGCGCGGGGGTGGCATCGGCCTTGAGCAGCGTATGATCGATAAACCGGGCCGGCGGTTGACCTACCACCGGCATCGTCGCATCAGCCATGTGCGTGGTCGCAGGCGGCGTGGTGTGCTCAAAGCCGGGGACAGCGCGCAGTATCTGTTCAACCCGCCGGATCAGTTCATCCAGATCAGTAATTGTCACAACACACCTCTCCCGGGGCAGCCGGCACTGTACTGCCCGTCCCTGGTGGCCTGTCCATCAAGCTGGGTAGAATAATGGTAGCCCCTATTGTAGCATAGGTCATGCCGATGCTTGCTCAGTTTCGGTTGCCTCAAACCAGATATTGCCGTGCCAGCAAGACCAGCACAACGAGGATCAGCAGTAAACTCCAGGCCAGATTCTCCGTCTGGATAATCAAAAGCCAGGTCATTGCAACCAGCAGAATCGCAACACCAATACAACCGCGCTTTATCCGTGTCTCAGGCGTCTCATCTTCTGGTCGCCGTTTTGGATCAGGCATTCCCTACCTCAGTCGTCACTCTATGTATCTGCATCTCCGATGAATGCAGGCATCATACCATACCTTGCGCCGTGTGCTGCTATTGCCCCTATGGTACATTTCTCATCATTCTTTTACAAAAAATTTGCACACCGAACATTTCTTGTGAAATAAGGATTGCTGCTTTTACCCTGCTGGAAGCGATATGCGGTTCCAAATGAGCCATCGCATAACGCGTTTCAGGGAAGCGGAAGCTCTTGTTCACCCCAAGCTCCCTCAGACGCTCTACTCGTGGGCTTGCTGACGCCCAAGTTTCCGGAGGGTGGGACAATTAACAGCTTCCGCTTCCCTCAATGAAAAAGTTGTCAGCTATCCTGCTCTGTCGTTTTCATAGGGAAAACATACGTTTAAGTTAGAGTATTTCACGAAAGAAGACAAATGCAATTGTTGCTATATATTTTGCATTTGTATAATCCATACGGAGGTTGTAAAAAATGGGTTTAAATGTATCAACTCAATCAAAGGTTACCGCGGCGAAGAACCAGATATGCAGCGATCTGGCGGGTGAGACGGTTATTCTCCAGCTTACCTCCGGGGTCTACTATGGTCTTGATGCAGTCGGCACCTGGATCTGGAACCGGATTCAGGAACCCCGACCGGTCTATGCTATTCGGGATGCGCTGCTGGCGGAGTATGACGTTGATGCGCAGCAGTGTGAGCAAGATCTGCTGGATCTCCTGCGCCATCTTGCCCGCGAAGGGTTGATCGAGGTCGCTGATGACACCGCTGTGTAAGTTTGTCCGGCTGTCACCGGCAGACCGCACGCTGCTACTTCAGGCTATTGTGCTGGTCGGGCTGATCCGCCTGGGTTTGTGGCTCCTGCCCTTCCAGATGCTCCAGCGCGGGCTGGTCCGCTTGCAGCCGGTAGGAACGGGAACAGTGCAGCCGATTAACCGTGAACTACAACAGCGCACGGCCTGGGCGATCACGCGGGTCAGTCGCCTGGTTCCGCAGGCCACCTGCCTGACGCAGGCACTGGCAACCCAGGTATTGCTGGCACGTCGGCAACAACCTGCTGTTTTGCGCATTGGTGTTGCCAGAGACGAACGGGGCAATTTTATCGCGCATGCCTGGGTCGAGAGTGCCGAGCACATCGTTATTGGTAATCTGCCGGATCTGGACGGCTTTACGCCGTTACCGCCACTCGAGGTAAACCGACTATGAGCGCTATCACGGGAATACACTACTTTGACGGTCAGCCGGTTGCACCCTCCGCCCTGGAGCAGATGGTCGATATCCTGGCCCATCGGGGACCGGATGGCTCCGGCGTCTGGTGCGAGGGGGCGGTTGGCCTGGGCCACCGGATGCTCTGGACGACGCCCGAGTCGCTGCACGAGCAACTGCCCCGCATGAACCGGCCGGGCAACCTGGTCATCACCGCCGATGCGCGTATCGACAACCGGGATGACCTGATCCGCACCCTCGGCCTGACCGATCGACCAGCGGGGGACATCAGTGATAGCGACCTGATCCTGGCCGCCTATGAACGCTGGGGCGAACGCTGCCCCGAAGAACTCCTGGGGGACTTCGCCTTTGCGATCTGGGACCGGCGGGAGCAGCGCCTGTTCTGCGCACGGGATCATTTTGGGGTCAAGCCGTTCTACTATTATGCCTCAAACAGAATGGTTGCGCTTGCCGGCGAGATCAAAGCGCTGTTGACGTTACCCGAGGTGCCGCGCCGTATCAATGAAACAAAAATCGCCGACTATCTGATCCTGCTGCTGGAGGATCGGATTAGCACCTTCTATCAGGATATTCTCCGATTGCCGCCTGGTCATTGCTTAACGGTGCGCAATGGAAAAGCACAAACCCGCTGCTACTGGCAACTGGAGCGGCTCCCCGAACTTCGGCTCAAGTCAAACACGGAATATGCGGAAGGCTATCGCGCCATCTTTACCGAGGCCGTCCGCTGCCGCATGCGCAGTGCATTCCCCATCGGATCAATGTTGAGCGGCGGGCTGGACTCGTCCTCGATTACCTGCGTAGCGCGCACTATCGCCTGCGCAAATGGTCAGAGTCCGCTCCAGACCTTCTCAGCCATCTTCGACGAGGTGCCGGAGAGTGACGAGCGGCCCTATATGCAGGCAGTGCTGGCCCAGGGCGATCTTATTCCCAACTTTATTCACGGAGACCGGGTGACGCCGCTGACCGACCTGGAACGCGTGCTCCGGCACGTAGATGAGCCCTTCTTTGCGCCCAACCTGTTTCTCAACTGGGCCATGTGGGAACAGGCCAACCGCCAGGGTGTCCGTGTCCTGCTGGATGGCATTATGGGCGACTCGACGGCGGCGCACGGCTACGAATACTTCGACGAACTGGCCTACAGAGGGCGCTGGTTGCGCCTCGCGCGTGAAATGGGGGCATTATGCCGGCGGCACGATCAACCGCTCTGGCCGATCCTGCGCCGGCAGCTCTGGCAGGTGGGAATTAAAGCGCATGTCCCGGCTCCCGCACTGGCGGCGTGGCGGCGACTGCGCGGCTATCCGAATTGCGCGGATGACTCGTCGCCGATCTCACCGTTGCTCAATGCCGACTTTGCCGACCGTCAGAATTTGCCGGAGCGTGTACGCATGCTCGAAGGCGAACGTACTACACCTACCTGGTCGGCGCGTGAAGCCCACTATCGCGGGTTAACCACCGGCCATATCACCTCGGCCCTGGAGGCGTTTGACCGGGGCGTGGCGGCTTTCGGGATTGAGGCGCGCCTGCCGTTTATGGATCGGCGTTTGGTAGAGTTCTGCCTGGCACTGCCACCGGGGCAAAAGCTCCAGGATGGCTGGAACCGCTCAATTGTGCGGCGCGGCCTGACGCATGTGCTCCCGGAAGCTATTCGCAACCGACCGGACAAGGGCAACCTGGGCCACAACTTTCGGCGTGGTCTGGCCGCTGATGATCGCCGCATTCGGGCTGTCCTGGATGATACGCCCGATCTAGTTGCCCCATATCTGAGTATTACTGCGCTGCAAGATCTCTACCGGCGTTTTCTGGCACAGGATCGCAAAACCGATGCCGATATCACTGTGCTGCTATTAGCGCTCATTCTCGCCACATGGCTGCGCCATGATGTAATAGAGCCGGATCTCGTAGGAGAGGAGGTGATTGCCACCACAATCGCTTAATGCCCACACCTATGTCCGCTGATCATGCGTTGTACGCCATAATCATACGCAGGTTTAAATATAACCAAACATAAGGAGAAAACCATGCAGACCAATCAGCCCATTCAGCCGAAGAGCCAGGAGAAGACAATGTACGCCACCCCGCGCCTGGTTGTCCACGGGAACGTTGAGCAACTCACCCAGGGTGAGGGTTGGCGCGGCAACGATGATATGTTCGTGTTTCACATCGGTCGGTTTACTATCAGTGGCACCTACGGTACAGACCGTAGCTCGTAGCTCTATCCTGTTCATCGTAGGAACGACCGGATAAGCCTCCTCCAGGATAGCGGTCACATCAAGCAGCGCACCCCGCTATCCTGGGGATTCCATAATCAGGAATTGACGTATGAGCTTTCTCTACACGGCCTATGGCCTGACCATCGCATCTGAGTTGCCCTTACCGGAACTCCTGCCCGGCGCAGGTCATCCCAATGTGACGTTTCATCTTGGAGCGGTTGCGCGCCTGCCGGACGAGGTAGGCCGGAGCGGTGACTTTGTGCGCGCCGCTGCCGACGAAGTCGTCTTCTTCTGGGAAGGTTTGGGGGTATTCCGAGTCCATCAGGGGCACACGATTATTATCGAGCCCTGTGCGGACGTTGATGCCGACCTGCTGCGCGCGTTTCTGCTTGGTTCGGCCCTGGGGGTGCTGCTGCACCAGCGCGGGTTGCTGACGCTCCATGCCAGCGCGGTTGCCATCGCGGATAGCGCCGTCGCTTTCATTGGATGGAAGGGGCAGGGCAAATCAACCACTGCAACCGCATTCCAGGCCCATGGGCATCGCCTGCTCACCGATGATATCATAGCACTTGACCTGACAATGCCCGATACCCCGGTCGTCTACCCCGGCTTCCCGCAGATCAAGCTACGGCCCGATGCGGCGGCCGCCCTGTTTGATCAACCGGAACTGCTGCCCCGCCTGCACCCGGAAATTGATAAGCTGGCGCATCGTCCCCGGGCTACCTTCGCGCTGGAGCCGCTGCCGCTCCGGGCCATTTTTATGCTTGATCAGGGCACAGAACCGGCAGTCACGGCCGTGTCGCCGGCAGAGGCGTTCGTGGCGCTGATCAGCCACTCCTACGCGCTACGGTTTATCAAAACGGCCGGCGCGACGCCCACTCACTTTGAACAATCCCGGCAGCTTGCCGCATGCGTACCGCTCTGGCGGTTGCAGCGACCATACGGGCTGGATGCGCTACCGGAAATCATACGCCTGGTTGAAGCGCAGGTAACGGGTCAACCCGTGTTAGTGTGACAAGGAGTTTCCTACTGTGACCACCCGACTACGCAACGCATTAGCGCACCTGGTGTACCTGCCCCGTACGTTACGCCTGATCTGGGATGCCGCACCGCTCTGGACGGCGATCTGGGCCATTCTGCTGGTCATTCAGGGAGCGCTCCCGGTTGCGCTGATCTATTTGATGCGCGAACTGGTCAACAGCCTGACGAGTGTGATCAATCGCGGCGGGGCGTGGGAGTGGGAAACGGCGCGGCCAACGCTTATACTGGTTGGCATTATGGCCGCCATTGCCCTGTTTACCCAGATCTTGCAGAGCATCAGCACCTGGATCAGCACAGCCCAGTCTGAACTAGTACAGGATCATATCAACGGCCTGATTCACGCCAAATCAGCCGGCGTCGATCTGGCCTTCTACGAGTCGGCGGGATACCATGATCATATGCATCGGGCGCGCAGCGATGCCGGTACGCGCTCCCTGGCGCTGCTCGATAGCAGTGGGAGTATGCTCCAGAGCAGTATGACCATGCTCTCGATGGTGGCGCTGCTGATACCTTACGGATTCTGGCTACCGCTGGTTTTGCTGCTCAGCACGCTGCCGGCACTGATTGTCGTGTTCTACTTTAACCGGCGGCACCATCGCTGGTGGGAGCAAACTACGCCGGATCGGCGCTGGGCGCACTATTATGACACAATGCTCACAAGCAATGAGACTGCCCCTGAACTACGGCTCTTCGGCCTGGGCGCCTTTTTTCAGGGCGCGTACCAGACGACCCGGCGGCGACTACGGATGGAGCGCCTGAAGCTGGTGCGCGATCAAGGGTTGGCCCAACTGGGTGCCGGGATTGTGTCGCTGCTAATCATCGGCGCGACGATGACCTGGATGGTCTGGCGCGCATTGCAAGGGCTGTTAACGCTGGGTGATCTGACGCTACTCTACCAGGCGTTTAACTGGGGGCAGGGATTGATGCAAACATTGTTGCGCAACGTCGGGCAGATTTATAGCAATACTTTATTCTTGAGTAACCTGTTTGCCTTTTTGAGTCTCGATCCGGAGATTGCCGATCCGGACGAGCCGCTACCCGTGCCGACCATGCAAACCGGTATGCGCTTTCGCAATGTCTCCTTCCGCTATCCGGGCAGCGAACGCATGGCGCTACAGAACTTCGACTTTACCATCCCGGCGGGACAAACCGTGGCGATTGTCGGCGCGAATGGGGCAGGTAAAAGCACGCTGCTCAAACTGCTCTGTCGTTTTTATGATCCCGAAGTGGGCAGCATTGAAGTTGATGGGATCGACATCCGGCAGTTTACGGTTGAGCAGTATCAACGGCAGATCTCCGTCCTGTTCCAGACCCCCGTCAGGTATCACGCCACTGCCGCCGAGAATATCGCGTTGAGCGATCGGCTGGTCGGCTCCCGGCATGACATGATCGAAGCGGCGGCATGCGGCGCAGGCGTGCATAGCGTGATCGCGCGACTCCCTCGGCAATACGATACACTGCTGGGGAAGCAGTTTGCTAACGGCACCGATCTGAGTGGGGGTGAGTGGCAGCGACTGGCACTTGCGCGTGCCTTTCTGCGCCAGTCGCAACTGGTCATTCTTGATGAGCCCACCAGCGCGATGGACTCCTGGGCCGAATCCGAGTGGCTCGACCGCTTTCGTGACCTGGTGTGCGGGCGTACTGCTGTTATCATCACGCACCGCTTTACCACCGCGATGCGTGCCGATGTGATCCACGTTATGGATGCCGGGCAGATTGTCGAATCCGGCACCCACGCAGCATTGCTGGCACAGGGCGGGCTCTATGCCCAATCCTGGAATGCTCAGACGCAGGCCAACCCGGATCTGATAATGCACCCGGTAAACCCTGACGGCCGGCCGCTTGAACTACCCGATAAGGTATCCTTATGAACAGCTTGCAACGTCCTGAACATGAGTTGCTGCGCCTCTGCGCCCGCACCCGGCTGGACGAAACGACAGCACAGCATGCGCGAACATTGCTCCAGGGTCGGCTTGACTGGGAATATCTGCTCCAGGAAGCCTGCCGTCACCGGATTGTGGCACTCTTACAGGCGATGCTGAATGCCATTGCCCCGGATCGTGTTCCCGCCGCAGCGCGGGAGCAGTTGCGCCGCTACACGCAGTTCAGCACCCAGCGCGGGCTGCGATTGACCATGGAGTTGTTGCGGGTCGTGAAGCTATTTGCCGATCATGGTATAACTGCCGTGCCCTACAAAGGCCCACTGCTGGCCGCCACAGTGTATGGAAATCCGGCGCTCCGCGAGTGTGGTGATCTGGACATTCTGATTGATCGGCGGGATATGGCGCAGGCCCGGAAGCTGTTACTGGGGCTCCAGTATGCGCCCTATGATCATCCGGAATATGCCTGCGAGTTTGCCCACCCGGACAGCGGGATCATTGTCGAACTGCACTGGCAGGCGGTTGGCTTCGCGTCCTCCTGGCAAAAAACCAGAAGCTACTGCGCTTTTCCGCTAGATCTAGACTATGTCCGTCCGCGTCTGGGGTCCGCGTCCTTATCGGGGATGACTATCCCGGATCTGGCACCGGAAGATCTTTTGTTGATCCTGTGCGTCCATGGCTCCAAGCATCTCTGGAAACGGCTGATCTGGATTTGTGATATTGCCCGGCTCCTGGAGCAACAGCGCCAACTGGATTGGCCCCGGCTCCTCCAACGTGCCGACAGCCTGGGCAGCAGACGTATGCTCTTCCTGGGGCTGCATCTGGCGCATACCCTGTCGGGAGCACCCGTACCACCCGCCATCCAGAGCCGGATACAGTGCGACCCGACGGTCATTGCGCTGGCGGCCCGTACCTATCGGATTCTTTTTACCCCCGAGGCTGACCTGCCCCTCCTGACCGAGCCAACCTTCTCCATCTCCATGCGCGAACGCCGGCAGGATAAAAGGCGGATGCTCCGGCATTACTGCGGTATTTACCTGCGCAGTGCCGTGACCCCTACCGACAAAGACCGGAATATAGTTCCTCTTCCCAGGTATACAGCCTGGCTGGTTTACCTTATTCACCCGATCCGGCTAGTATACAAATATGGACTGCGTCCTATTATCACCCGGCGATAGGCGCAAAATATCAGTTCAGATCCTCTTTCCTGAGACTGCACCCGGGTTATTTCCCGCATTCTGAAGAACTCCGGATTAGAATGCACTACCGTTGAGCCGCAATTATAACTAATGCACAAAGAACCAGGCACAAAAATTGTGCCTGGTTCTTTGACCTTTTGCCATGCTGGTTTCCTGCTCCGGTTCATAGGATCAAGTGCGTTCCGCCGGTCTGGAGCGGCATTTTTCGGCTTTCCCCAATATAGGACTTAGGTACGTTTCACTTTTAGAAAAAATGGAATACAATGTACATGCTCGTAGAATATGCGGTGACGGGGGGCGGCAGAATTTCTGCTTCCCGACCAGACCAACCCGGAACTGCACTCTAAACGTCATACTATATACAACGCCGACAAAAGCGGGCAATGGGAGTTATGAGGTAGTACCAGACCTTTAGTTATGAAAGAGAGATTCAAGATGCCTGGTAAGTACTCAGCGAGCATAGGTGAAGTTTCCCTGGAGGAAGGCGGCGTAATTCCGGTCACCAAGGCAACTGCCAATCTAGCCGAGATCATGAAAAACTCGGACAATCGCCCAATCATTGTGACGCAAAATGGTGTGCCGATTGGTGCGGTACTCGGTCTCGAGCTCTTCGCTGAACTGCGTGAGCTTGCCCGCCGGCAGGCCAACCAGATGAGCGAGCATGATGATAATCAACACGAGTTGCATGCCAACAGTGTTAACGGCATCTAGTACCACAGGAGTTACGCGGTCGTTAATCTGAAAGACAATTCCGCCTCCGGCAGGGCGGAAGAACCCGGATCTTTTTCACGAAATTGTGGCTCGAAGAGCCACAATTTCGTGAAAAAGATAGATTAAGTACCATGCTGCCGCAGGCGAAGCCGGCATTGCGGTCCGGCACCAGACCGCAATGGACCATCTGGCGTAAGTCCTGTACCATTCAGGCTTCCACAACCTGAACCGGCATTTGTAATAGCCCTGCCTGGCGTCGACCCAGGCAGGGTTGTCTTGCTTCGTCCTATAACTGTCCGTAAAATCCGCCAGGAGTTACGCGGTCACTGACCCGGAAGGGAATGTCGCCTCCGGCAGGGCGGAGGATTCCATGCTTTTCACAAAAATTTTACATTTTGTGTAAAATTTCTGTGAAGAAGATAAAAAGCGTCCCATGCTGCCGCAGGCGCATCAGGCTTCCATCGGATCAAACGTCCGGTTTGTATGGCAACCGCGTACGTCCTGTTCGCAAGACCTTCACCCGGGTTATTCTGTATTAACGTAGGTGCGGGTTGCAACTGCACGCATCAGGTTGATGTCTATTGGGTAGGTGCGGGTTGCAACTGCACGCATCTGATCTGCTTGGTGCGCAGCTGCAAGCCGCGCCTACTACCTCGATAGAAATCAGATTCCACGCAGGTGCGCGCTACACAACTTGACTCCCCGTAGAAGCGTGCTATCATTGATATAAGTATCCGTCTTCACAAAAATCATTCTCAGCAGGAATAGCATTGCACCCGGTTCTCTGCTGCTGCGTTCAGGGTTGTGGACCATAACCCCTATACTGCTGTGCGCCGGTTCGGGCAATGATGCATAGCCGACTGCTCAGTGTCGAGGAGCGGTCCTCGATTGCTACTTTCACAATTCGGTTGTAACGACATAATTTCTGATTTTGATACAGTTCCGGCCCACGGCTGCAGCAACTCTGCCATAGATGTCGGGCATGATCGCTTTTTCTGCGAATACCTGTCATCCGGGAGTCGCCACGGTAGGGCATACGAATGCTGATATTCAACCTAATGCTATGCCCGCCTGAACCAGGTGAAGGGTTTGATTTCTTGTTGTGGTGAAATTCTTCGCCCTGTTCAGCATGACCGGTCTCATTTGTAGGAAGAGGAGGTGAAATTAGAAAAGAACACGGGACACAGAACAAACGACGCAGAATGCAGAACAAGCACGTTCTTCAATGGCGATGTAACCGGCGTTTTGGTTTTCTGTTGCTTTGTTCTCTGTTCTCTCCGTGAGACAACAGGATAAATGCTATGACAAAAACCAGACGCAATGAAGCCGCTGGATCAGGGATGATTGCGCGCGGGGTTGTTCCCGCCGCTGGTGTGACTCAGGAGGAATCACAACCATGGAGGATTTTCTCGGCGAGTTTCTCGGCACAATGATACTTATTCTGCTTGGCGATGGGGTTGTTGCCGGTGTGTTGCTGAACAAATCAAAAGCACAGAACTCAGGCTGGATTGTTATTACTACCGGCTGGGGGTTTGGCGTTTTTGCCGGGGTATTTGTGGCCGCAGCGCTGGGCGCTCCCGGCGAGATTAATCCCGCCGTGGCACTTGCCAATATTATTCGCAGCTTCACCCAACCTGAAGCAGATCCGAACTTTATTATCAATGGCATTATTCGTACTCACCGTTCGCTTATTTTCGGAACGAGTTCATAAAAATTCCCCACGAGCGGATCAAAAACGGACACTTGGGAAGCATCTCGCCCCACATGGTGACGAAAATTGCAGAAATGTTTTACACATCACGA
>DAOTUI010000040.1:0-43823 GCA_034437035.1 Chloroflexaceae bacterium
TCGTGATGTGTAAAACATTTCTGCAATTTTCGTCACCATGTGGGGCGAGATGCTTCCCAAGTGTCCGTTTTTGATCCGCTCGTGGGGAATTTTTATGAACTCGTTCCGAAAATAAGCGAACGGTGAGTAAAGATGTCAATGCTATTAAAACCTGGAACAGGTAAATGAAGGGGCAAAAGTACAGCGGCGAAGCCTATTCCGGCTTCGCCGCTGTACGCTGACCAATCCGGTTCACAGGAATTACGGACCGTTCATGACCATTCCGGCCTTAATAACGATCTGGTGTTCAACGGTACGGCCATTCGGACCATGGATCACAACCGTGTAGTTGCCCGGCTCCAGTTCAACCGCGCCATACCAGCCGTCATACGCGGCCGTCATATCGCGCACCCAGTTGCCATCCTTGAAGAGCGAGACATGCGCGTTCGGAACAATCTGCCCATCGACCCAGGCAATACCCTGGAGATGACCCGTGGTCGGGTAGTCAACCCAGGGCCAGTTGGGAGCAACCGCGGGTTGCGCGAAGACCGTCTCGCGCAACTGGTCCATAAACTGGCGACGGCCTTCATAGGTGCTCCGCGCGTAGGGCTGATTGTAGGAGTAGAAGGCCACGCCGGCATGGGCCCGTCCCTGGGCATCAGGCGTCAGCGCACGCCGGGCCTGATCAATCCCCTGCTCGCGCGTGTTGAGCCAGGAGCCCATACCCGCGACAATCGCCCGGCGTCCGCTGTTTTCCCGGCCCCAGGAGATCCAGCTATTGTACCAGTTCCGGCTGCGTGTTTCGCCATCCTCGAAGTAGTGCATGGGCATGGCAAAGTCAATAATACCCTCCTCCAGCCAGGCTTTCCAATCCTGGAACACACGCGAGTAGGCAGCCGAGTTGGGCCAGTCGTTCGGGTTATAGCTGCCGACGCCGCCCCAGGTAATCGCGGCAATACTAACCTCGACCTTCGGATTAATTTCCTTACTGCGAATGTAGAGCCGGCGCATCAACTCGGTCATCCGGTCACGCCGCCACTGGCTCCAGAGCGGATCACTCGGGGCCGGGCGATAGTTGGGGGCAAAGCCATGCGCCTGGTTAAAACGATCCAGGCTCACCCGGTTGTAGCCATAGTTGATATCACCATAGCGAATAAAGTCAAAGTGAATCCCGTCCAGGGCCGGATAGTTGCGCAGCATATGCTGAACCACCGCTTCCATGTGCAAGACTGACCCGGGATGTCCCGGATCGAGATCGCCCACCTGGGTGCCGTTATAGGTCGCCGTTGTCCAGCGTTCCGGGTCAGGCACCGTAGGACCATGGTGCGTACAGACATGCTGGGGATGACCCCACAGCGGGTCAGACGACCGGCAGGTGACCGAGACGACCAGCCAGGCATGGACTTTAATCCCCTCAGAGTGCGCTTTCGCAAGCAGATACGCCAGCGGATCGAACTCATCAGCAGGGGCAAGGCGAGGATCAACAGCGCGTGGTTCAATGCTATTGTTGTAGCGAGAGTCACCATGCCGTCGCATCTGGACGACAATAGTGTTGGCATTGGCGCGGACAACATTCGCAACCAGTTCATCAACCTGGGGATGGTTGCGATAGCCTGGGTTGGCCGAGTCCACCCAGAAGGCCCGCATTTGCTCAATGGGCTGTTGCTGCGCCTGAGTTGTCGGCGCAGACGCCGGCAGAATTGCCGCCAGTCCAACAATGAGCAGCAGACCCAGTGTCAACAGGATGCGATCAGGGGATCGTCTCCGATTCGGGGTTGACATGTTTCCTCCTTTACTGAGCACACCGGAGTGCCAGTCTATTGTAATGTTCAGGTTTGCAGGTAGAACGACATCGGGTCGTCCACCGGGTTAAGCTGCCAGACACCTCCCTTCAGACCTGGTTTGCCGGGCTCCCACTTTGAATGCGCGTATTATACCCGGCCTTGCAAATTTGTTTTCAGACAACTGCGCGGATTTGGTGGCCGTTCGGGTACACAATCGCGGTTTTAGTGCTTACTGATGCAAAATAAGGATATTTCAAAAAAATGTCGCTGTCACATATTTTTAATTTATCTGTTTGTGGTATGATCCTAACACGCCAGTGATTCGGTCTATGCGCGAAGTGCAAAAGGGGAAAATGGTATGTTAACGCGGTTGAAAGTTTCCGGCTTCAAAAATCTGGTTGATGTCGATGTGCGTTTCGGGCCGTTTACCTGTATTGCCGGGGCAAATGGTGTTGGTAAATCAAACCTGTTTGATGCCATTCGGTTTCTCAGCGCACTCGCCGATCGCCCTTTAATTGACGCGGCCCTCTCGGTGCGCGATGAAGGTGGGCGTACTGGCGACGTACGTAGCCTCTTTCATCGGTTTGGCACGACCCACGCCGACACAATGTCCTTCGAGGCAGAGATGATCGTACCTTTAGAAGGAGTAGATGATCTTGGGCAACAGGCCGATGCCAGTATTACCTTTTTACGGTATACATTAGCACTTGCCTATCGTAGAGAAGATAGTCTGGGATCATTGGGATCGCTTGAGTTAGTTCAGGAGGATCTGGTACAGATTAATCTGGGTGATGCAAAAGATAACCTTCCTTTCCCGCATAAACCAACGTGGCGCAAATCAGCCATTCGTGGACGGCGGAATGCACCCTTTATTTCGACAGAGACCGAAGGTGAAAATCGTGTGATTAAACTGCATCAGGATGGCGGAAGCAGCGGGCGGCCACGATTGCTGTTGGCGGCCAACCTGCCGCGAACGGTACTCTCTGTCGCCAATGCCGCTGAGAGCCCGACTGCATTGCTGGCCCGTCGGGAGATGCAATCCTGGCAACTGCTCCAGCTTGAGCCGTCGGCAATGCGCCAGCCGGATGAATTTAATGCACCCGTTCGCCTGGGAACCGATGGCTCCCACCTGGCGGCAACACTCTATCATATGGCCCGGCTCCACGAACAACGGCTGACAGACACCCAGGCGGGTAATGGTACAGCGGCCCAGGTATATGGACAGGTCGCTAACCGGTTGGCGGAGTTGATTGAAGATGTACGCACCGTCTGGATTGATCGAGACGAGCGGCGGGAGTTACTGACGCTGCAAGTTACCGGCATTGATGGAACCTCACATCCGGCACGAGCGCTTTCGGATGGAACCCTACGCTTCCTTGCACTCACCGTGCTTGAGCTTGATCCTGAAGCAAAAGGGGTCATTTGCCTGGAAGAACCGGAAAACGGTATTCATCCTGAGCGTATTCCGGCGATGCTTCGGCTGTTGCAGGATATTGTTACAGATGTTGAAGAGCCGGTTGGTCTAGATAATCCGTTG
Organism: Chloroflexaceae bacterium; assembly: GCA_034437035.1. Lineage (GTDB taxonomy): Bacteria > Chloroflexota > Chloroflexia > Chloroflexales > Chloroflexaceae > CAKZQX01. The sequence continues at coordinate 3,301 of DAOTUI010000040.1, forward strand.
CGTCAGGTGATTATCAACACGCACTCACCGGCAGTTGTGGGGCAGGTACCCGATGATAGCCTGCTGGTGGCCGAACTTAAGGAACTGACCCGTGGCGATAAGCGGTTCAAGCGGTTAGCCTTTAGCTATCTACCGGATACCTGGCGTCAACAGGAGGCCGACGATCAACGTATCGTCTCCCGGGGAAAATTGCTGGCATACTTAAATCCCCTGGCATCGGCAGATGAAACGTTTGCATCTGGTGAACTGGCGGACCAGCCGGAAGAGGCGAAGCATACCCGTGGTGTGCGGCGCAGCGTCGCCAGTCGGCCTGATCTCCAGCAATTACTCTTGCCGTTTGGAGAGGAGGCATGAGGGAGTTACGTTACACCTTGTTGTCCGATGGTCCCTCTGATCGCGCACTGCTATCCATATTGACGTGGCTCCTACGAACGCATGGCGTAGAAATGGCAGTTCAGCCTGATTGGGCCGATCTCCGACGGCTGCCGAAACCTCCGCGCGGGTTGGTGGAACGGATGCGAACAAGTGTTTATCTCTATCCGTGTGATCTCCTGTTTGTACATCGTGATGCAGAAGGTGAAACATACCTGTCGCGCTGGCAAGAAATAGTACGGGCACGTGAAGAAGCTGCCGAACGAATGCCGTTACCACCAACAGTTTGTGTTATTCCCGTACGTATGCAGGAGGCCTGGCTGCTGTTCGATGAACCGGCTATTCGTACCGCAGCAGGCAATCCAAATGGACGCGACCACCTGGATCTTCCGCGCCTACAGCACCTTGAGGGATTGCCCGATCCGAAAGAAGTTTTATACGAACTGCTGCGCACGGCCAGCGGTCTGAGTGGACGCAGGCGCAAGAAACTGCCAGTCAGTCAATTGGCGCAACGTGTCTCCGATTTTATCGACGATTTTGCCCCGCTGCGGACACTACCTGCATTTACTGCCCTGGAAGTTGAGATCCGAAAAACAGTCGAAATCCGTGGCTGGGCCAGGCAATAAAACCACACAACGGGCGGGCTGCGTTCAAGAAACGCAGCCCGCCGGGTGCATAGATCAGCCTCTGTTTATTACCGCTCGACCCGCTGCCCCGTATAGGGATCATATTGCCACGCGTTATTCGTGGGGTTCTGCGTGCCGTCGGTCATTGCATTGGGCCTTGCGCCGACGGTTGTATCTTCCGGCATAACGATCCAGAGCACGATGTAGACCAGCGGGCTGACGCCGCTCAGGATGGCGACCAGGAACACCAACCGGACGATGGTGCTATCAATGTTGAAGTAACGGGCCAGACCGCCACAGACACCGGCGACCAGTTTATCACTGCTTGTGCGCGTTAATTGCGTTTGCACGGTTTGTATCCTTTCGTGTGATCAACCATTGTGGTTGCTACGTTCAGGATAGCACCGCGCACGACTTTCCACATCGTCCGCAGTATGGAATGTATGATCAGCCAATCGTCGGTGCAACATTCATACCAGCATGCGGTTCGTCTCAACCATAGAGCACTAATGCCCGAAGCAACCTGACGCGGGACGAAGAGTTGCCTCCATCCCGCTACGTTTATCGCCTATTTACGCTGCTCTGTTCTCTAACGCCTACGTGTTTTGGAGCTTCTCTTCGCGCCGGCGGCGGGCAAACTCATCACGGATCTCAGTTGTCCGCAGTTCACCCAGTTCCCGACTCAGCGTGTCCCACAGCCAACCCCAGGCATCCAGTTGCGGCGGGGTGGTCAGCGGGGGCGGCGTAGCACCCGGCCCCCCCGGCCCATGCTGACGCCGGAGCAGCGCAATCTCCGCGCGACACCAGTCCTGGGCATCACTCAGGCTCTCGAAGGTTGTTCCGGCCCAGGTCAGGTGTTGCGAGGCATCAACATGCTCAACAAAGGCATGCCACTGGGTACCACCAGTCAACAGGGCAACACCATGCCATCCATGCTCGGTCATCTCCCACTTAGGTTCCTGCGTCATAGCAACTCCTCTCTCTGGCTGTGTTCTGCGCATTGCATAAAAGCACTTTCAGACTACGAATTACGGATTACGAACTATGTGGACTACGGACTACGGCTTCCCGATAAATTGCGCAACTTCGGCACTGGTCGGTGGGTTTGCACCGATCCGGCTGCAGGTGAGCGCGGCAACCGTAGCGGCAAAGTGTAGCGCTTCGGCGACATCCGCAGTGGGCAGCTTCAGCAGATCGGCGCGCGCGCTTACCCCCTGCCGGGACAGAGCGGCCAGCAAACCGGCGCTAAACGCATCACCCGCGCCTACCGTATCGGCAACCTCTACCTGGACCGGGGGAACCTGCCACCGCTCCGGTTCGCCCGCAGATGTGGCCCGCAGCGCCAGCACACCCGCGCTCCCCTGCGTGACAATCACCATGGCGGCACCCTGATCAAGCAGATCAACCGCGACCGGCTCAACCGGCTGCCCCGGCGCGAGCCAGCCGATATCGGCAGCACTGATCTTAACCAGATCAGTTAGCCGAAAGAAACTCTGAAGCACATTGCGGTAGCTGCGTTCCTCGTGAATCAACTTTGGCCGCATATTCGGATCAAATGAGAGCAGCGCCTGGCCCTTCAGCCGTTCAACGGCGGTCAGCACCGCTCCCGGCGTGGTGCCACGCAGCAGACTAATCCCACCGAAATGCAGGATGGCGGTTTCTTCAAAGAGCGCGGTCGGCAGTTCCTCCAGGCGGAGGAGCGTATCGGCGGTACCCTCGCCATAGAATGTGAACACCGGCTCACCGGCTTCCATCGCCACAAATGCCAGCGTACTGGGTGCAGCATCGGATGTGAGTAGAAAGCGCGCATCAATGCCCTCGGCTTCAACATAGGTGTGCAGGTAGCGCCCAAAGAAATCACGCGATACTTTGCCGGCAAAGGCGACCGGTTCTTGCAGGCGGGCCAACCCAACAGCAACATTGAATGGGCCGCCGCCCGGATGCATACTAAAGCCGGTGGTCGTTCCATTTGCCGTAAACGGCAAAAAATCAATTAAAATCTCCCCGATGCAGGTCAACAGTTTATTCATAAGCTATCCTCATCCCAACTGACCGACCATTGGTCAGCCTACAACGGCAGTGCTGCCGGCGACAACGCTGTCTTTACCAGAAGTGGTATGATCCACGGTATGCCGATTGTAGCGCACGTTCTGTTTCCTTTCAACTTTAAAATGTACGCGGTTCTCTGCGCACGGGCGAAATGTGCCTTTCATCGGCATGCGTCAGGCTCTGCGGCCTGTTCCGGCCTGGCGACAAACCCGAACGCCCGCTTCGCTCCGGCAGAGCGGGCTTCCATCGGGGAAATGTCCCGTTTGAATGCACACCGCGTAACTCCTGTGAATGAGTCAGCGAAGGACGATGCCGATGTTGCTTGACCTGTTAATGACCGATCTGGCCCGGGCGACCGTTGCGGTTGATGCCACGAACCAGTATGCCGCCGACGGCACGCCGGGGAATGCCATTCGTCGGGACAACTTGCGGCGCGCTCTGGAACAGGCGCTGGCGCGCGACCCGCAGTTGTTGCTGGTGGGGGAAGCGCCTGGGTACCTGGGGGCGCGACGGACGGGGGTGCCCTTCACCAGCGAACGACTGCTGCTGGAAGGGGTTGAGCCACCGGGACTCTTTGGGGTTGCGCGAGGGTTTGCCTGCGCCACAAATGACGGACGCATTTCGGCGGAGCAGACAGCAACGATTGTCTGGCGCGAAGTGCGGACACTGGATGTTGTCACCGTCGGCTGGAATGCCTACCCATTCCACCCACATCGCCCCGACAATCCGCAGAGCAATCGCCTCCCACGCGCCGCCGAGATTCGCCAGGGTCAGCCCTTTCTGGCTGCTATCCGGGCGCTGTTTCCCGACATTCTGGTCATTGCTATGGGCAATACTGCCGACCGGGCGCTGAGTTTGCTGGAGATTCCGCATATTAAAGTGCGCCACCCCGCCCAGGGTGGCGCACGCCGCTTTGCCGAAGGATTGCGCGCGGCGATTGGGTAGCCGTAAAACGGGTCGAGTCTACGCACTGGTGGCACCCTGCACCTGCTGATTACACCACTGCTGCGCCTGGCTAGTGGCTCCTTGCTATCTGCCCGGTGCATAGTTGCCCACTAGTGGATCAACCTGCGCCGACTCTGGTGGAGGACTGAACGGTTACGAAACAGAAAACAAAAAACAGCGAACAAATGAACTGTTGGAAGGTGGATGTTGTTTGCTGTTGTTTGTTCTTTCCATATACTACCACAACCCTCATACTGCGGTTTCCTGATAGACGAGAGCATGCAGCAAGATGGTGCAATCAACTTTGAATATCACCCTGGAAAGATATATAGGGAACATTATGGCTCAATCAGAACGTTTTTTCGGCAGCACATTCTGAGGTGGAGGACAGGCCTCGGCCGCCGCCGCTACAGTGCGCGCCTCCGCCGGACGTGGTTCCTGAGCAAAATAGCGCCGTTGGAAATAGAATGCCACATTTACCAGACCGATCATCACGGGCACTTCTACCAGCGGCCCGATCACGGCCGCGAAGGCCACGCCGGAACCGATCCCAAAAACAGCCACAGCTACCGCAATAGCTAACTCAAAGTTATTGCTGGCCGCAGTAAACGCCAGCGTGGTTGTTTTGGAGTAGTCTGCGCCGATCAAACGGCCCATCCAGAAACTCACCAGGAACATAATCACAAAGTACAACAGCAGCGGAATGGCAATCCGTACCACATCGAAGGGAATCTGCACAATCAGATCGCCCTTCAAGCTAAACATCACCACAATCGTAAACAGCAGAGCGATCAGGGTCAGCGGGCTGATCCGGGGGATAAAGTGGGTCTGATACCACTCACGGCCCTTCATCCGGAGCAGGATGACACGCGTCGCAAAGCCGGCAATCATAGGAATACCCAGATAAATAAAGACACTCTCGGCAATCTGACCCATGCCGATCTGTACCACGCTACCCTGCATGCCAACCAGCGGCGGCAGCACGGTAATGAAAACCCATGCATATATACTATAGGATAATACCTGAAAAACACTGTTAAAGACTACCAGTCCGGCGGCATACTCAGTGTCACCTTTTGCCGGTTCATTCCAGACTATCACCATCGCAATACAGCGTGCCAACCCGATCAAGATCAGGCCGACAAAGTACTCGGGATAGCCACGCAGGAAGATAACCGCCAGTACGAACATTAAGATCGGGCCGATCACCCAGTTCTGCACCAGCGAGAGTCCCAGTACCTTGCGGTTGTGAAAGACTTCGCCCAACTCTTCGTATTTCACTTTGGCAAAGGGCGGATACATCATCAGGATCAGGCCAATAGCAATGGGAATGTTGGTTGTGCCTACCTGGAACTGGTTGATGAATCCTTCGACTCCCGGCATAAAATAGCCGGCGGCAACCCCAATGGCCATTGCCAGGAAGATCCACAGCGTGAGAAAGCGATCCAGTAGCGAGAGCTGCCGGGTGCCCTCTGCACGGCGGGGGGCGGTTGTTGTGATCTCAGACATAACATATAGCTACTGTGTATGGCGAAAACATATTTACTAATAATTCAATGAGTATTGAACTATCGAGCAAAAAAAGCAACCTCTGTTCACTCCATTTCGGTCAATCGATGATTGGCTTCTAGCATCACTCGGCGCGTGGACCACAGGCAGGATGGCGGGGCTGAATGCGCTGGAGATCGAAGAACGTGTTCCATGCAGTATTCAGGGCATCCAGTGTGGCTTGATTGACACGGTAGTATACCCAGCGTCCATCGTACCCATCCCGTTCCATGTCTACCAGACCAGCCTTACGCAGCACACTCAGATGATGCGAGATCAGGTTAGGCGCCATCTGAAGCTGGTTGCCCAGCTCGCAGTTGCACTGCACGCCATCCATGAGCAAATGCATGATCTGAAGACGGCGCGGCTCGGCCAGGATTTTCAACCAGATCACCAGTTGGTCGATGTCCGGCTGCGCTTCAATTGTCATGAGCATGTTCCTGTAGATAATTCAATCGTGATTGAATTATACAGCGCATCATAGCATTGTCAAGAGTTGGATCGTTACGCGATCATAACATAACCATCACTGCCACTCTGGTTAGACAACCGCATCTGCATCCATTCGATGCCGGTACATCAGGATAATTTACACCGGTTATACCCAATCTGAAGTTCGCAAGCAATGTGCCGGACCCCGATTGACAACCGGGGGTTCATCGAGTATGCTTATCTCTCTGCTACACAGGCCGATTGGTATCTCCATGTACCATCGGCGCTTTTGTGTTGCACAGCGGAACGAAGGAATGTGACACACCTGGGAAGCGCCCTGCCGCTACCGGCAGCCGGCCCCAAGGAGGAACTGATGCATATTGGCCTGGATTTTGGGACAACCAACTCGAGTGCGGCGGTGTATGACGGCACGACGTTGCGCCTGCTGCCGCTTGACCCGGTCAATACCAATCCAAACATTATGCGTTCGACGCTGTTTATTACCCGCGCTGGTGTGCCGTTCGTCGGGCGCGAAGCGATCAACCGCTACACCGAGGGCAACGTGGGCCGCGAGATTGACTACGAGTGGAAATATATTGGCGATGCCGAGATCACCTTCGCCGAGTCGGGCACGGTGACACAGGCGCTCTATGTCAATGTTGATGCCGGCGCGCCGGGACGACTCTTCCAGTCGCTCAAGTCCGGGCTGCGTGATCTCGCCTTCACCGGCACCAATGTCTTTGGGAAACACTACTCGCTTGAGGCACTGATCTCCCTGGTGCTACGCATGATCCTGGAGCGGGTTGAACAGTTGCTGGGACAACCGATTACGGGCGTAGTGGTTGGTCGCCCGGTGCATTATGCTGCCGACCCTACCGCCGACCAGCGCGCGTTTACGCGGATGCAGCAGGCCTGTGAAGCGGCGGGGCTGCCCAATGTCACCTTCCTGGAGGAGCCGACCGCGGCCGCGCTCTCGTATGCGCGCGGCACCTATGGCAAAGAACGGCGGGTGCTGGTCTTCGACTTTGGCGGCGGTACGCTTGACGTGACCATTATGCAACTGGATGCGCGTGGCAACCGGACCTTTCTGGCAAACGACGGTGTGCCGGTCGGCGGCGATCTGCTCGATCAGCGGCTGTTTATGGGGCGCATGCTGCCCCACTTTGGCGCAGGTGCAACCCTGGGACCGCGCCGCCTGCCCTTCCCGGTGCATATCCTGGAGCATCTCTCCGAGTGGCAGACGATTACCGATCTGACGCAGCCTAAATATTTCCAGATAATTGAAGAAGCTGTTGCAATCAGCGATAAGCCGCACGAAATGAAGGCGCTCCGCTCGCTGGTCCGCCAGAACTTTGGCCTGCCCCTCTACGAGAAGGTGGAAGCGGCCAAGGTACGCCTGAGTGAAGCGTCCGAGACGGTGTTGAGCATGCACATGGGCGAAATCGATTTTGCCGAGCGCATTCCCCGCTGGGACTTTGAGCGGCTGATCGGGCCGGATGTACGCGAGGTCGAGCGCTGCATTGACCGGGCACTGGCGGCCGCCGATCTGACTCCCGCCGATATCGATGTGGTGCTGCGTACCGGCGGCTCGTCGCGTATCCCGCGCTTTGTGCGCATGCTGACGCAGAAGTTTGGTGAAGAGCGGTTGCAGGAGATGGATGTCTTCACCGGGGTTGCCTCCGGTCTGGCCGTGGCTGCGTGGGAACGGGAGCAGTAACCAGAGCGTAGAGTGCAGATATCTAGGCGCTCCGCACACCCGGATAGATGAAACCAGATTGTAATGACGCAGTAAAGGTCGATAGGGACGCTGGTAGGAACAATTTAAGACAGATGAACCATGGCAGAAGTGCTCATCTAATCATCTAACAGGAGTTACGCAGTTGTCCATCCGGCGGCTGGGATGCGCCTCCGGCAGGGTGGAAGAGTCTATCCTTTTTCACGAACATTTGGCTCACAGAGCCAAATGTTCGTGAAAAAGATAGAAAGAGTACCATGCTGCCGCAGGCGAATCGAACCGTTCATCCAGGCAAACGCCTGGTTTGGAATTGACCGCGTAACTCCTGTCATCTAAGTCAGTAGTAGGGACGATACACGACCTGATTCCTCCAGCGTACGATGACACTATTGCGCTTGCTTGTCCCGCAAAATCAATTTCTACTAATACATCCATAACATTTCGCAGTGGATAGGGTCTGTCTTGTGCATTCATCAGTATACTCAGGCTGTACAGACTATTCTGCTGCGATTTCCTCTGCAAGAGTTGTCAACATCCCCCTTTCCCCACAAGCGCAAAAGGTTCTTCACGCGTCGAGTTATCATATGCGCGCTGTAGAAGTCTCTCTGATGGTACATAGCATACTCCGTGTCCTGACACGCCCTATCTCCAGCAGGACAGGCGGTTTGCTGTACCGGAACAGAACAATTCAGGGAACCTGGTTTGCCAGGCCATGCTATAATGACGCTCCATCCAGCAGTCGCAACAAGGAGTTTCCGTTGGCAACAATTCTCATAATAGATGATGATGTGATGCTTCTGGCGAGTATGGCGAATCACCTCGAACAGGAGGGCCATACCGTCCTGAAAGCCAGTGAGCTGATTCATGGCGAAGCGCTCTTTGCCGAACACCCCCCCGACCTGGTCTTACTCGAGGTCAAGTCCGGGCGGGATGCCGGCTGGGAGTTGTTGGAACGGCTGGCGACCCAGTCGCCGGTGATCGTGGTCAGCGCCTACAGCCGCGAAGAAGATGTTGTGCGCGGGTTGCAGGCGGGCGCAGTAGACTATATCGCCAAGCCCTATCGCTCGGCTGAACTTATTGCCCGTGTGCGTGTCGGCCTGAACCGTGCGGGTCGCGGACAACCACAACCCGCTCTGCAACCGGTCACACCGTCGGCACCACCGTCAGAACAGGCCACGGTGGAGGTACAGGCCGTGCTCGGCACGCAGGACGAACCATTCCCGGCGGATATGGCCGACCCGCCCTACCAGCCGCCACAACCTGATGGTCAGGACCGCCAGGGTACCGCCCGCGCTGAGTCCGTCTTTATGACCGAAACCGAGGAACTGGCACTGCTGCGTGCCGGCAACGATGCACCAGCGCCAGAGAATGAGGCTTTCGCGGATGAGATGACATTGGGGCAGCGCCTCAATATAGAACGTCTGCGCCGCCGGATTACGCTGGTTCAGGCGGAGAGTGAACTACATATTCGCATGTGGTATCTCCAGGCGATGGAGGAGGAGAAGTTTACGCTGCTACCGCGTGGGCCGCTTTCTTCGCAGATGCTGCGTTCCTACACAAGCTACCTCGGCCTGGATGCCGATGCGATGGTCAATGAGTACCAACGCCTGCATTATACCGAGCCGATCGCACCACCGGCTTCCCTCGGTAGCAGCCACCGCCGCCGCTTCAGCCTGCCCCGCTGGCCCATCTGGCTGGCGGCGGTGATCCTGGCGCTAACGGTTAGTGTCTCCGGGATCTTCTTCTTTGATCCGGCTGGAGCTACGGCGCTTGGCGAGAATCTGCGCAGCATTATTGCTCCCGTACCAACCGCAACCGCAACCTCTACACCATCGCCGACCGCCATGCCGACCGCTACACCCACGCTTACGCCGACACCCGAACCGACCAGTACGCCCACACCTGAGCCGCCACCACCGCCACCGCCACCCGAAGGTGAGCCACCACCGCCGCCCGAAGGCGAACAGCCGCCACCACCACCCGAGGGTGAACAGCCACCGCCGCCACCCGAGGGCGAGCAACCACCGCCGGAGGAGTAGTACCCGGTGCGAACGAATTGCGCCGGATTTCTTAACACAGTCTTAACGCATACGATCCACGCCGGCAGTATAATAGAAAACCGTAACATTGCTCTGTGTATGGTAGAGCGAGAGCAAAGGAGGAGGCCATATGCATACTGCACGTTACACTCGGCAACTTCAGCAGGTGCTGCCGGCCGGGGCAGAGGTGTATCTGTTTGATCCCGCCGGGACCATCCACATCCTGACCCGGAGCAGCCTGCAGTTGCTTGACCCACTCCAGCGCGCAGCGGACCGGAGTGCCTTCCTGCGGTTTATTGACGAAGGACATTTTGCGCGCTATTTTATTGGCAGCGCGGCGACCTCGGAGCAGAACCCCACAAATGCCACCGGCAAGGTGGGGATGATGCGTCCGCATAGCGCCTTCACGCCGCATGCCCACGGCGCTGAACATTTTGTGTTAAGCCTGGGCTATGCCTCCTGTGGCCTGTATGATCAGCAGACAGAGCAGGTGGTGAATGTCCGCCTGCTGCCTGGTACTCTGCTGCGCATCCCGCAGATGATGCCACACTCGTTTAACAATCGCGCCGCCGATCCGCTGCACCTGGTTATTGCCAACACGGGGATGGGCCTGGATCACGAAGAGTACGCCATCACAGCGGACCAGGCGGAACGCTACGCCCGGCAGCCGGCAGTGCCGCACCCGGTTCCGGTGCCGGCCGAAGATCATTCCGTACATACGCACGATCATAACCACAATCACAGTCATTTTCACCCACATCCAGATCAGGCAGAAGCGCTGCACCACGCAGCATGCGATGTTGACTACGCCGATCTGGCGCGCGCGCTCCGCCGGCTCGAACAGGAGATGCCGCAGGCGGCCCTGCATACGACGCTCACCTGGCGTGAGCGGATTGCCGCCGTGCTGCGCAAACTGGCCTGGACGTTGGAACAGCATTAGCCGGGGCCTGACCCCACCTGCGTGATACTATGAAATGTCCTCACTGCTCTGCTGATTTGCGCTATCGTGAACGCGGCGGTCGGTGCTGCAAAAAATGTCGGCAGGAGTTTGCACTGGAGCCCAGGCGTAACCGGCTGCACCTGCATGATCTGCGCCTGGCACAGGTGGCAGAAAAGCTCAGCCGGCATGGGACACTCAGGTACACCGACAGTCAGTTATACCATGCCGTGAGTTATAAAGCCGTGAGTGCGCAACAGCCACCGCGCCGGTTCACCGGGGTTGGTTGCATGCTGTTTTTGGGTGTATTTGGCGGGGTCTTCTTGATGGATTTTTTGTCGAGGATGACAGGTCTATCGACAGTTGTGACATTTGCGTTAGTTTTTGCGATGGCAATCGGGATTGGGCTCATGATCAGTGCGATAAGAAAGAGTCGCCCGTTTCATCCCCGGTTGCCGATGAACTTCCACGATTTCCAACGAGATGTGATCGGACGGTGGCAGCGGGTCTATGGTGCGCTGCCGCCGGGTATGATCGATCCGCGCCGGCCGCTGCCGCCCGATCCGGCTCCGGCCGATCAGCGGGCAGTGCTGGCCTGCCCTGTGCCGGACATTCTGACCTGCCTGCGCGCCAATCGCGTCCCGGAGCGGCTGGGGATCGGGTTGCTGCCGGGTGATGGGCGGGGTACACCGCACGAAGAGGCTACGCTGGCGGCGCTCCGGGCTAACCCGCGACGACCGCTGCTTATCCTGCATGATGCCGGCCCGGCGGGGTGTACGCTGGCCCGCAGTCTGCCCCTGGCGCTGGGCTTACGTTCCGAGCAGCCGGTTATCGACATTGGTCTGCATCCACGGCAGGCCATGCAGCACAAGCTGCTGCGTCTCAAGACAAAGCCCTCGCCGGAACTGCTGCGCCTGTTGCAGAAGCGGGTCTCGCCATCAACCAGTGCAACAAACTTACAGACCTTGAGCCGGTCGGAGTTTGACTGGTTAAAGCAAGGGTTTTATTCACCACTGCCGGCAGTTTCACCCGTACGGTTGATCCGGGCCGTAGAGCAGGCGGTTGACCGGAATGTGCCACGGTCGGCAGCGTCCCAACCCGGCCGCGACCCTGAACAGCAGGCGCAACACGCGGCGCAGACCGTTGGCTTTCTGACATGGCCTGAGTAGTTATGCGTGATCTGACAAAAGCGCTGAACAGCAGTATTCAACAGGTTGCCGCACCGGGTCGGATCAGTTATACCCGGCGACAACTCTACTATGAAGTGTGCCGTGCGCTGCATCTACCGCCCGGATTGACGAACCGGGCGGCATACTGGGCTCTGGCTGCCGGGATAGTACCCACGCCGGCACTGCTGGGGCAGCCCCGCCGCGCGGTACATCTGGCGATGCTGCACGCGCTGCTGGTTGGCGGGTTGCGACTGGTCCGCATGGCGCCCTTTACGCTGAGGCCACCGCTGGCGTATGCGCACTTTGCGGAGTTGCTGCAAGCCTACACGGACCGGTGGGGCACGCCGCCGGGTCTGCTGACGACAACCGAACCGACGCAGTTCCGGCCGGTGGGTGACGCGCCCGACCTGACCGACTACGGGTTGCCGCGCCTGCTGATCTGCCAGGATGCGGAGATTGTCGGGATGCTGCAGGCAAATCTTTTTCATATGGAAACCAGTTGCGCCGTCCTCAGCCTGGCGGCGGCGACGCCCCTGCCGGATGCGCTCCGCGCGATGCTGCTGCGTACGCCGACGGCCGGCGTCTACCTGCTGCATGACGCGGGCGCAGAGAGTGTGACACTGGCTGCCCAGGTGCGCGCGCGTCTCGAACTGCCTGACACCATCCCGCTGACATCGGTTGGTCTGCGTCCGGCGCATGCATTTCGTCTACATCTGTTTGCAACCCGCGCGCCGGTAGCAGTGATCGAGCAGCCGGACTGGCCGACCTATCTGACTGCCCGCGAGCGGGCCTGGCTCGATGCCGGCTGGTGCGCGGAAGTTGCCGCCGTCAAGCCGGCCCGGCTACTGCCGGCGCTCCGCCGGATTGTGCTGGGCCTGGTGCCGCCGGCGCGCCGGCTGCCCGACTGGCGGCGCGAACGGGCCGGCGGCTTTATGACCTGGCCCACCGCGTAAATCGTGTCAGTTACACGACTTACGCGGTGGGTGTTCAAACTACACGTTTGACCAGATGAAAGCGGTCTTCGCCTGCGGCAGCATGGTATGTTTCTATTCTTTTGCACAAAACATTTGCACAAAGTGTAAATGTTTTGTGCAAAAGATCTGGGATCTTCCACCCTGCCGGAGGCGTAATGCTCTTTCGGTTCAGTGATCGCGTAAGTTCTGTCAGTTACACGACTTACGCGGTGGGCATTCAAATCAGACGTTTGACCAGATGAAAGCGGTCTTCGCCTGCGGCAGCATGGTATGTTTCTATTCTTTTGCATAAAAATGTTGCACTACGTGCAACATTTTTATGCAAAAACTAGTCTCTTCCGCCCTACCGGAGACGAATTCGAGTTTCCATCGAGTCAACCATCGAGGTTGCCATGCAACCTCGTAAGTCCTGTACATTACTGGATCATTTGCATGGCTCAACAACCCGGTATTCTCACTTACAAAGATGAACTCCTCGCCGACAAAAGTGTGCGTCGGACCTACAGCGATGGCCGGTTCGAGTGGCGACGGCGTCTGCCGGATGGGCGGGTCGAGTGGCAGGATAATCAGGGCAACTCCGGTGTGGATGAACTGCTGGGCGACGGCATACTCAAGCGCACCTTTGCCTCGGGCCAGTCCGGCTATGGCCGCGAGCAGGGCTATGGTCGCACTGCCTGGGGTACACCGGGCAATCTGGTTGTAACGATGAACGAGACATCGTTTGGGGGGCGTGTCAGTGCTATCCTGACCGGAATTGGCGCGGGAATGCTGCTGGGCAGTGTCGTGGCCCCGCCGCAGGTTCTCTCAGCGGAGGAGGAGCAGGCACTGCGCGAGAAAGCCAGAGAAAACACCAGCGGGAATGGCGGGGACGGCGACGGTGGCGGCGATGGCGGTTGGGGTGACAGTGATGGTGATACCGATGACGGGTTTGGTGGTGATAGTGATTTTGGATAGGTTTGAGGATTGGTCATGCTCCACTTCTGTGCCACACTGGCCCCAACCGAACCGGCCCGCGAAATTACTCAGATGGGCGGGCACCTGGCCTATGCCGGGCAGCATTATGCACTGGGTCGGCTTGCAGACAAGCACCCCATCGGTAGTGTCGAGCCATGGAGCGTTTCAGTTGGCGGGACAACCCTGATCGGCGTTGGCGCGGTGACGCTCTACAACCGGGCGACGCTGGTTGCCATGCTGAGCCGGGAACTGCCGGCGACGGCAGCATCCTGCGCCGATGGAGAACTATTGCTGTGGCTCTATGCCCGGTATGGCCCCGCCGGGTTGGCCCAGGTGAGTGGGATGTTTGCGCTGGCAATCTGGGACGGCACCCATCTGCTGCTGCTGCGCGACCCGGTTGGTACCCGCACCCTCTTCTACACCCGCGTTGCCGGCATCTGGGCCGCCGCATCGTCGCTGCGGGCGCTGCGCCGCTGGCCGCGTCTGCCGGCCCGCCTCAACTTCGCGGCGGTACGCTCGTTTCTGACCTTTGCCTATCTGCCGGGTGACGAGACACTCCTGGCGGGCGTGCAGGAGCTGCTGCCGGGTTGCTGCCTACGGCTTGCACTGAATGGAACGGCAACCCTGGAGCGCTACTGGGAGCCGTGCGAGGGCACGTGGAACCCGGATGATCCGCCCGAAGTCTATGCCACGCATCTGCGTACGTTATTGGAAGATGTAACCCGGAACTATCTGCCACGCGACCAGGAGGTCGGCGCGCTGCTCTCGGGTGGGCTGGACAGCAGCCTGGTGACGGCGCTGGCGGCCCGGCTGCATGACCGGCCCGTGACCACCTACTCGATCAGCTTTGGCGATGAACTGCCGAACGAACTGGCCTACGCCGGGTTGGTCGCTACCCACTGTCGCACCCGCCACCGGGTACTCTCCGTCACGGGGGTCACGGTGGCCGCATACCTGGCCGAAGCGGTCGCCTACCTTGACTGTCCCGTGGGTGATCCACTGACGGTGCCGAATATGCTGCTGGCCCGCGCCGCCGCCGATGAGGGCATCCGGGTGCTGCTCAATGGCGAGGGCGGTGATCCCTGTTTTGGTGGCCCGAAAAATATCCCGATGCTGCTGTTTGAGTTGCAGCGTGACGACGACAGTCCGGACGCGCGCAGCCGGATCTATCTGCGCGCCTACCGCAAGTGCTACGACGACCTGCCGCAACTCCTGAGTCCGGCGGCGCTGGAAGCGCTACGTGATGCGCCGCCCCTTGAGCGGCTGGTTGCACCCTATCTACAGTCTGACGGGATGCGCCACTACCTCAACCGGCTGATGCATGCCAATGTGCGCATGAAGGGCGCGCACCACATCCTCACCAAAGTTGAGCGACTGACGGCTGCCTGCGGGGTTGAGGGGCGCTCGCCGCTGTTCGACCCGGCAGTTGTGGCCTACTCATTTGCGATTCCGCCGCAGTTCAAGCTGGCGGCAACGACGGAGAAATGGGTGTTGAAACAGGCAGTACGCGATCTCCTCCCCACAACTATTCTGGACCGGCCCAAGAGCGGGATGCGCGTTCCGGTGCAACACTGGCTGCATGGTCCGTTGCGCACGCTGGCCGGTGATCTGCTGCTGGGTCCGCAGGCGCGGGCGCGTGATCTCTTCCGCCCGGAGACAATCCGTGCCTGGCTGCGCGGTGAGGGTTCGCTCTGGCCGCGGCAGGGCGGCAAACTCTGGCTGGTGTTGACGCTGGAACTCTGGTTGCGGGCCTACCTGGACCGGGCCGAGCTAACGCCGGATTACTTTGCGCGCCGCCGCTGGTGGCGGGTGGCATGGGAAAGAGCCACTGAACGACGTGGGATGGAAGGGCGATGAAGATCGGGATCATCGGCGTGGGCGCGCTGGGCAGCCTGCTGGGGTTCTACCTGAGCGGGGTTGCGGGGCCGGAGGTCTGGCTGCTGGGCACCTGGCCGGAGCAGATCGCCGCCATCCAGCAGACCGGGCTGGAGTGCGAACGCGATGAGCGGCGCGACCGGCGCGTGGTGCGGGTGACAAATGATCCAACAGTGATCGGACCGTGTACTGTGGTACTGGTGCTGGTCAAGGCGCATCAGACGGCGCAGGCGGCCGCGCGTATACGCCCGCTGCTGGACGACAGCACGCTGGTGATCACGCTGCAGAATGGCCTGGGCAATCGGGAGATCCTGGCTCCGGCGGTAGGCGAACAGCGGGTGACCCAGGGCGTCACCCGGCTGGGGGCCACCCTGACGGCCCCGGGACGGGTGCGCCACGCCGGGATGGGTCAAACCTTTTTTGCGTCCGCCCCGACCGGCGAAGAGCACCTGAGCACCCTGGTTGCGATCTTCCGGGCCGCCGGGCTGCCCGCCGAACGGCACCCCGATGTCGAACAGTTAATCTGGAACAAGCTGATTGTGAATGTGGGCATCAACGCACTGACCGCGCTGCTGCGGGTACCCAACGGCGCACTGGCGGAGTTGCCCCCCGCACGCAAGTTGCTCGGCCATCTGGTAGCGGAAGCCGCCGCCGTTGCCGCCGCCCGTGGCACACCCCTCCCGGATGATCCGCGGGCGCAGGTGCTGGCCGTGGCCGAGGCCACCCGCGCCAACCACTCCTCCATGCTGCAAGATGTGCTGCGCGGCAGCCCGACCGAGATCGCCGCGATCAACGGGGCGATTGTGCGCGAGGGCGAACGATTGGGCATCCCCACGCCCTACAACCGGGTGATCACGGCGCTGGTAACGGCCCTGGATGCGGCAACTGTGAGCCGGATCGGATCATGTTGATTATCCACCCAACACCGCCCGCACCGCCGCCACCGCTGCCCGCACCTCATCGGCGGTGATGCCGTAGTGCGTCACCGCGCGGATCTGCCGCCCGCCAAAGCCACCCATCAGCACGCCCTGCTCGCGCAACGCGGTGAGGAACTGCTTTGGGGTGATGGCCGGGTCATTCAGTTCAAAGATAACAATATTGGTCTGGACCCGCTCCGGCTCCAGGGTGATGCCCGGTATGGCGGCCAGTTCGTTCGCCAGCATCCGCGCATTGGCATGATCCTCAGCCAGGCGGCCCACCATCTCGGTCAGGGCAACAATGCCCGCACCGGCAATCACCCCCGCCTGACGCATACCGCCACCCAGCATCTTGCGCACCCGCCGCGCCCGGTTAACAAATGTTTGCGACCCGGCGATAACCGAGCCCACCGGCGCGGATAGCCCCTTGGAAAGGCAGAACTGCACGGTATCAACATTCCGCGTCAACTCGCGCACATCGCGGTTGAGCGCCACCGCCGCGTTAAACATCCGCGCACCATCCAGATGCAGCGGCAGGCCATGCTGCCGGGCCAGGGTATGCACCTGCTCCAGATACGCCGGCGGCAGCACCGCGCCGCCACAGCGGTTGTGCGTGTTCTCCAGGCAGATCACCCCAACCGGGGCGCGATGCACATCTTCCGGCCATCCCAGGGCCGCCTGGAGGGCGGCCGCGTCCAGGGTACCATCGGGCAGATTAGGAACTGTCTGGTAGACCAGCCCGCCCAGCGCCGCCGCGCCGCCTGCCTCGTAGTGGTAGATATGGCTCTCGCTGCCGAGAATGACGCGCTGCCCACGTTCGGCGTGGGCCAGCAGCGCCGCCAGATTGCCCATCGTGCCGCTCGTCACCAGCAGTGCCGCCTCCTTACCCACCATTTCGGCTGCCAGCGCTTCTAACCGGTTTACGGTCGGATCTTCACCATAGACATCATCGCCCAGTTCGGCCTGTGCCAGCGCCGTACGCATAGCGGGACTGGGCAGCGTTACGGTATCACTACGCAGATCTATCATTATGTCACCTCAATCAATAACCCGGCATTCTTGTTGTCATATCACATCCAGGTTAAAGACTCACAACAATTGACAACAGGGGGCTTGATCGATACCGTCAACTATACTATCATGAAAAACGCGCCCGTAGTACACAAATTTTACTACACTTTTTCTTTTCATACAACGCTGGTTTAGCGCATTCCAATAAGGTACTTTTTCATAAAAAGCCGATGCAAAGCACACGCACACCCCTTGCAAAACTTGACTCTCATATCATAGTCTGGTACAAATTGGGCCGTGCAATAAGTTGAAACCAATTTAATTGAAGGCTCGATTATTATACTATCTGGTTATGTAGTTTAGATTTCCGACTACAGCTTCCTACTATCGGTGTGGCGATTCAGACCATTGCAACGGGATCGAGTTAAATCCTTCGTGGATGCACAATTTTTGCATATATTTTGTATATCTTGACTCTTATACAAATTTTTGATACGAATGTAGCGCGCCTTAATTTTTTTGTTTAAAGAACAATGCCGTTCCGCCCCGCAGTTTTGTTGCGGTGGCACCTGTGTAACAACTGTATCGGTATCTCGATTCAGATGAACAGCACCCTCGTGGTGGTTAGAGGTATATCGATAATGCGCTTCGTGGTAATTACAATGGAAGGCAGCCAGGGTGCTGCACTGCGGACGGCAGTTGCCCGTCTGCAACGCGACAGCGGCATTGCCTTGAATCTGCGTCTGTATACCGCGCCAACCCTACGGAGTGCCGACGATTGGGAAGAACTGGCCCGGGAGTGTGCCGCCGCCGACTTTATCTTTGGCTCGATGATCTTCGGCGAAGAGTATGTCCGCCCCCTGGAACGTATCCTCACGGCGGTCCCCTGTCCGGTCTGTGTGATTACCAGCAACCCCGCGCTGATCCACTGCACCCGGATTGGCAAGTTTACGCTCCAGCCCCGCGACGAGGAGCAGGAGCCCGGCCTGCTGCGCCAGTGGATGCGCAAACTGCGCCCCAGTGGCGGGCATGGCGAGGGGCAGCGGCAACTGGCCCTGGTCCGCAGCCTGAGCAAGCTGCTCAAGCATCTCCCCGGCAAGGCACGCGACCTCTACAGCTATATTGCCGTTCACCAGTACTGGCTGAACAGTTCGCCCGAGAATCTCTACGGCATGCTCTGCCTGCTGATTGAACGTTATGTACCCGGCTACAAGGGGCAGTTGACCATCCCGGACCCACTGACCTATCCCGATACCGCGCTGTTCCATCCGGAAGCACCTGAACCCTTCACCGATCTGAAATCCTATGCAAAATGGCAGCGGCAAAGAACAAAAAGCAAAGAACAAAGAACAAAAACGCGGAAACTCGATCAGGGCGTGGTTGGGGTGCTGGCGCTACGCGCGACGGCGCTGAGTGGCAGCACGGCGCATCTGGCGGCGCTGACGCAGGCGCTGGAGGCGCGTGGGATCGAGGTGCGCCTGGCCTACAGCGCGGGGTTGGATTTTCGCCCGGCGATTACGCAGTTCTTTATGACCAACGGTGACAACGGGTCAAAGACGCGCCGCAAGCAAGTTCCCGCCGCCGCAGACGTTGATCTGCTGGTCAACACCACTGGTTTCTCGCTGGTAGGTGGGCCGGCCGCATGCCGTCCCGACGAGGCGTGCGCCATGCTGGAGCAACTGGATGTCGGGTATCTCGATCTGATCCCGTTGATCTTTCAGCGAGTGGAGGATTGGCAGCGCGATGATACCGGGCTTGCACCGTTGCAACTGGCGCTCAATGTGGCGCTGCCTGAAATGGACGGTGCCACCGAGCCGCTGGTCTTTGGTGGCGTGACTGCCGGCAGCGAGAGCTTTACCGCCCTGCCCGCCCAGATCGACCTGGCCGCCGACCGGATCGCCCGCCGGGTGGCATTGCGGCGCGCAGCCAATGCCGATAAGAAGCTGGCGGTGGTGCTCTTCAACTTCCCGCCCAATCTGGGCAATGCCGGCACCGCCGCCTACCTCGATGTCTTTGCCGGCGTCTACCGGCTGCTGGGCGAACTTCAGGTGGAAGGCTACAGCGTGGAACTGCCCGCCAGTGCCGAGGCGCTGCGCCAGACAGTCGTCGAGGGTAATGCGCTGGTCTACGGCACCGACGGCAATGTCGCGGCTCACCTGCCCGTCGCCGACTACCGGCAACTCTTCCCGACCTATGCCGAGATTGAACCCTTCTGGGGCGCGGCTCCCGGCGAACTGCTGACCGATGGCAAGGGCTTTCACATTTTGGGCCGCCAGTTTGGGAATGTCTTCGTCGGTATCCAGCCCAGCTTTGGCTATGAGCGTGACCCGTTCCGCCTGCTGATGGCGAAGGATGCCACGCCGCACCATGGCTTTGCTGCGTTCTACACCTGGCTGGAGCATGTGTTTGGCGCGCATGCGGTACTGCATTTCGGCACGCATGGCGCGTTGGAGTTTATGCCGGGCAAGCAGGCCGGTCTGAGCAGCACCTGCTGGCCGACACGCCTGCTGGGCAAACTGCCCAACGTCTATTACTACTGTGTCAACAATCCCAGCGAGGGCACGATTGCCAAACGCCGCAGTGCCGCCACGCTGGTCAGTTACCTGGTGCCGCCGCTCCAGCATGCCGGGCTCTACAAGGGGTTGCGCCTGCTCAAGGATAACCTGGACAGCTACCGCGCCCTGCCCTCGCCGGAACTGCTGGCCGACATCCGCGCCCAGGCAGAAAAACTGGACATTACCGTAGAAATGCCGGACGCGGATCAGCCGCACGACGCGGATGAAGCCTACGCCGCGGCCCTGGCGCACGAGTTGATCCGGGTGGAGCAGCGCATGATCCCGGTGGGCCTGCATGTACTGGACGAGGCACCGTCACACGCGGAGTTGATCGATATCCTGACACTGGTCGCCACTTTTGCACAGCCCAAAATTGACAAAAATGACACGACCACACTCCCGCCGCTGCCGCGCCTGATTGCCGCCGGTCACGGGTGGGACTACGATGAACTGCGCGTACGTTTGAACAGCAGTCGCACGGCCCAGGAGCGCTGGGAGCAGATCGACACCATCTGCCGCGAAGCCATGCGGATCTTTGTAGAACAAAGATCCGAGAACCGAGCACAAAAACCCGATCAGTACCGGGTGGACACCTATCTGCAACAGGCAGCCCAGATCACGCCGGGAACGCCGGCTCCGCTCTGGAGTTTCCTGGAGGATCTGCTGACGCGGCTGGTTGCCAATCAGGAACTGGCGGGACTGCTGCATGCGCTGCGTGGCGGCTATATCGCGCCCTCGCCCGGCAACGATGTTGTGCGCAACCCGGCGGTTGTGCCGACCGGGCGCAATCTGCACGGCCTGGACCCGTACCACATGCCGACCGCCGCCGCCCAGGAAACCGGCGCACGGCTGGTGCAGGAACTGTTAGCCCGCCTGACCCGCGAGCAGGGCGCACTGCCCGAAACCGTCGCGCTGGTGCTCTGGGGCACCGACAATCTCAAGAGCGACGGCGAAGGCGTGGCGCAGGTGCTGGCACTGCTGGGAGCGCGCGCGGTTAGTGACGAACTGGGCAAGATCTCCGATGTGGCACTCATCCCGCCGGCAGAACTGGGTCGGCCCCGGATCGATGTGGTGGTCACGGTCAGCGGCATCTTCCGCGATCTGCTGCGCCACCAGATGAGCCTGCTGGATAAGGCCGTCCATCTGGCCGCCGGCGCCGATGAGCCGCTCGAGCAGAACTTTGTGCGCAAGCATGCCCTGGCTCAGTCCGCCGAACTGGAGATCAGCCTGGACGAGGCGGCGGCGCGGATCTTCTCCAATGCGCCGGGGAGTTATGGCGCAAATGTGAACCATCTGGTTGAGAGCAGCACCTGGGAGCAGGAAGATCAACTGGGCGAAGCCTTTATGAGCCGCAAGAGCTTCACCTTTACCGCGCAGGGCGAGTGGCGCGAGGTGCGCCCGGTGATGGAGCGCGCACTCGCCACGGTCGATGCAACGTTCCAAAATATTGACGGCTTTGAGCTGGGTGTCAGCGATATTGACCACTACTACGAATACCTGGGCGGCGTCACCAAGAGCGTCGAGTTGCTGCGCGGCAAGCGCCCGACAGTCCTGGTGGCCGATGCAATTGCGACCAACGAGCGGGTCAGCTCGCTGGAGCAGATGGTGCGACTGGAGACGCGCGCCAAACTACTCAACCCCAAATGGTTCGAGGGCATGCTGGCCCACGGCTACGAAGGGGTGCATGAGATCGAAGCCCGCGTCAGCAATACCTATGGCTGGAGCGCCACCGCTTCAGCGGTTGACGGCTGGGTCTACCAGGGCGTGACTGAGACTTTCCTGCTGGATGCTGCGCTGCGCGAACGGATGGCGCAACTCAACCCGCATGCCACGGCCGCCGTTGCCCGGCGGATGCTGGAAGCCCACAGTCGCGGGTTCTGGGAGGCGGACGAGGCCACGCTGGAAGCGCTGCGCGATATTTATGATGATCTGGAAGATCGCCTGGAAGGTGTCGGTCTGGCGACCAGGACGGTCAGTTCGTAAGTAAAGCGGATCTGGACGACATTACAGTGAAGGTAATACACGCGTGAATGTTCGACGACAGCTCACTGAGGAGCCTATCGCGGTCGGTGACACGACCCACCCACCATGTGCAAACACACCCGCCCCGCGCCCGGTAGATAACCGTAGCGCTCATCGCACAGCCGTCCGTTGCTTACCCGCCATGTCGTGGCAGGCATGGCTATTCTGCCATACTCCAATTAACAGTGCTTACAGAGAGTGATGGATTTCTCTATATCTGTATAGGTTTGCATACATTTTATGTCTTGTAGTACTCGCCCATCAATCTAATACTACAGTCTGGACGTTTCTATGAGAAACCTGAGAGTTTCGGTAACAGTTCTTGTAGAGAGGGAGGAAGAATCATGAATATGTGCGTGGTCGGTCTTGATCATACGACGGCACCAGTTGAGGTCCGTGAACGTCTTGCCTTTAATCCTGCCGATCTGCCGGCTGCCCTGCTGCAGCTTACCGGTCGCCACAACGGTTCAATCCCGTTGCTCAGGGAGGCCGCAATTGTCTCAACGTGTAATCGGGTCGAGATCTATGGTGTTGCCACCGATGCCGGCACCGCACGGAATATTGTGCGCTTCCTGGCCGATTTTCATGGTATCGCCGAGGAGCAGTTTGTTTCATCCCTCTTTTTCTATTCCGGGCATGAAGTGACGGAACATCTCTGTGCCACTGCCGCCGGGCTGAACTCGATTGTCCTGGGTGAAGCCCAGATCCAGGGGCAGATCCGCAGCGCACAGGAACTGGCGCAGCAGGTCGGAACGCTGGGGCCGATCCTGTCACGGCTCTTCCGGCAGGCGATTGTCGCCGGTAAGCGCGTCCGCAGCGAGACCGAGTTGGGCCAGGGCGCGGCCAGTGCCTCGCAGGTCGGGGTTGAACTGGCACGCCGGCAACTGGGCAGCCTGGAAGGGCGCAGTGTGCTGCTGGTAGGTAGCGGCCAGATGAGCGAACTGGCGGCGCAGAACCTGCTGGCAAACGGCGCGCGGGATCTGCTGATTGTCAACCGGACCATGGCCCATGGACTGGAGCTGGCCGAGCGCTACGGCGGGCGCTGCTTCTCCTACGATGAACTCACAGAAGCAATGGCCCAGGCCGATATCGTAATCAGCTCGACCGCCGCTCCCGTCACCGTCATCCATCGCTACCATGTGGAGATGGCGCTCCAGGCCCAGGGGGCGGAACGGAGCCTGGCCCGCGCAGTCAACGCGCCCTACCCGCACCACGAAATGCTGCTGATCGATCTGGCCGTACCCCGAGATATCGACGCGGATATTGCCGAGATCCCCGGCATCCATCTCTACACAGTTGACGATTTGCACAATGTGATCAACAATACGATGGAACGCCGTAGCGCTGCGGGTGAGATTGCCAAGCAGATCGTCATGGAAGAGGTGCATGCCTTCAAAGAGTGGCTGACCAGCCGCGAGGTACTCCCGGCCCTCTCCTGTCTGCGGCAGCAGGCCGAGGAACTGCGCAATACCGAACTCAAACGCGCCATGCGCAATCTGGGCGATCTCTCGCCGGAAGAGTGGCACGCAGTTGAAGCCCTTAGCCGCAGTCTGGTTAACAAACTGCTGCATTCGCCCACGATGCGGATGAAGCATGCGGCAACCAGTGGCGATGGGCAGCGCTATGCGGCGATGTTGTGTGACCTGTTCGGTCTGGATGTCGAACTGGAGGAAGAGGTCAGCCGCCCAATGATTCTGGAACGCCGTGAGAGCGTCCGGCAACAAGAGATGTGTGATGTCTGAAAAAACGCTGGTTATAGGGACACGCGGCAGCAAACTGGCTCTGACGCAGTCGGAGCAGATCGCGGCGCTGCTGCGTGCCGCTCACCCGGGTCTTACGGTTGAGTTGCAAATTATTTCGACCAAGGGCGACCGCATTCTGGATGTGGCGCTCTCGGCCGTTGGCGACAAGGGACTCTTCGTCAAGGAGATTGAGACCGCGCTGCTGGCGCACGAGGTTGATCTGGCGGTGCATAGCTGCAAAGATATGCCGTCCATGCTCCCGGATGGGCTGACGCTGGCCGCCTTTCCCAAACGGGTCGATCCCCGCGATGCACTGGTTTTGCCGCTGACGCATGCCGCGCCATCCACGGTCGCCACCGGCAACCCGCTGGATCTGCTACCCCAGGGTGCAACCGTGGGAACCGGCAGCCTGCGGCGGGCATGCCAATTGCAGGCGCTGCGACCGGATCTGCAACTCCGCGATGTGCGCGGCAATGTGGACACCCGGCTGCGCAAACTGGACGAGGGGCAGTATGATGCGATCATCCTGGCGACGGCCGGCCTGAGCCGCCTGGGGTTGCGTCAACGCATCAGTTGCCCGCTGCCGCCGGAGGTGATGCTGCCCGCCGTGGCCCAGGGCACGCTGGCGATTGAGGCGCGTAGCGCTGATTCGGTGACGCTTGATCGGCTCGGCGTACTGGATGATCCGGCCACCCGCGTCGCCGCCCTGACCGAACGGGCCTTCCTGCGCCGCCTGGAGGGGGGCTGTCAGGTGCCGATTGCGGCGCATGCCGCGCTCGATGCCGTTCAGTCCGGCATGCTGCGGTTGTCCGGTCTGGTTGGCGCGCTGGACGGCAGTGTGATGGTGCGCGGCGAAAAAACGGGCGATGCCGATGATCCGGAAGGATTGGGGTTGGCGCTGGCCGAGGAACTGCTGGTGCGGGGCGCAGGCGATCTGCTGGCGGCCATCCGCCCGGCCACCGTCAACGAGGGGTCAGCCTGAGTATGCCACCCGCGAACGAATCCCGTATACCTGCAGTTGATACGATCAGCGACCCGGCGCGTCCCCTGCAGGGCCGCCGGATTGTGATCACCCGCTCCGAAGATCGCGCCGACAGCCTGATCGAGCGCCTGCGCAGCCTGGGAGCCGAGCCGCTGGTCTACCCCACGATTGCCTTTGCACCACCCGAAGATGAAGCACCGTTCGCTGCGGCACTCCAGCGGTTGGGCGCGGGCGCGTACGACTGGTTGCTCTTGACCAGTATTACGGGTGTGCAGGTGGTGCGAGACAAACTGGCGACCCTTGATGTGTTAGATCATGTGCATAGCCGGCAGACCGCCGGGCTTAAAGTGGCGGCGGTTGGCACGTCCACGGCGGCGGCCTGTGCGGATCTGCTGGGCCTGCCACCGGCGGTCGTGCCGGAGAAATTTGTGGCCGAGGCGCTGGCCGCGGCACTGGGCGATCTGCAGGGGCAGCAGGTGCTGCTTGCCAATGCCGATATCTCCCGCCCGAAGTTGCAAGTAATGCTTGAGGCAGCCGGGGCCAGGATTGACCGGGTGGTAGCCTACCGCACCGTTCCGGCCACGGGTGGGGTTGATCTGCCGCCGCTGCTGGCCGCCGGCGAAATTGACGCGATCACCTTTACCAGCGGCTCCACCGCGCGCTACTTCGTCCAGCGTATCGGCCCGACCGCCCTGGCGAATGCCCGTCGCGCAGCAATTATCTGCATCGGCCCGATCACCGCCGAGGCTGCCGCCGCCGTGGGCCTGCCGCCGACGGTTGTGGCCGCGACATTTAACGAAACCGGACTGGTTGACGCGCTGCTGGAGTGGGTTAAGCAAGGAGGAACCGATGAGTAGCTTTCCCGCGCTGCGTCCGCGCCGCCTGCGGCTCAATGCAAATATGCGCCGCCTGGTGCGCGAGACCACGCTGAGTGCCGATAACCTGATCGCCGCGCTGTTTGTGCGCCACGGTCAGGGGGTGGCGCGACCGATTGCCTCGATGCCGGGGCATGCTCAGTTGTCGGTTGATACCGCCGTGCGCGAGGCCGAAACCCTGGCCGAGATGGGTATTCCCGCTGTGCTGTTGTTTGGTATCCCCGATCAGAAGGATGCCGCCGGCAGCGAAAACTACAACCCGAACGGCATCGTGCCCCAGGCGATTCGCGCAATCAAGGCCGCCGTGCCCGAGTTGCTGGTCATCTCCGACATGTGCTTCTGCGAGTATACCGACCATGGGCACTGTGGACTGCTCAACAGCGCCGACTCGCCGCACCACGCGGCGCACCTGCCCGAAGACTACCTGCTCAACGATGCCACGTTGGAACTGCTGGGTCGCGCCTCCGTGGTGCATGCCGAGGCAGGGGCCGACATTATCGCACCCTCCGGGATGATTGACGGGATGGTCGGGACGATCCGTCAGGCGCTTGATGGGGCCGGGCTAACCCACACGGCGGTGATGAGCTATGCCGCCAAGTTCTCCAGCGGCTTCTACGGACCATTCCGCGATGCCGCCGAAAGCCCGCCCAGCTTTGGCGACCGCAGCCAGTACCAGATGGACCCGGCCAACACGCGCGAAGCCATCAAGGAAGTCGCGCTGGATGTGGCCGAGGGCGCGGATATCCTGATGGTCAAGCCCGCGCTGGCCTACCTGGACATTATCCAGCAGGTACGGGCGCAGTTTGAACTGCCGGTGGCGGCCTACCAGGTCAGCGGCGAGTTCAGCATGATCAAGGCAGCGGCGGCCCAGGGCTGGATCGACGAGCAGCGGGTGGCACTTGAGAGTCTCTACGCCATCCGACGCGCAGGCGCGGATATGATTATCACCTATTTTGCCAAAGATGTTGTGCGCTGGCTCTCCTAGCGCTGGAGTTTGTAGTTCATAGTCGGTAGTCCGTAGTCCGTATGCCCGGTTCTGCAGTCACATTTCAGACTACGGACCACGGCATACGGACTACGGCATACGGAACAAAAATATGCAGAACGATAGATTTTTACGCGCCTGCCGCCGGGAGGATGTAGACCGCACCCCGATCTGGTTGATGCGCCAGGCGGGGCGCTACATGGCCGAGTATCGCGCGATACGCGAGCGCCACGGCTTTCTCGAAATGGTCAAGACGCCCGAACTGGCCGCCCAGGTGACGATGCAGCCGGTGCAGGCGTTTGATATCGACGCGGCGATTATCTTCGCGGATATTCTGCCGCTCCTGGAGGGGATGGGGCTGCAACTGACCTTTGAGAAGGGCGAGGGGCCGGTGATCCACAACCCGCTACGCAGTCCCGCCGACATTGCCGCGCTACGCCGGCCCGATCCGCGCGAGACCGTCGCCTACACACTGGACGCCATTCGCCTGGTCAAGCAGGAACTGGCGGAGCGCATTCCGCTGATCGGCTTTAGCGGCGCGCCCTTCACGCTTGCCAGCTATGCCATCGAGGGCGGCTCCACCCGCGACTTTCGCACCACCAAGCGGCTCATGTATGCGCAACCGGAGACCTGGCAGCAACTGATGACCAGACTCACCACGCTGGTGGGTGACTACCTGCTGGCGCAGGTCGAAGCCGGGGCGAATGCGCTGCAGATCTTCGATAGCTGGGCGGGCGAACTGGCCCCCGGCGACTATGAAGAGTATGTGCTGCCCTACGTTCAGCAGTGCGTCGCCACCGCGAAGGGCAGCGGCGTGCCGGTGATCTACTTCGGCACCGATATGAATGGCCTGCTCCCGCTGCTGCGCCGGACCGACGCCGATGTGCTGGGGCTGGACTGGCGGATCTCGATTGATGATGGCTGGGCCGAGCTTGGTCCCGGCGTGGCTGTCCAGGGCAACCTCGATCCCAGTGTACTCTTCGCACCCTGGCCGGAGATTGAACGCCGCGCCGCCGATATCCTGACCCGCGTTGCCGGGAGGCCTGGACATATTTTCAACCTGGGCCACGGCATCATGACCGAGACGCCGGTTGAGCATGTAAAACAACTGGTGGACTTTGTGCATCGCGCATCGGCGACCGGCAGTTAACCGTCTACACACAGGTAGAGGAATTTATGCACAAAACATATCCCGAATCGGAAGATCTGTTTATTGACGCCCTGAAAGTGTTGCCCGGCGGCGTGAACTCACCTGTGCGCGCCTTTCGCGGCGTTGGCGGAACGCCCCTGTTTATCGAGCGGGGCGAGGGAGCCTACATCTGGGACGCTGACGGCAACCGCTATATCGACTATGTGCTCTCCTGGGGACCGCTCATCCTGGGCCACGCGCACCCCACCGTGGTCGAGGCGCTGATTGCGCAGGCCCGACTGGGCAGCAGCTTTGGCACCCCCACCCGCCTGGAAACCGAACTGGCCGAACTGGTGATCGAACTGATGCCGGGGATCGAGCAGGTGCGCTTTGTCAACAGCGGCACCGAGGCCACCATGAGCGCGCTACGGCTGGCGCGGGCCTACACCGGACGCTCCAAGATTGTCAAGTTTAGCGGCTGCTACCACGGGCATGCCGATATGCTGCTGGTGCAGGCCGGCAGCGGCGTTGCCACCCTGGGCCTGCCCGACAGCCCCGGCGTCCCGGCCAACACCACGGCGACCACGCTGGTTGCAGAGTATAACGACCTGGAGGCGGTCAAAGCGCTCTTTGCCGCCAACGACGACATCGCCGGGGTGATTGTCGAGCCGATTGCCGCCAACATGGGCTTTGTCGTGCCCGATCCGGGGTTCTTGCAGGGGTTGCGTGAGTTGACCCGCAGCCACGGCGCGCTGCTGATCTTTGACGAGGTTATGACCGGCTTCCGGGTTTCGCCGGGAGGCGCGCAGGGGTTGTGGGGCATCGATCCCGACCTGACCTGTCTGGGCAAGGTCATCGGCGGCGGCCTGCCGGTGGGCGCTTACGCCGGCAAGCGCGAGATTATGCAGCAGGTCGCCCCCGCCGGGCCGATGTACCAGGCGGGCACACTCTCCGGCAACCCGCTGGCGATGACGGCCGGACTGGCCACGCTGCGGCAGTTGCGCACCGACGGCGTGTTTGACCAGATTGCCGCCCGCGCCACCACCCTGACCGAGGGTCTGCGCGCAATCGCAGAAGAGGAGCAGATCCCGCTGCAGGTTGCCAATGTGGGAACCATGTTCGGTTACTACTTCCTGCAGGGGCCGGGGCAGCAGATTACCAACTACAGTAGTGCGCGCCAGTATGCCAACACGAATCGCTATGCGCAATACTTCTGGGCCATGGCCGACCGGGGGATCTATCTTGCGCCCTCCCAGTTTGAAGCCGGGTTTGTCAGCCTGGCCCACGGTGATGCCGAGATCCGGCAGACCCTGGACGCCTTCCGGGAAGCGCTCAAGAGCCTCATGTGACACGCGTTACGCGGTGGGAGTTTGGACCACGAAAAACACGAAATGAGCGAAACCCGCGAACCTGCCAATGCCGACATGTATCAGATGATCCCGCGTTTGGCGGGGGATATCGCCTCCGGCAGGGTGGAACGGGACAGTTTCTCGGAACATGTGGCACAAAATAAAGTGCCACATGTTCCGAAAAAGATAAAAAAGCACCATGCTGCCGCAGGCAAATCGGGCTCCCATTGGGGCAAACGCCCGGTTGCATGCCCACCGCGCAACTTTTGTTACGTGAGCCATATCATCCTGTGATATGATGGAAGGAACGGAACGATGAGTTGTCGGCCGGACTGGTTGCCTCCTCGTTCCGTTTCACGACTCACGGCTCACGTTGTATGATCGGGAGGAAGCCATGCCATCCCCTTCTCACTGCGATACGGTCATTGACCTGATGCAAGCGGCGCAGACGAAACTCTGTACACTCTTTGAAGATCTCGACGGCAGCACGACATTTGCAAGCCATACCTGGACCCTGCCGGATGGTAGCGGCGGGACGGCCCGCGTCTTAACCGACGGCACGGTGTTTGAGCGCGCCGGGGTAAACTTCTCGGCAGTCCATGGCGAACGTATTCCTCCCAGTGTGGCGCAGTGGCGACCGGCAGCACAGGATCAGCCCTTTTTTGCCACGGGTATCTCGATGGTGTTGCACCCGCGCAATCCCTATGTTCCCGCGTTTCACGCCAACTTCCGCTACTTTGAAGCCGGCGAGGACTGGTGGTTCGGCGGGGGAATGGATATGACTCCCTGCTACGGCTTTGAGGAGGACGCGGCGCACTTCCACCGCACGCTGAAGATCTTCTGTGACCGCCACGCGATTGTGGATTATACGGAGTTGAAGAGCGCCTGCGACCAGTATTTTTACATCCGCCACCGGAATGAGATGCGCGGCATCGGTGGGATCTTCTTTGACTATCTGCATCCCGATGATCCCGACGGCCGGCGGCAGGGCTTCGATTTTATCCAGGAAGGGATCGAGACGATCCAGCCGGCGTATATGCCGGTGGTGCAGCGGCGCATTCAGACCTCCTACGGCAACCACGAACGCGACTGGCAGCTCTATCGACGCGGACGGTATGTCGAGTTCAACCTGGTCTATGATCGGGGAACGGTGTTCGGGCTGCAAACCGGGGGGAATATTGAGGCAATTCTGATGTCGCTGCCGCCACTGGCGCGCTGGGAATTCGACTACCAGCCCGCCCCCGATAGTGCCGAGGCAGCACTGGCGGGATTCCTCCAGCCGCGTGACTGGGCTGCTCGCCCCGTGGCGGGCACCGAGATCGAGAAATTGTAGAGGCATACCATGCAAACTATGGATGACGGACCATCCAAAGGGCTCCACCAGATTACCCTGCTCAGTCAGGATGCGCGGCTCAAGGGTCGCCCCAAGTTGTGTAGCGATTGCGGCCTGTGCGACAGCAGCCTCCGGCCAATGATGCCGCAGACCTGCGTGTTTGTGCGCAACCAGGTAGAAGCCATCGAGCAGCGCCTGCACGGGCGCACCCGCCGCCCGGATGACGAACTGCGCTTCGGGATCTACCGGGCGATGTATGCCGCCCGGATGCGCCAGCCGGTTCCCAACGCGCAGTGGAGCGGGATGATCACCACGCTGGCGGCGCGGTTGCTCGAAATGGGTATAGTCGAGGGCGTGATCACCACCCACGCCGTCCCCGGCACCCGCTTTGCCCCGCAGCCAATCCTGGCCCGCACGCCGGAGGAAGTGCGCGCCGGCGCGGGCAACAAACCCTGCCTCTCACCCAACCTCAACCTGCTGGACGAGGTGCGCGCCGGCGGCCTGAAACGGCTGGCCTTTATCGGCACCAGTTGCCAGGTGCATATGCTGCGTGCCGCTGAAGCGGAACTGGGGCTGGAGCAGTTGTATGTGATCGGCATCCCGTGTAGCGATAATGTCACTTACCCCGACCTGACCCACTTCCTCAGCCTGGTGTCACGCTCGCCGGAGACGATTGTCCACTACGAGTTTATGCAGGATTTCAGCCTCTGGATGCGCCACGAGGATGGGCATATCGAGCGGATCAACTTTATCGATTTCCCGATGGAGAAACTGGAGAATATCTTCCCCTCGGCCTGCCTCTCCTGCTTTGACTACCCCAACACGCTCGCCGATCTGACCATCGGCTACATGGGCGCGCCGCTGGGTTGGCAGTGGGTGCTGGTGCGCACCGAGCGCGGCGCGGAGTTGTTCGATCTGCTCGCACCCGACCTGGAGTTTGGTGAGTTGATCGAGCGGGGCGACCGACGCCGGGGCATGCCGCGCTACATCCAGATGCTGGCGCAGAAGCCGGGCAAGCCCCCGGCGCTCATCCGCAAGCTGATTGTCTTTCTGCAGCGGCGACGCGGCCCGCGTGGCCTGGAGTTCGCCCGCTCCGTGATCGAGATGAAGCTGCTGCGCAACCTGACCTATGTGCGCACACACTTCCCCGGCCACGAGGCACGCACCGTTCCCTACCATGTCTACGAGACGTTAAAGCCCTACGCGCAGGAGTATACCGCAACGTTTGGCCGCGAGTTGGAACCGCACGATGAAGGAAAGATCAAGCAAACTATGGCGAAGCCGAAGCAGGTCAGTTAAAAGGAAATCCATGAGCCCCTTACAACACACTGCAGCGCATGCCGTTATCCCGGCAACCGCCGGGCGCATCTACGCAATCCTGGTTGACTATCACCAGGGCCATCCGCAGATTCTCCCGAAGAAGTTCTTCTCCCGATTGGAGGTCGAAGAGGGCGGTATCGGCGAGGGAACGGTCATCCGCGTGCATGTCCGGCAGTTCGGGCGCGAACGGGTTATCCGCATGCAGGTAGCCGAACCGGAACCGGGCCGCATGTTGACCGAAACCGACCCGGAGAGCGGACTGGTGACAACCTTCGTCGTCACACCGCTGCTGGATGGGCAATCCACGCAGGTGACGATTGCAACGGCCTGGCAGCCCCCACGCGGGATCGCCGGGATATTCAACCGCCTGGTCATGCCGCGCATGCTGCGATACGTCTATACGCAGGAACTGCGCCGGCTTGCGGAGTATGTGGCCGCCGACGGCAGCGGCGAGGAAGGTTAGGAGACCGCCTCCCCCACTCCCGCCTGCCGCCCGGCTTTGCGCTCCGCCCGTGCGCGCTCGTTCCCGTTTATTATCTCTGCATCCTCTGTGTTCTCTGTGTTCTCTGTGGCTATGACAACAAATCGGTATCAAACAGGTTCCAGGTCCAGCATGACAGTGATCTTCGTTGCGGCTCGCCGCGCCACGGAACACTGCCGCGTACGCCGTGCGGTTCTCCGTTCCCCCGTTCTGCGCTCTGCGCGCTCCAGTTCTTTGTTCTCTGTTCTTCTCGCTTGACGTGCCTGCATGCCACTGCTATACTTAGGAGCGCAAATGGCGATGACGGGGACGAGTAGGCGCGCTTCCTCGCCACCAGCGAGCCTGGGACGGTGTGAGCCAGGCAGGTTGAGCCGCGCTGAATATCCCCCCCGAGCCGGCCGATGAACCCGTGAGCGCTGTTGTGGATGGCAGATTATTGTCACGCAACACCCACGCAACTAGTTGGGCCCGGTTTCGTCCACCGTTACCCGGACGGAGAGTTGTTTGACTCTCACCAAGAGCAACCCGTAACGCGGTTGGATTGTTGCTGATGTGCATTCAACGATCCAGTGGCGACTATGGGTTGAAGCGGGGTGGTACCGCGGAGCAGCAGCTTCGTTCCTGATTGGGGCGGGGTTTTTTTGTTGGCCGGCACTACGGTTCCGCCACCAGGCTGCACCGATACGACAAGACGAAAGTCCAAAAGAAAGCACATTTATCAATCTGATGAAGGTTGAACATGTAATCCGGATATCGTTCCAGGAATCCCGGCTTCAGCCGGATCAGACATTCCCGGCAGTAGGCCGCCGTCCCGGCAGGCATTTAACCGGCTCAAGCCGGGACTCCAGAAACTACCGTGGTGGTGATATCCGGGTTGAATTTTTACGGCATTCAGACTACGGACTACGGCATTCAGACTACAGACTACAGACTACGGCATTTAGACAAGGAGCACCGCATGTTCCAGGCTGTCACCAGTAATGTTTCATTTCCACTCCTGGAGAATGAGATCCTGGAGTGGTGGTACGCCAATAACATTGTTGAGCAGGCGCTCAAGTCCGGCGACCGGCCCTTTGTCTTCTACGAGGGGCCACCGACCGCGAATGGCCGCCCCGGGTTTCACCATACCATCAGCCGCTGCTTCAAGGATATCATCCTGCGCTACCGCGTCATGCAGGGCTATCATATCGTCGGGCGGCGCGAGGGTTGGGATACGCACGGCCTGCCGGTGGAGATCGAAGTTGAGAAACAACTGGGATTTAACGGCAAGCCAGATATTGAGCGCTATGGTATTGCCGAGTTTAATACCAAATGTCGTGAGAGCGTCTGGCGCTACATCCAGGACTGGAAGCAGTTCACCCGGCGGATTGGCTACTGGCTCAGCGAAGATGCCTACATCACCTACGAAAATAAGTATATCGAGTCGCTCTGGTGGATCTTCCAGCAGCTCTGGCAGCGCGACCTGCTCAAGCGGGACTACAAGGTGACAATGCACTGCCCGCGCTGTGGCACCAGCCTGAGCGACCACGAGGTCAGCCTGGGCTTCCGCGATAATGTGGACGATCCGAGTGTCTGGATTCGCTTCCGGGTGAAGAATGCCGCCGGCGGGAATGGCAGCACCGCCCATCCGTTGTCGGCGGAACTGGCAAACAGCAGCTTCCTGGCCTGGACCACCACGCCCTGGACGCTGCCGGCAAATGTGGCACTGGCGGTCAAGCCGGACGCCGACTATGTGCTGGCCGAGGTCGGCATGACCCCCGCGCCCACCAACGGCGATGCGCCCGCTACCCAGTCGGCAAACCGGATTGAGCGACTGGTCATGGCCGCCGCGCTGGTTCCGCAAGTGCTGGGGGAGGATGTGCGGGTACTGCGCACCATCAAGGGCGCGGACCTGGTCGGGCTGCGCTACGAGAATCTCTTCACCGGCGTGCCCGGCGCGGGTGAAACGGTTGATTGGGACAGCGCCTACCGTGTGGTCGCCGACGACTTTGTAAGCCTGGAGGACGGCACCGGCATTGTGCATATCGCCCCGGCCTATGGCGACCTGGAAATTGGGCGGCGCTACGGCCTGCCGACGCTCTTCTCAGTTGACCTGAGCGGCATGGTTATGCCGGAGTTTGGCGACCTGGGTTTTGGCGAAACGTTCTTCAAGCAGGCCGACCCGGACATCACGCGCAACCTGGAGGAGCGCGGGCTGCTCTTTAAGAGTGGGCGTGTGCAGCATAGTTATCCCTTCTGCTGGCGCTGCGGCACCGCGCTGCTCTACTATGCCAAACCCTCCTGGTATATTCGGACGACGGAGTTTAAACAGCAACTGGTCGAGAATAACCGGAAGATCTACTGGGTGCCGGAGCATATCCGCGAGGGACGCTTTGGCAACTGGCTGGAGAATAATATCGACTGGGCCGTCAGCCGCGAGCGCTACTGGGGCACGCCGCTGCCGGTCTGGGTGAGCGATGACGGGCAGCATAGCGAGTGCATCGGCAGCCTGGCCGAACTGGAGGCAAAGGTCGGGCGCTCGCTCCAGGGACTGGATCTGCACCGCCCCTATGTGGACGAACTGACCTGGGAAGCACCCGATAACCATGGCACCATGCGCCGCATCCCCGATGTGGCCGATGCCTGGTTTGACAGCGGCGCAATGCAGATCGCGCAGTGGCACTACCCGTTTGAGAATAAGGATGCGCTGGAGAATGCGCATCCCGCCGATTATATCTGCGAGGCAGTCGATCAGACGCGCGGCTGGTTTTACACTCTACATGCGCTGGGAACGCTGCTCTTCAAAAAACCGGCGTTTACGCATGTGATATGCCTGGGACATATTCTCGATCCCGAGGGCCAGAAGATGAGTAAGAGCCGGGGTAATGTGGTTGATCCCTGGCAGGTCTTTAGCGACTATGGCGTCGATGCGCTGCGCTGGAACCTCTTTAGCGCCGGCCCGCCGGGCAATCCGCGCCGCTTTAGTGTGGCCCAGGTCGGCGAGAGTCTGCGCCAGTTCCTGCTCACGCTCTGGAATACCTACTCCTTCTTTGTCACCTACGCCAACCTGGATGGCTGGCAGCCGGGGGCGGAAGGGGCCGGCACCCAGGCACTCCAGCCGATTGATCAGTGGGCGCTGGCGCGGCTGAATGCCCTGGTGCGCGATGTCACCGCCGGCATGGAAGCCTACGATGTAGTGACATCCTCGCGCGCGATTGAGCATTTTGTCGATGAGCTATCCAACTGGTATGTGCGGCGCAACCGGCGGCGCTTCTGGAAGAGCGAGGCCGATGCCGACAAGCAGGCGGCCTACAGCACGCTCTACACCTGCCTGGTGACGGTGACCAAACTGGCCGCGCCGTTTGTGCCCTTCATCACCGAGGCGATCTACCGCAACCTGGTTGCCAACGCCGATCCCGATGCGCCGCCGAGTGTGCATCTGGCACGCTGGCCGGAGTTTGACGCGGCCCGGATCGACGAGCGCCTGATCGCGGATACACAGGCACTGCTGCGGGCGGTCTCGCTGGGACGGGCGGCACGCAAGAACGCCAATGTCAAGGTGCGCCAACCTCTGAGTGAGATCTGGGTGCGCGCCGGCAGCCCGGCGGAGGTTGAAGGGGTGCGGCGCTTCGAGGACGAACTGGCCGACGAGTTGAACATCAAGACGATCCGCTACCTGGATACATCGGCGGATTTTGTGGACTACCGGCTCAAGCCCAATCTGCGACTGGTGGGTCGCAAGTTCGGCAAACTGGTGCCCGCGCTGACCCAGGCGCTACGCGAGATGAGCGCCGAGGACGCCCGCGCCGCTGCACACGCTATCGAGGGCAACCAACCGGTGTCGCTGGAGGTGCAGGGGCAACCGGTAACGCTCCAGCCGGAGGAACTGCTGGTCGAGACCAGTTCGCCCGCAGGCTACGCTGTCGCCGAGGAGAGCGGGATGCTGGTGGCGCTCAACACCACCATCACGCCGGAACTGCGGATGGAAGGTGCCGCGCGCGATCTGGTGCGCAATGTGCAGGATGCGCGCAAGAATGCCGGCCTGCAGATCAGCGACCGCATTCAGCTCTTCCTGACGAGCAGTGAGACGGCGGATAGCGCCTGGCTGCACGAGGTCATCACCACCTGGGAGGAGTACCTCAAGACCGAGACGCTGGCAGGTGAACTTGTCTTTGGTTCGCCGCCCCCGAATGCCCACACCGAGGCGATTGAGTTGGACGGCAACCCGGCCATGCTGGGGATCGTTCGGCAGTAGGAACACGCCGGGGTTGTCGGGAAAGATTTCTCGCCCTGACAACCCCGGTCAATCAATTCCTCCGCTCTGCGCTCTGCGCTTTCCGCTCTTGCGCTTTCCCCGTACGGTACTAGGACGCCTGTACTCAGTATGCAACCTGACCATAAGCCCGCACGAGACGTGACTTAATATCCCCTCGTAACTGCGTTACTCCCGTGTTACCCTCAGATCAATGCACAGACCAGGATCGATTCGTCGTTGATCACTATCTCCCGATCCGTTTACACGCAGGAAGAGCAGGCATATGCAGTTGATCTGGCGCATCCTCTCATCACGTATCAGCAACAAGATCATCCTGCCCTATTTGCTGCTGGCACTCTGTCTGACCATTGCGACCACGTTTGTGGCCGTACGTCTGACGGCCGGAACACTGCAAGAGCGGATGGACAACCGGCTGATCGAGGCCGGACAGGTGACCAGCGACGGTCTGGTGGCGCTCGAAGATCGGCAGATTGAGCAACTGCGCGCAATCGCCTTCACTGAGGATGTCCCCCGGTCGTTTGTTCAGGGCGATAGCGACCGCCTGGCAGAACTGCTGCGCCCTCACTGGGCCAATGCCGGCCTCTTCCGGCTGATTGCGTTTGATACTTCGGGGGAACTGCTGATAAGCTGGCAGCGTGACCCCGACACCCGCCTCGATGAACTGCCCACCGAACTGCCCGTGCCTGACCTGACCTCCTGGTGGCTGGTACAGCAGATCAGCAGCGGGAACAGCGATGTCTTCGGCGACAAGTTCTCGGCCTTCCGCGATAGCTACCTCTACACGGCTGCCCCGGTGCGGCGGGGTGACGAACTGGTGGGTGGATTAATGGTCGGCATGCCGCTCGATCTGCTGCTGAAGGATCTGCAGAGCCAGAGCCAGGCCAGTGTGACCACCTTTTATGATGAGAAGGGCTATGCGGTTGCCACCACACAGATTGTCGTCGGTGACACGGTCATCCCCGCTATCTCGGTTGAAGTGCTGGAGGAGTTGGTAGCGCGGCGTGCCGGCGCGGACAGTCTGCACATCCAGGATGTTGTCTTGCTGAACGAGCGCGAATACCAGTTTGCCTACAGCCCGCTGCAGGTGCGTCGGGTGATGAATGGCTACTTCGCGGTCGCCCTGCCGCGCAGCTTTATCGTGGATACATGGGCGGGCGAGCGGCTGCCGCTGATCTTCATGGGCATCCTGCTGATGGCAGCGGTGGTCGGACTGGGCCTGGTGGTGTCCCGCCGGATTACCCGCCCGCTTCAGGATCTGGTGACGACGGCACAGGCGGTCTCCAATGGGGAACTGCAGCGGCGTAGCAGCATCACCAGTCACGACGAGATCGGGTTGCTGGCAAGCTCCTTCAACCAGATGACCGGGCGGCTGCTGCATCTCTATGAGACCAGCCGGGTGTTGAATACCCACTCGCAGATCAGCACCATCCTGGAGCAGACCACCCGCGCGGTGCAGCCGCTGGTGCCGGGGGCAACTGCCCTGGCGCTGCTGCAAGACCATGACGCCTGGCGGTTTTTCCTGGGTGATGGTGCCGACGAGTCGCTGCATGCCATCTGCCGGATACCGATCCGCGATGAGATTGCGATCCGCGCGCTGGCGAAGCGGGCCGACCGGCCGGTGGTGGCGGCAACCGATGCGCGCCGCCTGCGCAGCTTCAAACTGCCGCCGGAGATTGCCGCGGTCTGCTACTCGGCGCTGGTTGTCCAGGGGCGGCTGATCGGGCTATTGCTGATCATCCACGAGCAGCCGGAGGTGTTTACCGAGGCGCTGCTGGAACCGCTGGCGGCCATTACCAGCATGGCCGCAACCGCCCTGCACAACACCCAACTCTACCTGGAGGTGCAGCATGAGGGCAACCAGCGCCGCGCCATCCTGGAGAGCATCGCCGATGGCGTGCTGGTGTGTGACGCCGAGGGCCGGGTGCTGCTGATGAACCCGGCGGCCGAGGCACTGCTGGATATTCATGACTGGAACCGGCGGCGCTATGCCTTTGCGCAACTTCCACTTGAGCCGATAACGGATAGCGCACTGCATGGCCCGGACCAGATGCGCTATACCGCTCCGGGTGGGCAGATTGTGCGCACCAGCCGTGCGCACATCCCCGCCATTGATCAAGATCGATCGGGTGAGGTGATTGTGCTGCACAACGTAAGCGAGGAAGCCGCGCTGGATCAGGCCAAGACCGATCTGATTGCGATGATCTCGCACGAACTGCGCACCCCGCTGACGGCGATCAACAGCGCCACCGATATGCTGCGCCAGGGCATCGGCGGGCCCCTCACCCCGCTCCAGCAAGAGCTGACCGAGACGGCGCTGCGCCAGAGCCACGCCATGAGCGCGCTGATTGAGAAGGCCGTGATGGTTACCAATATCGAGATGGGCTCACTGGACCTGGATCTCAGCCCGACCGGGATCGGCCCGGTGATCGAGGCGGCCCTCAGTTCACTGCGCGATGCCGCCACGGCTGCCGAGGTCGAACTGGTGGTCGATATCCCCACCGATCTGCCACTGGTGATGGTGGATGCGCGCATGCTCAAGGTGGCGTTTCAGCAACTGCTGGACAATGCGATCAAGTATGGACCGGGAGCCCCGGTGCGGATTATTGGCCGCCCGCATGCCGACGGTGTCGCGGTGGGCATTCGGGACTTTGGGCCGGGCATTCCCTCCGAGGTGCTGCCCAACCTGTTCCAGCGGCTCCGGCGTAGCGCCGACAGCCTGAATGCGGAACCGCGCGGCATGGGGTTGGGCCTGGTTATCACCCGCGAGCTGATTGAGTGCCAGGGGGGCACCATCAGCGTCGAGAGTCAACTGGGTGAAGGATGTCTCTTCAGTCTATTTCTGCCAGGAGCAAACAATGCAACGAATGTACGCGCTGCATAGGCGCTGGCTGCGCCTCTTACGCCGCAGACCTCTGCTGGTGATGACCACAATTATGATGCTGCTGGCGGTGCTGGCAGTGACGACCACCTCGGCGGCCGGGCTGGCGCTGGTGAAACCTGAGAAGCGCCCCTACACGGTCAGTCTGCTTTCGCTGCTGGAGGCGGACTACGCGATCTGGCCCGATCCCCCCATCGAGCAGGGGCAACTCGATGGGGCGATTGTGTTTGAAGCTGCCCGTGACGCCATCCTGCGCAACGTGACACCAGTGCCGGGGGAGAGCCTGCTGGTGCCGGTGGATGTACCACCGCTGCCCCGCTCGCTGGCCTCCGACGGCAGTCTGGTGGCGAGCCGCATAACCCCGACCCCGACGCCCACGGAGCGCGGCGGAGCATCCGGCTCAGACCAGCCCACCAGCCGCCCGGCCGCCAGCCCAACCGCACGCCCGACCCGACCAGCGGCCACCGCGTCACCGGACGACGCGGGGGCAACGGCAGTCGCGCCCACAACATCAGATGTCACGCAACCGGCAAGTGACCCGGCAGCCAACAACCAGCCCGCCGGACCGAACGCAACCAGTGTGCTCAACGCCGGGGCGACCGGCGCGACCCAGGCACCGCCGCAACCGACCACCTTGCCCCGTCCGGCAGCAACGGCCATCCCGCCCGTGCCGGTCGTGCCATCCAACACACCCATGCCGCCGGTCGTGCCGTCGAACACGCCCGTACCGCCGGTCGTGCCATCGAACACGCCCGTACCGCCGGTCGTGCCATCCAACACACCCGTGCCGCCGGTCGTGCCATCCAACACGCCCGTGCCACCTGTGCCGCCGGCTACCCCGGTGCCGCCACCCGCGCCAACCAGCACGCCGGTGCCGCCACCCGTGCCGACCAATACGCCGGTGCCGCCACTCGTGCCGACCAATACGCCGGTGCCACCACCACCAACCCTGGTACCACCACCGGGACCGGCCCCGACAGCAACCCCGGTGCCACCACCGACGGCGACGCCAGTGCCGCCACCAACACCCGTGC
>DAOTUI010000041.1:0-16833 GCA_034437035.1 Chloroflexaceae bacterium
CTGGGTCTGCGCTTGCTGCACTATCTGCTGAAAGAAGAGAGGCCCATTCCCGTGGGCTTTATCCTGCTCG
Source organism: Chloroflexaceae bacterium (assembly GCA_034437035.1). Taxonomy (GTDB): domain Bacteria; phylum Chloroflexota; class Chloroflexia; order Chloroflexales; family Chloroflexaceae; genus CAKZQX01. The sequence continues at coordinate 71 of DAOTUI010000041.1, forward strand.
ATGATGCTATCGTGTAAGCGTCGTTTCATACGGAACACATTTTCTGTATGGTGGTCAGTTTTTTATTAAACTTCAGTCAGTCTCATTTACCGTTGGCATGGAGTATGATAGAAGAAAGGTCAGGGCTGAATTTACGTATCGAAAGGAATTGTATCGTCTCATAGTGACTGATCTGGATTTTGAGAAAAAGTTATTGCAGCATGACGATGGTGTGTACACGTTTCCTGGAAGCGCCTGGTATGTTACAATAAGCCTGGGTGAACTGTTTCAAGGCTACTGCTACAAGCTAGTTGCGGCAGTTATTCAAATTTAGAGGCGCTATGACCAGGACCATTTATACCATTGGGCATTCAAATCATACTCGAGAGAGATTTATCAATCTCCTTCAGGATCATGCTATTTCGGCCGTTGCCGATGTGCGCTCACAGCCATATAGCAAATATACCTCGCAGTTTAACCGTGAAGCACTCAAAGAGGCGCTTAAAGCTCAGGGTATAGCCTATGTATTTTTAGGGGAAGAGTTAGGCGCACGTAGTAGTGACTTGGAATGTTTTGATAACGGGAAAGTACAGTATAGACTTTTAGCGCAAACAGGCCTGTTTCGCCAGGGTGTAATGCGATTACTCAAAGGTGTAGAAAAATATCGGATAGCCTTGATGTGTGCCGAAGCTGATCCCCTGACTTGTCATCGCACCATCTTAATCTGTCGCAACTTGCGTCATCCCGATCTCCGGATTTTGCATATCTTGCCCGACTCGCGCCTGGAGGAAAACACGCAAACAGAGCAGCGGTTAATGCAGAATCTGCACCTGCCAGAGGCGGACTTGTTTTCAACAAAAGAAGAACTGATTGAACTGGCGTATGATCTGCAGGGTAAGCGCATTGCCTATACATTTCGTGGTGTTCATAAAGAAGCCGGTAAAGGATAGTAATACCATGAATAATGTACATGTTTTTACTATTGGTTTTACTAGAAAGTCGGCTGAGAGTTTTTTTACGGAGTTGCGGAAGTCAGGTGTAAAGCGCCTCATAGATGTACGTCTGAACAATGTTTCCCAACTAGCGGGTTTTGCTAAGAAAGGCGATTTGCGCTACTTCTTACATGAAATCTGTAATATAGAGTATCTCCATCTGCCTGAGCTTGCTCCTACGCAAACATTGTTAGATGATTATAAGAAGAAAGGTGGCAAGTGGGAAGTATATGAAAAGAACTTCTTGCGGCTTATGGCGGAAAGACGCATTGAGGAAACAGTGTCGAAAGATATATTGGATGATAGTTGTTTGCTTTGTAGTGAGGATAAACCTCATTTCTGTCATAGAAGGCTGGTAGCTGAGTATCTTAAGCGCAAATGGGGTGACGTTGATATTACTCATCTGATGTAGTATGTATTGACCTGTTTCGTCGCAGGCTGTCATCCAGTGCAGGCACCGTGAACCAGATCATTGCTCTTGCATCGCCACGCAGCGAGATGCTTCCTATCGTCAGCATGACACGGATTTTCGTTGCGGCACGCTACGGCGTGAACCCCGTACTCACTCCACCTCCATATCATCCCGTGCCAACTGATCAACCGTGACACCAAAGTAGTCGGCAATTTTTACCGCCAGGTCAAGCGACGGATATTTCCTCCCGCTCTCTAAATCACCAATAAAACCGTGCGATTTAAAGTTCAGCGCATCGGCCAGTTCTCGCATCGTTAAGCCGCGTTTCAGCCGCAGGGACCGTAACTTCTCCCCAAACCGACGCATACCTTCACCAAATAGCTGATTTAGCCACTACTCTTGACAACCGTCGCAATCCGCGCTAAAATTACGCCTATAGACGTACAAGTGAAAGGTCAGCGCAATGGGCACAGTCTCTCCCGACGAACTCGTACGGCTCTGGCGACAAGAGGAACTGCCTGTGGAAATGGCAGTTGGTCACATTCTCCAGAATTTAGTTCACCTTGAGCGTGCGCTCGACGCGCAACGTCAACTGCTCCAGGCTTCCTTAGAGCAACAGCGCCAGTTTTTGACCACTATGCAGGCCGCCCTCACTTCACTCGAATCACCATCGCCGGCGTCTGCGCGGAAGAAGCGCCGTTCCTGATAATCCGGGCTATCTCACCACAGTGATAGCAGCCAATGATAGATCATAAACCGAACGGGTAATATGTCAAACAGGACAACCCGGCGCGCTGATAACTCTTGATGGCGGTCTTCAGACTGCGGCGCGGGCAGCCCAGGTCAACCTTGTGGAGGTGACACCATGAAGAGTTATACCTTCTCCGAAGCACGCCAGAACTTTGCCGCACTGCTTGAACAGGCATGTCGTGATGGTGCCGTACGTATCCGGCGGCGTGATGGGCAGAGTTTTGTGTTGACGCCTGAACCAGACAGTGTATCACCGCTGAATATTCCCGGCGTTACACCTGCTATGGCGACGTTGGGATTGGGCCTTACAGCGTGCTGCTGCTGTCGCAGGATGCGGCGGAAGAGTGATGAGGGATTATTCAGTGCCTGGTACCAGCATCTACTGCATGAAACAGCGGAGTAACCAGCGGTGTATACTGGGGATGCTGTTCAACCAAGTAGACCATCGGTGCGGTGTCAACAAACAGCCGCGTTACTTGCTGAAGTAGGTCGGTGATCTTCATCGCGGTTGCCTGGCTACCCGCTCGTTCTCCTGCCGGCTGCGCGATACCCAGGTCTGTGCGTCTTCATCCAGGAATGGGTAGTTGGCGAGCCCGTGCAAACTTTCCCAGGTATGCGGTGACGTATCCGTCTGACGCTGTTGCCGGAGATATTCGGCAAGGTGCGCAAGTAGTCGGAGTTGTTCCTCGGTGGATAGTTCTTCAACCTGTTGGATTCCACACCGACCATTTCGCGTTTTTCGCTCATTTCGTGGCTTTCGTGCTCCAAACTCCCACCGCATAACTCCTGTCAGTTACGTAGATGTTGCTGCACACCCAGGACTATGGTATGATACGGAGCAGGTAATGTCAGGCATCGTTATTATCTGTAAATCGTCGCAGATTCCTTATGAAAAAGCTGAAATACTCCGTCTATGGCTGGCTGTATCTGCTCCTGATACTGACTTTTCCTCTTCCCACTTCCGCCGCGTCTGAGCCGTCTGTTTTTCCATCTGATACAGAAACCGATGCATGTTTTAATCCCCTCAAACTTGAACATACCCGCCTGAAAGATCATACGCTCTTTTTTTACGATAACTTTTACTATATTGCTTCGATCCATTTGCCTCGATCTGAAGGTCAGTTTAAGGACAGGCATTTTGTCTATGCACGCACCCGCGATTTTTGTACCTGGGAAGATCTGGGGATTATTCTTGAACCTGGCCCGAAGGGCGCGCCGGACGAGGGGGGCATCTGGGCACCCTATGTTATCCGCGAAGGCGATACCTTCTTTATGTTCTATACCGGGTTTAACCGCAATGTTGCCCAGAGTATTATGCTGGCGACCAGTACCAACCCCGCCGACCCAAAGAGTTGGATGAGGCGTGGACTGGTTTTTCAACCTCATCATGAAGATGTTGTCTACGGCGGAGCGGAAACCTGGTCTGATGGGCGCGATCCGATGGTGTTGCGCTACAATGACCGCTACTTCCTCTACTATACCGGCCGTGACCAGCATGGCGGGATCGTTGGGGTGGCGATTGCCGACGACCTGATGGGCACCTGGCGCGACCTGGGTCCGGTTTTGCGTTTACCGGAGCCGGACGGCATGCCTGAGTCGCCCTTTGTCATCAGTCATGACGGCTACTTCTACATCTACTATAATGCTACCGGCAGCGGTCAGCGGTGGCAGTGGGCACCTTCACCCTTTGGTCCCTGGCAGTCCCCGGTGTATGAGCCATTCGGCTGGGCATACGATTTCTATTTCGATGGTACGCGCTGGTTAGCTTCCTATTTGAACGGCTATGGTGAAGAGATCCAGGTGCGACCTGTCCGCTGGCAAACCCATACCAGCCCCGCGACTCCGATGATCCACTATCGCAGCTACCTGCCTTTACTTCGCAATGCTAAGTAGTTCATCATGCCACGCGTTACGCGGTGAACGTTCAAACCGGGCGTTTCACCAGATGCAGGCAGTCGTCGCCTGCGGCAGCATGGTAATCTAGCGCTAACAAGATGGAGAGTCGCGGAGCGTATGTCCACACCGACCATTTTGCGTTTTTCGACCATTTCATGGCTTTCGTGGGCCAAACCCTCACCGCGTAACTCGCGTAATCAGAGAAGAGGTTGTCTTAAGCTGATCTGAATATATTAGCAATAATGCTAATGCGACTTCCGGCAAAATTCGCCGGAATTCGCATCCTTTTTGCCCCCAGGTATACTGGTTGATCAGCATTGCTCTTCGGTGAAGAGTAACCCGGTGGGGCTGACGACCACCTGGTTGCGTCCGTCCATTTTGGCCTGGTACAGGGCGGCATCCGCCCGCTGCACCAGCGCATGGCCGGTGGTACCATGCATGGGAAACGCAGCTACTCCCAGCGAGATTGTGACTGCCGGAAGATCCTGGTTCTGGTGGCGTACTTGCATATGTGATGCCTCCCGCCGCAACTCTTCGGCGCGTGTCATCGCATCCGGGAGGGAGGCTTCCGGCAGGATGATCAGAAATTCCTCCCCACCGTAACGGCAGAGAATATCCTCCGCGCGAAACAACATGCGCATCAAGTCACTCACGCTTACCAGCAGTGTATCCCCCGCCGGATGGCCGTAGGTATCGTTAAAGTGCTTGAAGTGGTCAATATCAAACATGATAATCCCGAAGGTGCGGCCGGCGCGGCCGGCGCGGCGAATTTCGCGGTTCAGCGCCTCGTCCAGCATGCGCCGGTTATACAACCCGGTCAGCGGGTCACGTACGGCCTGCTGGTGCAACTGTTCGCGCAAGCGAATATTGGACAGCGCCAGGGAGACTTGCTCGGCCAGGGCGGTTCCCAAGCGCTGCTTCGCTGCGCAGAGCCGGGTCCACTCCGCTCCCGGTTGATGCTCGGCCGGTAGTGCCGGCCGCAAATACAGCACACCACACACCTCATTCTGTACAAAAAACGGAATACAGAGATGTGGCCCGATCGGTTCCTGCTGCGTGTGGGCGCAGAAGAGATCGGTATCAGAGTTCTCTGCTAGATGCACCTTACCACAGGTCAGCGCCCAGCACATCTCCGGGTCGGTCACGGCGTGGTCGGCAGTCAGTCCGCCCCAGCTTATCACCGGCTCCAGGTCAGGCCGGAGCGTGCGCCGCGCACTCATCACCCCGGCGTCCTCTGGGAATAGTCGGTGGGCAAACCGGGCAATGACGGCAAAGGCTTCGGCAATGGTGTGGCAGCGCTGCAAAAACTCACCCAACGTGCTGAGTGTCAGCAGTTCCTCAGTACGCTGCTCCAGTTCGCGCGTGCGCTCCTCTACCTGCTGTTCCATAGTGTCGCGGGCCTGCCGCAGCTTCTGCTCCAGGGCGACCGTCTGGGTGATATCGGTGAAGGCAAAGACGACACTACTGATTGCGCCTTCGAGATTGGTCAGCGGTGCGCCACTGATTAAGAGCATAATCCGCTGACCGGTGGCGCGTTCCAGCGCCAGGCGCGTGCCAAACACCATCCGGCCCGTCTGCATCACCTGCCGGAACGGTAGCGCCTCATCCGGTAACAGTGTGCCGTCAACATCGGTGATCTTCCAGACCGGGTCGTTGTAGGTGTGCCGCAGAATCTCATCCTGGGAGCGTCCCAGCAGATCCGCGGCGCGGGCATTGGCAAAGATGATCCGGCCCTGTTGATCGACTACGATAATCCCGTTCGGGTTGACCTCCATAATCTGGGAGAGCAGATGCTGTTCACACTGGAGCGCCAGTTCCGCATGTTTCTGTTCGGTAATATCTATCCCGGTGACAACCAGGTGATTCGATGTGCCCGGCGTCTCCATAAGCACAGTGGTTGTTACTGCTATATGCCGTTGCTGCCCGGTACGGGTTACCCAGGTCTGCTGCTGTTGAATGGGGAAGTGGGTGAGGCTGCCACGGGTCAGCATAGCCTGCACATGCTCCCGCTCACCCGGTGGCAACAGGATATCCCAGAAGGTATGGCCGGATAGCTCCTCGGTTGGATAGCCGGTTAGATAGGTGCATGCCCGGTTGCAACGGATAATGCGACCCTGGGGATCAAGCAGGATAATCAGTGCCTCGGTGCTGTCGAGTACGGCGGCCGCCAGATGCTCTACTTGAACGGGAATGCGCACCGGTGCTGTCGCCGTCACGCTGGTGGGTTGGTCCTGGGTACGCTCCCGGCCATGGGTCTGGAATGCCAGTCTGACCAGGAAGAGCAGGAAGATGAGCAGGGCCAGTGGGGCCAGGAAACTCTGCCGGGTGGCGGGTGCTATACCCAGGACGACCGCTACCCGGATGACGGTTGTCCAGAGCAGAAGACCGATAAGGAGGCCGGCAGCGCTGAGTAGGACCACCCGCAGCCACCATCGGGAAGGGAGTTGCCGTATAAACATAGGAACCACCTGATTGCTTGCAATGACGTTGCATATCACGTTAAGAGTACCAGTTCCGGTGTCGTTAAGCAAGGCTACAGGCAGCGCAAAGCGGAGATGGTGCTGGGTGAAGATACGCTGCTTTACCCGATGTACGCGCCGGTAATACCCGGCGCAGTATGGTTGAGGGAGAGTCTGGTTATATTGTTTAGTCTTTGTTCGATCATTCCGCCTTCCGGTTATCCGGGACACGACTTGCGCGGCGGGAGTTTGGACCACGAACAACACGACATGAGCGAAACCCGCGAAACGGCCAATGCTGATATGTATCAGGCGATCCCGCGTTTGGCGGGGAATACTGCCTCCAGAAAGGCGGAATAAACCAGTTTTTTTTACAAAAGCGTTGCATGCGATATCTGCGTCTCATCTGGTGAAACACCTGGTTTGATCTTCCACCGTGCAACTCGTGTCAATTAGAAATATGAACATGCATGCGAAAGCACCTGAAATCGATGAAGCATCCGGGCCAGGGTGCCGGCGTCGGGTTTCCGGCGAGGAACGCCGCTGTTCCCCACGCTTGCAAAACCACCCTCCTACCATCTGGTTTCCTGGCCGGATGCCTCACCGTGTTTGTTGTCACCTACGCAGTCATTGTGAGCCAGGAGCGCCGTTGCTCCATAGCGGTAATCGTTTCCTGCGTGTTCTCACTCTACAGCAGATGTTGACCGGGGACAATCAGGGAAATCCCCTAAAAGGAGTGAGGAAATTGCTGAGACCGGTACAGGGGCAAAGTGATGCAGCGTGCTGCGCTCCTGCTTATGCCGTGACGACGCAGTTGCGTCCGGCAGCCTTGGCCTGGTAGAGGGCGGTGTCTGCTGCGCGCAGTAACTCCTCGGTTGTGATGCCATGGTCGGGGTAGACTGCCACTCCCAGTGAGAGCGTCACCGTGCCGAGCGACTGTTCACGATAGGTCACGTTTAACTGTCGCACGGCGGCGCGCAACTGCTCCGCCCGCTGAATGACCACCGCCAGGGGTGCATCCAGGATGATCAGCGCAAACTCTTCGCCCCCGTAGCGGCAGGCAATATCTTCGCCGCGCAACTGGGAGTGGAGCAGGTTGCCCAGTTCGCGCAGAATGGTGTCCCCGGCCGCATGCCCGAAGGTGTCGTTGAAGCGTTTGAAATGATCGAGATCCAGCATGATCACGCCCAGCGCGATGTTGTGCCGCGCGGCGCGATGGAGTTCACGCTCGAGCGACTCTTCCATGTAGCGTCGGTTGAACAGCCCGGTGAGCGGGTCGCGGATCGCCTGGTGGCGTAGCGTTTCGCGCAGGCGGACATTTGCCAGCGCCAGCGAGAGATGTTCCGCCGTGGTCGTCGCCAGTTGCTGCGTTGCCTCGCTCAACGGACCCACTTCCCGACAGAGATGGAAAATACCCAGCGTTTCGCCCTGCGCAATCATCGGGTAGCAGAGGGCACTCTCGGGCAGGGGATCGGGCAGATGCAGACAGACCAGTCCCGGTTGGTCGTTGTAGGAGAGGTGGCGGCGACCGCGGCGTAGTGACCAGCACGCGTGGGGCGCACAGACCCGCTGGACGGGCAGGGTTCCCCAGACGGCAATAGCCTCGGCCTGAGTACGCGAGGCGCTGATGGTGTAGAGTGCGCCCGACAGATCGGGAAAGAGCTGGGGGGCGACCTGGGCAATGACCGTGGCGGCTTCTGCTTCCGTGCGACAGGTCTGCAGCAGGTCACTCATTTCACTCAACAGGATCAACTCGGCATTGGTCTGTTGCAGGGCAGCCTCAGCCCGCTTGCGCTCGGTGATATCGGTGATGATGGCGATGAACGCTTCGATGTTACCCTGACTACCACTGATCGGTGTCACCGAAACATTTCCCCAGAAGATGCTGCCGTCTTTACGTACCAGCCGTTGCTCCGACGAAAAGTGGGCGGTTTCACCATGCTTGAGTGCCTCAATCTGGGCCTGGTTGCTCAGGATATCGTCGGGATGCACGATATCCCGAGGGGTCAGCGCGCCGGCTTCGGCGGCGGTGTAGCCCAGCATGTCGATCCAGCCCTGGTTGACTTCGAGAAAGTGGTCATCAGTACCGGCCAGCGCAATCCCGGCGGCGGCATTATCGAAGATCGCCCGGAGCCGGGCCCGGCTCATCCGTAGTGCTTCCTCGGCCTGCTTGCGCTCGGTCATATCGCGGCCGATACCCACCACCGATGTCACCTGTTCATTGTCGTCCAGCAAGGGCACCAGGACGGTCGAGTAGTCGCGCATCGTGCCGTTGACCGGGAGGGGGCGCTCGACCTGGAGCGGCTGAGTCGTCCGGAGTACCGTTTCCAGAAAGTGCAACGATAATCTGGCGGCGTCGGCAGGAAAGAGGTCGCTCACATGGCGTCCAATGATCTCCGCCGGGGTTAGCTCCATGGTCCGCGCCCCGGCCATGTTTACAAAAAGATAGGTTCCTGCCGGGTCAATCTGGAAGATCGCATCCTCGGATGACTCGACCAGCGCCCGGTAGCGCTGTTCATTCAATCTGAGTGCTTCCTCCATCTCTTTGCGTTTGGTAATATCCATAAAGGTGGTAAAAACCGCGTTTGGTGCTGCCATGCCGTTTGTGAAGAGCGGTTGGGAGTTGATCAGAAGCCAGGTATGTGTTTCATCAGGCTTGCGGATGCCCATGACCACCTGGAAGCAGGGTTGCCCGGTGCGCATCGTCACCATCGCCGGGTGCGCTTCACCGGGGAAGGGTTGCCCATCCGGGTGAATCGCCTGCCGGCGCGGGTCAACCGAGGTGCGTCCCTGCAACTGAGCCCCGGTCAGTCCCAGAATGTTCTCAGCGCGCCGGTTCCACTCGCAAATAGTGCCGTCGGCATCATGCAACACAAACCCGTCGTGCATGGTCTCGATGATTGAGCGGTAACGTTCTTCACCTGCCCGCAACGCCGCTTCCATCTGTTTGATCGGGCTGATATCCCGCCCGACACCGACGATGCCGATGATATTGCCACTGTCATCACGCATCGGCGAGAGGGAGGTCTGAATGGTGGTTGGCGGGTCGCCAAATGACCATTCGTAGACCACATACTCCCCCCGTAGCGCGCGCGCATTCGCAGTTTCGTGCAGGGCGACGGCGGCAGAATCGGGGCTGGTTTCGCGCGGCGTCTTGCCGAGAAAGGCTTCCGGCGGCAGGCCGTAGCGCTCCAGCCAGTGCCCAAATACGCCGGTATGGCGCTGTTCATGATCCAGCGTGAAGATGATATCGTCCATCGACTCGACCAGGGTACGAAAGCGGGTCTCGCCGGCCTGCAGGGTTGCCAGCAGTTGTAGGCGTTCCTGCTGTGCGACCTCCAGTTGCTGGACGGTTGCCGCCAACCGCTCACGTTCGCACGCCAGTTGCTCCGTGCGTTGCTCCAGATCGGTGACATCACGTCCCAGCAGCAGGGTGCCCAGCGTTTTGCCGCGCCGGTTCACAACATCCGTGCGGTTGATGATAATGCTGCGTTCGCTGAGGTGGAAACGCCGGCTCCTGTTGCCGGTGGCGGATTGATCCGGGGTCGGCGTGTCCGCAGCCGGATCAGCCAGGCTGGTGAGCGACTGCCCCAGGGTGATACCCAGCGTGCCGGCGGCGGGGTTGACATAGACCACCTGGTGATCGGGGTCGAGGACGGCAACAGCATCGTCGGTTGCCTGCAGTGCCAGATCGAGGGCGGCCCGTGTGGGGGTGAGCAGGGGTGTGCGTAGTACAATATAGCCCAGGGTCAGCATAATCGGCAGTGTCGTTAGCGTATGCGTAATCCCACTCAGAAAGGGCGAGTTGACGGAAATCAGACTGATCGCCATGGCGACGACAATCGACCCGAAGAGCAGGCTAATCGCAAACCGGAGCTGTCGCTCACGCACGAAGGCGACGATCAAGATGCCCAGCAGCACCAGCAATCCCACCGCTGATGAGGCCAGCAAGATGTCGGCATAGGGTTTCACTGGCTGAAACCGGTAAACCTCCGCTTCATCCAGGTAGACGCCGGCAACAAACCAGTCCACTCCGCCGATCAGGTCAATCGCAATAAGAATAAATGCGGTGATATAAGGCAGCACAATCAGGCGAATGGGGCGTGCGCCGGTCCACCACTGGGGCGCAAACAGGGCACTGGTCAGCAACATGAGCGCGGTGATAAGTACTACCAGAGCCGACAGCGACATACTTGCCAGCACATACCCGATCGCCGGGTCGTCAACCGATGGGCGCACACTGGTGAGGATGTTCATCAGAATCAGGGTTGCCACAACAATGACAAATATGCGAGAGGAACGATAGTCCCAGGCATGGAGCGCAACAAATGTTGCCAGTGCAGTCAAGACAATAACAATCAGGTCGGTTCCCAACAGCGTTGTCATGCGATGTCCTCTTTCCAGCGGAGGGTCAGGCAGTCCATTCCACGATCAGGTGGTCAGACGAGGGAGTAGCGCAACTTTAGAGTACGACCGGACGAGGGGCGAGCGACCAGCCGTTGTGCCGGCTGACGCAATGGAGCCGGACGGTAGGCGTATGCTGTGTCAGTCTGTAGTTTATCACAGATTAGGGGTTACGGGTTACGGGTTAGATTTTCGTCCTACAGGCGACGGACGACGGACGACGAAATACAGACGACGAAATACACATCATGCTGCCGGCTGCGGCAGCCGTACCAGCACCTCCAGCAGATGGTCCAGCATAGCCCCGGCATCGGCGCATAATCCGCCATGCACCGGCGCGGTCTGGATGATGGTGCTGCGTGGAGCGACCAGCCAGTGGAAGCGCTCCGACAGCGACAGCGCCCCGATTGGTCCTGACTCCTTCCCCCCGGCACAGACACGCGCGATCAGATCAAGATGCTGCTGAACAATGGCCGGGTCGAGGTGGGGGGCCAGCGCCTGTAAGCGCCGCCGGTCCAGTTCGACCCGCGCGGCCAGGAAGCGCTGCGTGCGGCAGAAGAGGATCACGCCCGCGTTGATAAACTCCCCCCGCTCCACCCGGGGCACCACCCGGATGGTGGTATAGTCAAACGCGCTGAGTGTGGGCATTGATCGCCTCCTCGACAAAGGCTCGCGGCGGCTCCAGGCGGCGGGTGAGATAGTCCACATAGGCAGCCCGATGCGCTGCAGTGTCGTCAAAGCTGCTCTCCGCCGGCAGCCAGCCCGCCGGCACCAGCCCGACGATCGAGCGGATCAATTCCGGCGTTAGTTGAGCGCTCAGGGTCTGGTCGGCGGTGGCGATCCGGTCGGCGAAGGGCAGCAGCACATGCCGGCGTACCTGCGGAAACGCGCTCTTGCTGCGGGTAAGGTAGTCGCCCCAGGCATGATGCACATACAGCGCCGCCCCATGGTCGATCAGCCAGAGTTGCCCATCGGCGATCAGCATATTTGGGTTTTGCGGGGTGCGATCAACATTGGTCACATACGCATCGGCCCAGACGATGGCGGAGGCGAGATCCGGCGCGGGTGGCGGCGTCAGCAACTGGTCAAACGAGAGTGCATTGGGGACGTAGGCCATCGCCAGGTTCAGCCCCACACTGGCCTGCAAGAGATCCTGGATCTCCGGGTCGCGCTCGGCCCGTCCCAGCGCGGCGTCAACCTCCACCAGGGCCAGCTCCGGGACCGGCAGCCCCAGCGCGCGCAGGATTTCCCCGGCAACCAGTTCGGCAATCAGCGCTTTCGGCCCCTGGCCCGCCCCCCGAAACTTGAGCACGTAGAGGCGGTCGTCGCCGGCCTCGACAATCGCCGGCAGGGAGCCACCCTCGCGCAGTGGGGTGACATAGCGGGTAGCGGTGAGCATTCGTATTGGCATAGCCTGCTTTCAGTCTGAGTAAATCGCATTTCGCGTTTTTTGCCACAGAGAACACAGAGAACACTGAGGAGCGCGTGCTGTGTGCTTTTGATGATGATGATCACGACGAGCGTATCGTCCGCTTCGCGTGTTTCGCTCCTTTCGCGGCGTTCGTGGTTCAAACCACCACCGCGTAACTCCTGCCATTGTATCATGCTCTGTCTCCGCAGATACCGCGTTCCCTCCACCCAACCCGCACCACTCCTTCACACCATCTTCACAAGTTTCACCTACACTTCAGCTTGAAGACGGGCATGCCTGATCATCGTTGAGCGTTCAACCACTTGCACATGGAGGTATCCTTTGAAGCACACAATCATCGCCCGAACGCGTCGGAGTCGGAATGGTCGGTCCGGTTGGTGGCATGTGAGTCTGCTGCTGATTATGCTGGCGCTGCTGGTGCAGCCCGGCGCACAGTCCGGAGATGCCGCCGCCGCCCCACTCGCGCAGTTGAGTAGCATCAGCGGCACGGTGACAATGAACGGTACCGGCGTGGATGACGCAGTTGTCGTGGCGACGCGCAGCACTCTGGCGCGGCCTGCCCCCACCGATGCGACCGGAGCCTACAGCCTGCCGGCGCTGCCGGCGGATGACTACACGCTGAGCGTGCGCCCCATCAGCATAACCACCACCTCACCCAACTGGGTCTATGCCGCCGACCCGCTGATCGTGAGTGTCCCGCCCGCTGCCACCCAGGATTTTACGGTTCAGGCGGCGACCGTTACGGTTGCCGGGCAACTGCTCCCGCCGGCCGGCAGCGGCGCAACCTTTGATGCGCCCAACCGCGCCTGGGTCCGCGCTGAGAACCAGGAGGGCCAGGGCAACAGCGTGCAGGTCGCCGACGATGGCAGCTTTACCGTCAAACTGCTACCCGGCGTGGTGCTGTTCAGCCTGACGCTGGAAAATCCTGACTGGGCCGCCCCGCTTACGCTACGCAGTATGGTCTATCACGCCGAGGCGGGCGAAACCATTGACGTGGGCGCGTTGCAAGTTATGGAGAAGCAGGCCGGCATCAACGGGACGGTGCGTCTGGTGGATGGTACCGCCAGTGCGGGCGGGAGTGCGCCGGCGGGTATTCCGGTGCGGGCCTGGCGGTTGGATGGCACAGAGTATGAGCAGACTCGCACCGATGAGCAGGGCCAGTACCAGCTTCAGGTGATCGAGGGCGTCTGGCTGGTACGCGCTATCCCGCTGGAGGAGCAGCCCTACCTGCCCGCCGAGCCGCCGCAACGCGTCTTCCTGGACAGTCCTGATGCCACCGCCACCCAGGATCTGCTGATTGCTGAAGCCGATGTCACCCTGAGCGGGATCACGGTTGATAGCGCGACTGGCGAACCGCTGACGGATGGCGTTGATGGGCGGGCCTATGCTTTCTACCCGCAGGAGGACCAGCGCCACCCGACCCGGTCGGCGTCGGCGCAGTTGAGTGATGGTGCATTTACGCTCAAGCTGGCCTCAAGCCTGTCGGATGTCTACACCATTGGTGTGGCGTTTCCGCCGGATGTCCCCTACACGGCGTTGAGTCGGGTGACGGTTAACCTCAATACAACCATTGTCGAGCCGATCCGGATCCCGATTACCGCCAACGACGCGCACATTCGCGGAGCGCTGAAGGACCGTGACGGTGCGAATGTCACCGCTGTGCCGGGTAGCGTCTGGGCCGCCGGCGATAGCGGGGGTTGGGCGCGCACTCGCGTCAACCCGGTTGACGGCACCTATGATCTGGCGGTGAGTACGACCGATGTCACCGGCACCGGCGGAAGTACCTGGCGCGTGCATGCGTTTGTCGATCCGACCAGCGGTTACCTGGTGCAGCGCCCCCGCATGCAGCAGGTCTTCCTGCCCTTCAACGATGGCGCGGGCAGCACGGTTGAAGATGTAGACTTTACGCTGGTGAGTCTGGCGAGCCTGGGTACGCTGCGCGGCACGGTGACTGCGCCCGACGGCACGCCGCTGCGTGGGGTGCGGGTGGTCGTCAGCGAAGTTACGGACGCCGGCAGCACGGCGGTCAACCGCTGGGACTACACCAACCACCAAGGGGACTATCAGGTGCAGGTGCCCGCCGGGAGCTACCGCGTCCAGGTGCATTTCCGCCGACTGCAGAACCAGCGGGGGAGCCTGCCCGCGCATCTGCTGCCGCCCACGCCGGTGACGGTCAGCCTGGTGGAACAGGGTGATGTAACCGCCGACCTGCGCTTCCGCGAGAGTGATGCCATGGTCAGCGGCCAGGTAATGTTTGACGACACCGGGCATGCCGGGCTGGTGCGGGCGCGCTCTGCCGATGGTATTACTGTGCATGCGCCGGCCGGTCCCGACGGCAACTTCCAGTTGCATCTGCTGGCCGGGGTAAGCTGGACGCTGCAGGCGGTCGGTTCCGAGGGCGATATGTTCCTGCGCAGCGCTCCGCTTGCGGTGACACCGGCGGCGAGCAGTACCCCGCTTGATGCACCGCTACTGCTGGCCGAGGCCACGCCGATCCCAGAGAGCCAGGCGTTTGTCTTCCAGGCCGATGCGGACCAGTTCTTCACGATGTCGGACGGTTCCGAGGTGCGCGTTCCCGCCGGGGCGATGGCGATCAGTGGCACGGTGGCGCTGACAGTGCGCCCGCTGCCCGAGCTGGAGGCCGCTGGTGATCTGCAGCCGGTCAGCTTTGGCTATCGCCTGCACGCCTTTGCCGGTGATGAAACCAGCCGTCGGCAGCCCGTGACCCACTTTATGCGCCCGGTTACGCTGGTGATCCCCTTCACTGCCGCGCAACTGGCGGACCTGGGCATCGAAATGGATCAGCTTGTGCCGGCCTACTGGGATGAAGCCGGCGGCAGTTGGAAGCCGGTCGAGAATGTCGCAGTCGTCCCGAACGCGGATGGCGGCGGCACGGTGCAGATCGCGGTGGATCACTTCACCGACTTTGCTCTGCTGGCGGCTTCCGGGAATAACCGCGTGTTCCTGCCAATGGTTCAGCGATAAGCGCAGAGCGCAGAGCGCAGAGCGCAGAGCGGGGAACGCAGAGCGCAGAGCGGAGAGCGGAGAGCGGAGAGCGGGGAGGCGTGGCTGGATGGCTGCGCCTCTTTGCTGGTGGTGAGGGCGAAAGACGAAGGACGGAGGACGGAGGAGGGGTGGTGGTTGACAGGGCGGGAGGGTGTTACTATACTCGTGACAAGTTGCGACAGAACTTACTGATAGGAAAGCGGAAGGAAATACTCATCCCTTCTGTGTTCCATCGTCCAGTGGGCGTGGCAGCACCAAGCGGGGGAGAGCAGACCAAGGGATGGATTAAAGTTTCCGCTTCCCATAGTGCAGGATGTAGCGGGGTTGGTGTGTCAGTTAATGCAGATAAACCTCATCTCTGGAAGGCAGATATTGCGCATTCCATTGATTTCTACAACGACTGGTTTATGCAATTCGCGCCACAAACATACCGCGATACTCGTGCTGAAACGACAAAGCAGGTGACAGATGTACTTCAGTTGACGGCTAAACTGACCAGTATTGCTCCTGAAGTTCTACGCGAAAACCCGACGGTGCTACCTATCTTGCGGATGACCACGGCACCACCTATTGCACGTGATCGGCTGATTGGACTGGCAAGAGTTGCACCCGGTCTGGTAAAAAGTATGGAAGTGGAGCAGCGCATTCCACCACGTATGCTTCAGTCCAATATAGATGCTGATCTGCGCAGGATCGGCGAGATTATCGCAAAGCTAACGGATAGAGATTTATTCCCATGGCTGGAGCATAACCAGCAGCCGATTGAGATGGCAGTACAGCGAGCGGCAACGGTTGTAGCTGATCGCCTTTGAGGTGCAGTTGCCGACCCAATTATTCGTAATGCTCAGGAACACAGACAACTTGTCACCATCCAACAGTGGTTAGAGCAGCGCGGTTATGCTCTCGTTAAAGCAGGTGAAGGGGTAGCCGCTTTCGAGATGCAACCGGGCACCTTTGCATTTCGGCTAAACATTCCAGTGAAGTTGACCGGGGGCACGCGCAAAATCAATATCCCGATAGATGCCGTTGTTATGCCGGCAAGAGCACAAGCGGGTGAACTACCGCTGCTGATTGAGGCGAAATCGGCTGGTGATTTCACAAATACTAATAAGCGGCGTAAAGAAGAAGCTGTTAAGATAACGCAACTGCGCAATAATTATGGTGAAGACGTACGCCTGGTTCTTTTTCTCTGTGGCTATTTTGACAGTGGCTACCTGGGTTATGAGGCTGCCGAAGGTATTGATTGGGTGTGGGAACATCGCACGGACGATCTTGCCGCATTTGGACTGTGACATATGTTATCAACTCACCGTTCGCTTATTTTCGGAACGAGTTCATAAAAATTCCCCACGAGCGGGTCAAAAACGGACACTTGGGAAGCATCTCGCCCCACATGGTGACGAAAATTGCAGAAATGTTTTACACATCACGAA